>NZ_LTAB01000025.1:0-64182 GCF_001580035.1 Sphingobium sp. 22B | reverse complement strand
CCTCCGCCGCACGCAGCGCAAGGCCATCTTCAACAAACCAGCATCATATTATCTGAAAAGGGGGTCCCTCTTCGACGCCGATCGGGGGTCCCTTTTGAACGCCGTTTGACAGGCCTGATGAATGAAAGGCAGGTTTTTGGGAGCTGCCTCAAGCCGTCGAACGGCCGCTATGTCGGCTGCTGCTGCCCGGATGGTCAGACGTATACCAATGACAGGTTTTGACATGGTCAGACATTTAAACACGTCCTGCTGAACGACGAGATCTGGTCGCGAGCTGCCCGAACAGGACTGTCTCCAGCTGGACGTCGGGATTTGGCGCCTGAACGACAACAAAAGGTCGAGGACTTACCGGCATCCAAACGCGATAAGCCGTTTCACTTCGAGACTGGGCTGCGCCCAACACGGTGGCGCCCACGCGGCCATTCGTATCATGCTGTTGGGCAGCCTGCCTAAGGATTGACGCTCATCATGTTGCGCGTTTCTTCATCAGTTCTGCCCAATCCACGCGTCCCGCTGCTTCGATGATAGGTTGCCACGCGACAGCCTCGAACGTCATGCGATCAAGGTTCCGCTTGAGCGACGCTATGCCGACTCCCTGACCATAGTTTCCGCCAACACTAGTTGGCGAATGACCGCAGAGCTGATCCAGGATGCGTTCCTGGATTTCAGCCTCGCGCCCCTGATCCTTGAAGGTATGACGGAACGAATGGAAAACGATGCGCTTATCGGTAGACAGAACCTTGTCGATATGGCGATTGGCACGCCGACTGGCTTCCTTGGTAACCTTATCGAAGCTGTTGGCCTTAAGGTCTGGAAACAGGCGATGCTGCCCCCGATCCCGAAGCGCTTCCACATAGCTTAGGAAGCCTGCTTCAAGCAGGCGGTCGTGGAGGGGAATGATGCGGCGGGAGCCATCGGTCTTGACCGACTTCGCAGCCCGCTCCTTCTCCAGATCGCCTTCGTTCACATAGTCGGTGATGTCGATATAGTGGATGCCAGCATCCGTCCTGACGTCAGACAGATGAGCCTGGCCGATCTCCTCGATGCGGGCACCGGACGTCAGGCCAAGCAGGAACAGCCAGTAGAGGGTGAGATCGCTGATTGCCGCTCGGCGGGAAACGAGGCTATCGGGGTGGAGGAAGAGATCGCTCGCGAACAGCGCTTGCAATTCGTCCTGACGGAAGGTTCGCCGCGACGTCTTCGCTTTGCCCGCCCCATCGACCGTAACTCTAGCGCCGACATTTCCATCGACCCACCGCTCCCTCTCGGCGAAGCTGAGCAAGGTCTGGATAGCGCCGATCCGCTTCTTTACGGTCGTGGGACTGACCTTGCGCCCGACGGCGTCCCGATATTTCGCCACCCGTTCTGGAAACGGCATCGCCTGGTCGGCGCGCGGCATGCCGAGCGGCAGGTCTGCTCCCGCATCCCGATAATCCAACAGCATGTCCTTGGTGAACTGGGAGACGGGAATGTCGCCGAGGAAGGCGATCAGGTCCTGAACGGACTTACGGACTTCGTGGACCGACTGAGGCCGGGGGCTGCGTTTTGCTGCCCAGAGCGTGACCAGCTCCTCAAAGCGCAGATCCGGCCGGAGTCGCGAATGACTGGCGTGTCGGATTGGCCCCTCGACTTCCGCATGAAACCGGGCATTGTCGTCCCGAACCCGAGCGTTCCACGCGTCCATCAGTGCATTTTCGTTTGCCGGGATCCGCTTGACCGGGGGATCTGCCTCCCGAAACAGCGGAACCAGCACTTCGTCACAGACCTTGATCCAGACCGACCTCGGCTTTTCACGGATGAAGTTCAGCCACTGGTCGCCAGCGAGCAGCTTGCCGCGGCCGCGATGCGGCTCTCGCGAAAGGTCTGATTTGAGCCTTGGCACATAGCGCTCCGCCTCGAAGCCATGGAGGCGCACACAGGTCTCCTCGATCCACCAGGTGAGCTCGAGCGACGTGTAGGGATAGAAGAGGTTTTCCGGCCTGGTCGTCGCAAGAAACCCCGTTACGATTGCCGATGCCCGCTCTGGGGAGATTTCGTCGGCCACGGCCTGAGCCGCAACTCTCTCGGCCGCCTCGTCCATCAATCGCTGGCACTCGGCATTGGCGAGCACGAACAGCCGGGCTGCTTCAGCCGGCTCGCGCGTCCCCAAAGAGACCTTGTAGAATTGCTTGCCGCCCATTTCGGGTCGCAGGCGCTCCGGAATTTGCCGGTAGACGTAGAAGATGCCCGATCGGGGATGTTTCCAGGGGGTGGCCATCTGCACCATATAAGTCTCGCTATACCCATCCGCTATACCAGCGGACGGTGGAGACGGCAGAAAGCCTTGTTTTTCGCGCCTTGACCGCGAAATGGTGACCCCTACGGGAATCGAACCCGTGTTTCAGCCGTGAGAGGGCCGCGTCCTGACCGCTAGACGAAGGGGCCACAGGCCGCGCTGGGCGGCGAGTAGGGAGCCGCCTTTAGGAGGGCGCGTCGGCGTCGTCAAGGGAAACCCGCGCCATTTCCTTCAGCCAATAAAAAACCACCCCATGCGATTCGCATGGGGTGGCCAAGGTTCAGGGAGGAGACGCCTCCAAAGGGGGAGGCGCCCATACGACACACCCGAAAGGGGGGCAGGTGCGCCGTATGTTCAGTAAATAGAGAAAGCCGCGCGGAGTTTCAAGTGGCACCGCGCAACCTTTTTCCTTAAATATCTGTCATGAATGCTTAATTTGGTTGGGCATCCGCTGTCTGGGGCGCTGCCGGGACGGCGATCGGGCCCTTGCCCTGCGAAACCTGCGCCTCGAACAGTTCCCGCATGAGCTGCAGCGAGAAGAGATGCGCGTAAATGAGCGGCAGCATGCCGTTCTGGCTGATCTTGCGGAGCTGGTCGCCGCGCATGTCGCGCAGCTTTTCCTCGTTCACCATGCGGAAGCCGCGATAGACGAAGGGTTGGTCATTGCCGGGCACCTGGATGGCGACTTCGCCGTCCATCAGCAGGTCGAGATCCTTCAGATCCTTCATGAACTGGCCGGTACGCGCCGCTGCCTGTTCGAAATCCTCGCAGAATTTGAGCACGCCCTGCGTCAGTTCGCTGGGCTTGCCGTCTTCGAACAGCGGCTGGCCCTCTTCGAACGTACCGAGCGCGTCGCTGGTCGGATCGAAGCAGAGCGAGAGTTCGTCGCTGTCGGGGCGCAACTTCGCCAGCATCCAGGGATAGCGGCGGACATAGGCGGGGACATAGGCCGGGCCACGCAGCTTGCCATCATCGTCGAGGAAGGTGTTGACGCCTTCGTTGAGGCCCATCAGCGCCAGGGGAACGGGCTCGTCCCCGGCGGAGAAGATGATCGGCACGAAGCGCTGGGCGGCGACGAATTCGTCCACGGTCAGCGGAATGGCGTGCTGCGTCGTCAGGAACGGCGCTGAATCGACGGTGCGGCTCCGCCAGGCGGCGTGATCGACGCTGCTCAGCGGAATGAGATCGTTGTAGAAGACGGGAAGGCCGTTCGCGGGCGCGCTTGCCATGATGTGCTAGTCCATTTCCAACAAAAAGCGGCGCATTTTCCCTTGCGCCGCTAGCCTGATACTGGGCCGAGGGGGATAAAGCCCTTGGACGCGGGAGGCAATCGCTTTGTCGATGCCCGGTGCTGCGGCCGGGGCTGGCTTCAGCCTTCCTCCGGACGGGGGATCAGCTTGTCCGGATTCATGATGCCCTGCGGATCGAATGCGGCCTTGACCGCGCGCAGGGCGTGGAGGCGCGCGGGGCTGGAGAGGCGGCCGAGTTCGGCGCGCTTCATCTGGCCGATGCCATGTTCGGCGGAGATGGAGCCGCCTGCCGCGACCACCGCATCATGGACGAAGCTGTTGATCGCCTGACCCTCCGCCGCGATCCATGCCGGACCGTCGGTCGTGCCCCGGGGCGCGCGGACATGGAAATGGACGTTGCCGTCCCCCAGATGACCGAAGGAGGAGGCGGTGGTGCCGGGAAAGGCCCTTTCCGCCGCTGCCGCGGCTTCGATCATGAAGGCGGGCATCCGCGCAACCGGCACGCTGATGTCATATTGCAGCGCCGGTCCCTGCGCCCGTTCGGATTCGGAGAGCGATTCGCGGATGCGCCAGAAGGCTTCCGCCTGCGCTTCATTGGCGGCGATGGCGGCGTCGACGGCGAGGCCCTGTTCCAACGCATCGGCCAGCGCGCTCTCCAGCCGGTCGGCGGGCGTCGGATCGCGCGGGTCGCCATGGTCGACCTCTACCAGCACATGCCAGGGCGTGCGCGTTGCTATCGGGCAGCGGGTGCCGGGAACATGCGACAGGACATGGCCCAGGCCGTCGTCCGCGATCACTTCGAACCCTTCGACGCTGTCGCCCAGATGGGCTTCGCAAAGCCGGAGCAGGGCCAGCGCATCGGCAGGGGAGGAGACGCCGATCCAGCCGACGGCGCGGGCCGCAATGGCGGGCACCAGGCGCAGCGCGGCGGCGGTGACGATTCCCAAAGTCCCTTCGGCGCCGATCAGCAATTGCTTGATGTCATAGCCGCGATTGTCCTTCTTGAGGGCATCCAGGCCATGGAAGATGCCGCCGTCCGGCAGGACAGCCTCAATCCCCTCGACCAGCGCGCGCATCGTGCCGTGGCGCAGCACCTGGGTTCCGCCGGCATTGGTGGAGATGAGCCCGCCGATGGTGGCCGAACCCTTGGCCCCAAGGCTCAGTGGAAAGCGGCGGCCAACGGCGGCGGCGGCATCGTGGAGGTTGGAGAGGATGACCCCCGCTTCGCAGACGGCAAGATTGTCGTGCGGAGACAGGCTGCGGATATGGTTCATCCGGCGGAGCGACAGGATCAGCGCAGAACCGTCCGCCGGGGGCGTGGCGCCGCCCACCATGGAAGTGTTGCCACCCTGCGGCACCAGCGGCACGCCAAGGTCGGCGGCAAGGCGGACCGCAGCGGCGACCTGGCCGGTCGATTCCGGCTGAAGAATGGCGGCGGCAGCGCCGTGATAGCGTCCGCGCCAGTCGCTGACCCACGGGGCGATGTCGTCCGCATCGGTCACGACGCGCTTTTCCCCCAGCAGGGCCGTGAATCGGGCGATAACATCTTGTCCTATCATGGGACTGTCCTATGCCTTGGAATTCATCGACGGTTCAACCTTTGGCCCATAGCGTCCGCGTCCCAAAAGGGGTTCGACTTGTTTCATTCCGTCCTGCTGCTGTTGTCCGCGTCAGCCGCCGAGCCCGTGCAATGGGCGCAACTGACGATCGAGCAGCGTGTCATCATCCGCGTGCCGATGGCAAGGAAGGGGCGTGCGCCCGCGCGTCCCACGCCGGAGGCGCGGAATGACTGGAAGGAGAAGAAGGGGCCGCGCTGCATCGCGCTGCGATCGATTCGGTCGGCAAGCATAGTGATGGACAATGCCATAGATCTGCTGCTGGCTGATAATCACCGCTATCGCGCAAGGCTGGAGCGCGGGTGCAACAGCATGGGTTTCTATTCCGGATTCTATGTCGAGCCCGATGAGGACGGCTCGCTCTGTTCCGGGCGCGACGAATTGCAGGCGCGGAGCGGGGCCAGTTGCGCGATCGAGGGTTTCCGCCGGCTGGAGCAGGCCGAACCGGACGATTGACCGCATCATCTTCGCGATTTTCTTGACAAGAGGCCGATATTTCCGCAAGGCGCGCCCGATTTCCCTGCGCGTTTTCGTGCGGTGGAGAGCCTCCTGTCCCGGACATCTGAATGACTTTTGCCGATCTCGGCCTTTCCGACGAATTATTGAAGGCCGTTACCGAGGCCGGATATGACACGCCCACGCCGATTCAGGCGCAGGCGATCCCGCCCGTGCTGATGATGAAGGACATCATCGGCATCGCGCAGACGGGAACGGGCAAGACCGCCAGCTTCGTGCTGCCGATGATCGACATCCTCGCCCATGGCCGCGCACGCGCGCTGATGCCGCGATCGCTGATCCTGGAGCCGACGCGTGAACTCGCTGCCCAGGTGGCCGAGAATTTCGAGAAATACGGGAAGTATCACAAGCTCAACATGGCGCTGCTGATCGGCGGCGTGCAGATGGGCGATCAGCTCAAAGCCCTGGAAAAAGGCGTCGACGTGCTGATCGCGACGCCGGGGCGGCTGATGGACCTGTTCCAGCGGGGCAAGATATTGCTCAACGGCTGCAGCATGCTGGTGATCGACGAAGCGGACCGGATGCTCGACATGGGCTTCATCCCGGACATCGAGGAGATTTGCACCAAGCTGCCCGCCCAGCGGCAGACGCTGCTGTTCTCCGCGACCATGCCCCCGGTGATCAAGAAGCTGGCCGACCGGTTCCTCAGCAATCCCAAGTCGATCGAGGTGGCGCGGCCCGCCACAGCCTCGACCAACATCACCCAGCGTCTGGTGAAGGTCGATTCGCGCAAGAAGCGGGAGGCCCTGCGCGCGATGCTGGATGCCGAGGACGTGCAGAGCGCGGTGATCTTCTGCAACCGCAAGACCACGGTGCGTGAACTCAACAAGAGCCTTCAGCGCCATGGCTTCAAATCGGGCGAGATTCACGGCGACATCGACCAGTCCGCGCGCATCGCGGAACTGGAGCGGTTCCGGGCGGGGACGGTGAACATATTGGTGGCGTCCGACGTTGCGGCGCGCGGACTGGACATCAAGGGCGTGAGCCATGTGTTCAATTTCGACGCGCCCTGGCATCCCGACGATTATGTCCATCGCATCGGCCGCACGGGCCGCGCAGGGGCGAAGGGCGTAGCCTATACCTTCGTGACGTCTGACGATGCCGAGGCGATCGACAATATCCAGAAGCTGATCAAGCAGAAGATCGAGACCATCGACGCGCCGGTCGCTGCTGCTCCCGCCGAAAAGGCGAAGGAGGAACCGCGCCGCTCGGGCAGGGATCGGAAGGACGACCGCAAGTCCGACAAGCGCCGCGACGACCGCCGCCGTGAAGAACCGCGTGCGGCGCGGCCGGAAGGCAATGGCGCCCGGCCGCGGCGGCCGGAACCGGTGGACGATGGTCCGGACGAAGGCTGGAACGGACCGGTTCCGGAGTTTCTTTCGGTGGGGTTTGGCGCTTAGTTGCCGTTGCGGGCCAGGCGTCGCCTGTTTTCGGCCCTCCTGAGACATCCCTCCCGGCCGCTTCGATGCACGGTCCCTAGATCAGCCCTTTCGCACGCAGGCTGCTGTGCCCCTGTGTCCCTATGATGATATGGTCATGCACGGCGATGTTGAGCCGCTTGCCCGCTTCCGCGATCTGCCGGGTGATTTCTATATCCTGACGGCTTGGTTCCGGCGATCCGCTGGGATGATTGTGCACAAGGATCAACGCTGCCGAGCCAAGGTCGATCGCCCGTCGAATAACCTCCCGGGTATAAATCGCCGCCTGGTCGATCGAACCGTCGCCCATATGCTCGTCGCGGATCAGCATGTTCCGGCTGTTGAGGTGCAACACCCGCACCCGCTCCACCGTCAGAAAGGCCATGTCGGCGCGCAGATAGTCGAGCAGCGCCTGCCAGCTGGCCAGCACCGGCTTCTCCGCCACCTCGTTGCGTAGCATCCGCAGCATCGTCGCCTGGACGATCTTGATCGCGGCGATGCTGGTGTCGCCCATGCCGGGAATGCGGGCAATCGCCTGCCAGTCAGCCGCCATCAGCCCACCGATGCCATCGAATTCGCGCAGCAGCGCCTTTGCCAGTGGTTTCGTGTCGCGACGGGGTATGGCCAGCGCCAGCAGATATTCGATCAGTTCATGATCATGCAACGCTTCGCCGCCGCTCTCCGCCAGTTTCCGGCGCAGCCGGGCGCGATGCCCGACGCCGTCGTGCGTAGCCTTCAAATCCTGATCCGGCAAAGTCTTACCTGTCCCCCGCATGCGAAGGGGGACGCTATTCATTGCGGATTTATCGGGCAAGGATATTTAGGAGTGATCGGACGTTATGCAGGCGTTACGGACTTGAGCACGCGGGTTTGACCAGAAGCATGGAAGATGAAGACGGCGAAAAGGAGATTCGCCGGGGCTGGCTCCGCTGGCTTGGAGTGGGCACGGGGTCGCTGGCGCTGATCCTTGCCGCGCTGTGGACGCAGCGCGCGCCCATCGCAGAAAATTTCATCAGCCGCGAACTCAACCGGCGTGGCGTGCAGGGCAGCTATGATCTGACGGACATAGGCCTTCGCACCCAGCGGATCGAGAATATCGTGCTGGGCGATCCTGCTCGTCCCGATTTGACGGCGCGCTGGGTGGAGGTCGACATCGCATTCACAGGGCTGACCCCGCAAGTGGCGGCGGTGCGGGCCGGCGGCGTTAGGATGCGGGGGTCGTTGCACAATGGCGTGCTGAAGCTGGGAGAGGTCGACAAATTCCGCGACCCGAAATCCACGGCGCCCTTCAGCCTGCCGGACATTCTGCTGGCGCTCAGCGATGCGCGACTGCGGCTGGACACCGATGCCGGCCCGATCGGCATGCAGATAGAGGGGAAGGGGAATCTGCGATCGGGCTTCCGGGGCAGGCTGGCGGCGGCGATGCCGAATGGGGGCGGCGAGGGATGCGGGCTGGCCGACCTGCGGGCGATGCTGGATGTTGCCATGCAGGACGGACGCCCGCATCTCTCCGGCCCGTTGCGCGGCGCAGCGCTGGCCTGTCGCGATGCCGGCATCGCCATGGCGAAACCGGCTGCGGATGTGGATGTCTGGCTCGGCAAGGCGTTGGATCGCTGGACCGGCCGCGTCGACCTGACGGGGGAAGCGCTCAAGTCCGGCGGCATGGTTCTGGCGCGCCCCTCAGGCCGGATCGATTTCGACGGAACGGCTGCCAAGACCGCCGGGCGAGCGCGAATCGGGGCGACGGCTCTGTCGGCCGGCGCCGCATTGGCCGGACCCGCCGACTTTCGGGGCGCCTGGCATGTCGGCAAGGGCGATATGGGTCTTGAGGGGCGGCTGTCCGTTCGGCAGTTGCGGTTCGCCGGCCGCGATCCCCTGGCGGCTGCGCGCGAATCTACGGCCGGGACGCCCGTTGGGCCGCTGGTCGCGCGCCTGGCCGATGCCGCGCGCCGCGCCGGCGCGGACAATGTCCTGCAAACCACCCTGGCCTTCGCTCAGCAAGGGAAGGCGGGCAGCCTGGCCTTGACCGACACCCGCTTTTCGGCGCGCAGCGGTGCGCGGATCGCCATAGCCGGGGAAGGTCGCGTGACCATCGGCTGGCCTGGCAGGGCCGGGCAGGCGATCGACTGGGCGCTCGACGGAGCGATCACGACGGAGGGCGGCGGATTGCCGAGGGCGGCGCTGCGGCTGGGGCGGAGGCCGGGCGGCGGCTTTGGCGGACAATTGTTCCTTGAGCCCTATGCGGCGGGCGATGCCAGGTTGAGTCTGGAGCCGGTGCGGTTCGTTGCGGGGCCGAAGGGCGATACGCGCTTCTCGACGCAGGTGCGGCTCGACGGGCCGCTTCCCGGTGGAAGGCTGCGCGGGCTGGTGGCGCCCGTCGAAGGACGGATGAACGCCAAGGGTATATTGGCGATCAACCCGCATTGCGTGCCCATCTCGCTGATCGAGGCGCGCTATGGCAATTTTTCGCTGGGGCGGACCCGGCAGACGCTGTGCCCCGTCGGGCAGGCGCTGCTTGCCGTTGGGCCGGGCGGTGTGAGTGGCGGCGCTGAAATCCGCAAACTCGCATTGGCGGGCAAAAGCGGCGACAGCCCAATGCGCCTTTCCGCCGATAGCGCTCGTTTCGCCCTGGGACAGCAGGGTTTTGCACTTGCCAATGCCGATCTGGCGATCGGTCCGCAGGATTCGCCTGTTCGGTTGAGCGCGGCGACGCTGACCGGCAACGCCACGGCCAAGGGCTTGGGCGGCAGGTTGACGGGGGCAGGCGGCCGGATCGGGTCCGTGCCGCTGATCGTCGAAAATGGCGCGGGCGACTGGAGCTTCGCCGGGGGCGCGCTGAAGCTGGCGGCCGGGATGACGGTGCGCGATGCGCAGGCGCCGGGCCGGTTCGAACCGCTGAATGTTCCCGACTTCGCGCTGACGTTGAAGGATTCGAAGATCGCAGCGACAGGATCGTTGCGGGTGCCGCGCAATGATGCGCTGGTCGCCCGGGCAGTCATCGCGCATGACCTGAGCAGTGGGCGAGGCAAGGCGGATCTGGCGGTTCCGGCACTGTCCTTTGGTCCTGGTCTCCAGCCGGAGGATGTGACCCGCCTCGCCCTTGGCGTAGTGGCCAATGTGACGGCGCAGGTCAGCGGGGAAGGGCATATCCGCTGGAACGGGACGCATGTGACCAGCGATGGTCTGTTCCGGACCGACAATGCCAGCCTGGCGGCGGCTTTCGGTCCGGTGGAGGGGTTGTCCGGCGAACTGCGTTTCATCGATCTGCTCGGTCTCGTCAGCGCGCCGGGGCAGGAAGTGCGAATCAGGTCGGTCAATCCGGGTGTAGAGGTTCGCGACGGCCTTGTGCGCTATCGGCTGGAGGCGGGGCAGAAGGTGCGGATCGAAGGGGGCGGCTGGCCCTTTTCCGGCGGGGAGCTGGTCCTGCTGCCGACAACGATGGATTTCAGCGCGGATGTGGACCGTTATCTGACCTTCCGCGTCATCGGTCTGGATGCGGGCGCCTTCATCCAGGCGATGGACCTCAAGAATATTTCCGCCACGGGTACGTTCGACGGCATCATGCCTCTGATCTTCAACGCGCAGGGCGGGCGCGTGGCGGGGGGCGTGCTGACCGCGCGGCAGCAAGGCATGCCGCCGCTGATGATGCCGGAAGGCGTGCTGCCCACCATCCCCTGCGATCCGACGCGCCAGTCGGGGACCCTTTCCTATGTGGGGCCGGTATCGAACGAGCAATTGGGCGCGATGGGGCGGCTGGCCTTCGATGCGCTCAAGAATCTCCAGTATAAATGCCTCACCATATTGATGGACGGCGCGCTGGATGGAGAGATGGTGACGAACGTCGTCTTCAACGGCGTCAATCGCGGGCAGATCGGTGGGGCGCCGGCGGGTCTGGCGCGGAATTTCACGGGCCTGCCCTTCATCTTCAACGTGCGGATCGCCGCTCCCTTCCGGGGCCTTCTGGGAACCGCGCAGTCCTTCATTGATCCGTCAACGCTCATACAAAACAGCATAGGCGACCAGATGCAGGAGAAGATGCGGGCCACGATCGGCCAGGAGGGGGTTGCAGTTCAGCCTGCCGAAAGCGAAACTATGCGAAATGGGGAGCAGAAATGAAGAAGCGAACGATCATCGCGGCGGGCTTCGCCGGTCTGGCCTTGGGAGGCTGCATCCAGGTGAAGGCGCCCGATAAGCCGATAGAGATCAACCTCAACGTGAAGGTGCAGCAGGAGGTCGTTGTTCGCCTGCAGCGCGATGCGCAAGATTTGATCCAGAATAACCCGGAGTTGTTCCCGCAATGACACGCAAATTTTTGATGATCGCCGCCTCTGCCGCGGTGGTGCTGGCGACCGGCCTGGCCATGACCTCTCCGGCGCGGGCGCAGTCGGGCGCGGTCGCCGCCGCGATGAGCGCGGGGGCGGTGGGCGAGCAGGCCGACGGCTATCTCGGCATTGCCGGTTCGGTGAGCGACGCGGTGCGGCAGGAAGTCGAATCGATCAACATCAAGCGCAGGGCCGCCTATACCGACCTTGCCGGCAAGCGCGGCGTAACCGTGCAGGATGTGGCGGCGGCGACGGGATGCCAGACGCTCAGCAGCAGGGTGAAGCCCGGACAGGTCTATCGGATCGGCGCGGGCGCGTGGCAGACCAAGGGCGCGGGCCCCATCGCGCTGCCGGCCTATTGCGCCACGGCGGGGTGATTTACCTCAGGCCGGACTTGCCGGGCTAGTGGACTTTGGACCCAGCTTCGTTCGGACAGGAAATTCTCTGGCCCAACGACGGTTGACACTCCTGAAAGCCCTTTCTAAACGGGCCGCGCCTTGACGGGTGCAGCCGCAAGCGCCATGCCGCCTGACGTTGGCTTTTAAAGCCTTGACGGAAAGGATGGCTGGATGGCGGCGGATGCACCGGGGCAGGACCCGGCGGGGGAAGATGCGCGCATCGCTTCTTTGGAGGAGCGGATCGCGCAGGCCGAACATGCCGAAAAGGTCAGACAGGGGACACAGGTGCAGCAGGCGGACGATGGGTCGCGTCTCGGCAACAGGGTTCTCGCGGAGCTGATCGGCGGTCTTGCTGGCGGTGCCGTGGTTGGTGGGACTCTGGACTACTTTCTGCGGACATCCCCATGGCTCCTGCTGGCATTCCTCGGTCTCGGGATCGTGGCGGCTTTCAGGAACATCATCAGATTGACGACGACGAAGCGTCCCGACCGATAGGGACGCTTTTATCTTAGTCCGAAGGCAAAGACGTTACAGGGGTCCAGCGTGGCAGAATCCGGCAAAATCGATCCGATGCACCAGTTTGCGATCGAACCGCTGTTCGGTACGGATCATCTGTCGATCGGCGGCTTCAACATCGCTTTCACCAACAGCGCGCTCTATATGGTGGCGGCCGCCGTGGTGCTTTGGATCTTCGTCGTCGGCGGCATGAAGCGCGAACTGGTTCCCGGCCGCTGGCAGATGGCGGTCGAATATATGACCGGCTTCATCAAGAGCCTGCTGATCGCCAATGTGGGCGAGGGCGGCAAGAAGTACATTCCCTACGTCTTCTCGCTGTTCATGTTCATCCTGCTGGCGAACCTGCTGGGCCTGCTGCCGCTGGGTCTGGTCGGCCTGCATCCCTTCACCTTCACCAGCCATTTCACCGCGACCGGCGTGCTCGCGATCATGAGCTTCTCGATCGTGCTGGCGGTGGGCTTCTACAAGCATGGCCTGCACTTCTTCTCGCTGTTCGTGCCGCACGGCACCCCGGCGCTGATGGTGGTGCCGCTCTTCTTCATCGAACTCGTTTCCTTCATGGTGCGTCCGTTCAGCCTTGGCCTGCGACTGTTCGTCGCGATGACCGCCGGGCACGTGCTTTTGAAGGTGCTCGCAGGTTTCGTCATCAACAGCGCCAATGCCAGCCCTGCGCTTGGCCTGACCGTCGGCGCCGCCAGCTTCATCCTGATGATCGGCATCAGCGCCCTGGAAGTGCTGGTGGCGGTGATCCAGGCCTATGTGTTCGCGCTGCTGACCTCGGTCTACATCAACGATGCCGAGAACCTGCACTGATTTTCCGCCATTACCTCAACGTTCGAATAGAGTTTAGAAAAGGAGTTTATAACATGGACGCAGAAGCCGCAAAGCTGCTCGGTGCTGGCCTGGCCGCCATCGGTGCGGGCATCGCCGCCCTCGGTGTGGGCAACGTCTTCAGCTCGTTCCTCGAAGGCGCGCTGCGCAACCCCGGCGCTGCCGACGGCCAGCAGGGCCGCCTGTTCATCGGCTTCGCCGCCGCGGAACTTCTGGGTCTGCTGGCGTTCGTTATCGCCATGATCCTGGTGTTCGTGGCCTGAACAGCCGCTTTGGGGCGGGCAGGGATGGCCAGTCGGCCGCCATGCCCGTCCTCTGATTGACCGCGCCCTGATCGGACGGACCCGAAAAAATGCCTCAAATCGCGCAAATTGCCGAAACCTATTCATCGCAGATCTTCTGGCTGCTGCTGACATTCGGTTTCGTTTTCTTCGTCATCGGCCTCGGCATGGTGCCAAAGGTTCAGGCGACGGCCGATGCGCGCGACGCGAAGATCACCGGCGATCTGGATGCCGCCAAGGCGGCTTTCGCCCGCGCCGATGAGGCGGAGGCCGACTATCGCGCCCGCGACGCCGAAAGCCGTGCTGCCGTCCAGGCCAGCCTGGCCAAGGCGAAGGTGGAGGCAGCCAAGGCTTCGGAAGCCAAGCTGGCCGCCGCCGATGCGGACATTGCAGGCCAGATCAATGCGGCCGAAGCCCGTATCAAGGCTGCCACCGACGCAGCCATGGCAGAGATTGAAACCGTTGCCGCTGATGCAGCGCGCGACATGGTGGCTCGCATTTCCGGCGTCAACGCGTCGGAAGATGCAGCCCGCAACGCAGTAAAGGCGGCACTGGCCCATGGCTGAGGCAGCAGCACAGCATAGCGAGACGGAAGCCCCGCACCTGAATGAGGCGATCCATTCGGAGGGGATGGAGCCGGTCGGCACCGTCGCTCACGAAGGCGTGGCCCCGCACACCGACCCGAAGGCCGTCGGCATGGATGCCACGGCCTGGGTCAGTCTGGCGATGGCGGTGTTCATCCTGATCCTGTTGATCAAGAAGGTGCCCGGTCTGATCGGCGGCGCGCTGGATGGCCGGATCGCGCAGATTAAGGCGCAGTTGGAGGAAGCCTCCAAGCTTCGCGCCGAAGCCGAAGCGCTCAAGGCCGAATATGAAGCCAGGCTGGCGGCTGCCGCCGGCGAGGCGGAGGCGATGCGCAAGTCGGCCGAGCATGAAGCGGCAACGCTGCTGGAGGACGCCAGGGCCAATGCCGTCGCGCTGGTCGCGCGTCGTCAGAAGATGGCGGAGGACAAGATCGGCGCGGCTGAGCGTGCGGCGGTCGCGGGCATTCGGTCCAAGGCGGTGAACGCCGCGACCGGCGCCGCGGCGGCGCTGATCGCTCAGGGCCATGATGCGCAGGCCGATAAGCTTCTGGTCGATGACGCGATCAGGGGGCTTGGCCCGAGCGTCTGACAGACACTGCCGAGGGTTGAATAGAAAGGCCAGTGCGGTTCGCGCTGGCCTTTTTCTTTGGGCGGTGAAGTGGTTTCAGAGCATCGTGCAGAAAAGCCAGTCCTAGCCTGTCGAAGGATGGCGACCGGTTCCTGCTTAAAAGGATGCGACTACAGAAACCTGGAGCGCGCAACCTGCGCCCGATTTAACGCAGCGCGCTCTGGAGCGCCGTTCAAGCCTGTGGGATCACCTGCTGGCTCGTCAAAGGCGGCGAATAAAGGGTGGGGAAGCCGAACGGATACGACAGGATCAATCCGCTCTGCGTTGGAGTTTTCGGGCAGACCATCCTTAGCAGACGAGGGCGGAACGGAGTTTCCACCTTCGCAGGAACCCATATCTGCATTCGGGGAGGGCAGGCGCGGGGTCGATCAATGGCCGGTGATGGGGCCGGCCATTGATCTGCCGATCAGGCTGCCGCCAGCGACGCGCTATCGATGACGAAGCGATATTTGACGTCGCTCTTCTGCATCCGGTCATAGGCGGTTTCGATGTCCTGCATCGCGATCATCTCGATGTCCGCCGTGATGCCCTTTTCCGCGCAGAAATCGAGCATCTCCTGCGTTTCGGCAATGCCGCCGATCAATGAGCCGGCAATCGACTTGCGCCCGAAGATCAGCACGCCGACGCTGGGCGAAGGGTGCGGATGTTCCGGTACGCCCACCAGGCACATCGTGCCGTCGCGCTTCAGCAAGGTGGTGAAGGCATCGAGATCATGGCTGGCGGCCACCGTGTTCAGGATGAAGTCGAAACTTCCACCATGGGCGGCCATCTGGTCCGGATCGCGCGAGATGATGACTTCATCGGCGCCAAGGTCCAGCGCATCCTGCCGCTTGCTTTCCGAAGTCGTGAAGGCGACGACATGGGCGCCCATGGCATGGGCGAGCTTCACCCCCATATGGCCGAGCCCACCGATCCCGACGATACCGACCTTCTTGCCGGGTCCGACATTCCAGTGGCGCAGCGGCGAATAGGTGGTGATGCCTGCACAGAGCAGCGGCGCCACAGCCGCCAGTCGATCCGCCGGATGGTTGATCTTCAGGACGAACTTCTCGCTGACGGTGATGCTTTGCGAATAGCCGCCGAACGTATGACCGGGCGCATCCGGCGTCGGACCGTTATAGGTGCCGACAAAGCCGTTCTCGCAATATTGCTCCAGCCCTTCGTCGCAGGCCGAACAATGCTGGCAGCTATCGACCATGCAGCCGACGCCGACCGTGTCGCCGACCTTGAACCGGGTGACGCCGTTGCCGACGGCGGTGACATGGCCGACGATCTCATGGCCGGGAACGCAGGGGTAAAGCGTGCCGCTCCATTCGGAGCGGACCTGGTGAAGATCGGAATGGCAGACGCCGCAATAGGCGATGGCGATCTGCACGTCATGTTCGCCGGCCGCGCGGCGTTCGATGTCGGTGGGTTCCAAGGGCTTATCGGCGGCATGGGCGCCATAGGCTTTCACGATCATGATCGGCTCTTCCTTCAAGGAGGAGCGGCCTCCCTGAAGGGACCGCATTATGGAGGATAGCGCTACCAGTTCCGGCAGCCGCAGAAAGATAGGAAGGGCCAGCCAAGGATCAACGAGGACGGGCCGAAATTTAGTCCCATGCCATTGCGATCCGGGACCATCCCGCTATTTCTCCCTCATGTCGCGTCCCCAATCCCCCGATCGCTTTCATGAAGACAAGGCCACCTTCACCGTCACCGGCAGCCAGCCCGACATAGAGGCCGGCGTGGAGGCGATCCGCACGACGCTCAAAACCCTGCCGACCCGCCCGGGCGTCTATCGCATGCAGGATGCGCGCGGCGATGTGCTTTATGTCGGCAAGGCGCGCGCGCTGCGCAACCGGGTCACCAACTATACCCAGGTCGACCGCCTGCCCAAGCGGCTCCAGCGCATGGTCGCCCAGACCCGCTCGATGACGATCGTCACCACCAACAGCGAGGCGGAGGCCCTGCTGCTGGAGGCGCAGCTCATCAAGCGTTTCCGGCCACCCTATAATGTCCTGCTGCGCGATGACAAAAGCTTCCCCTTCATCCTGCTGCGCGAGGATCATGACTTTCCCCGTGTCCAGAAGCATCGCGGCGCGCGCAAATATAAGGGGCGCTATTATGGCCCCTTTGCCAGCGCCGGATCGGTGACGCGAACCATCAATGCGCTCCAGAAGCTGTTCCTGCTCAGAAGCTGCACCGACAGCTTCTTTGCCAATCGTTCGCGGCCCTGCCTCCTGTATCAGATCCGCCGCTGTTCCGCCCCTTGCGTGGGCCGGATCGACGATGCCGCCTATGGCGAGCTGGTCAAGGACGCGCAGGATTTCCTCGGCGGCAAATCGACCGCCGTGCAGAAGAAGCTGGGCGAGGCGATGCAGGCGGCTTCCGACGCCATGGACTTCGAGCAGGCGGCGGTGCTGCGCGACCGGCTGAAGGCGCTGACCTTCATCCAGGGCAGCCAGGCGATCAATGCCGAGGGGCTGGGCGACGCCGACATCTTCGCCCTGGCGACCAAGGGCGGGGCGATGTGCATCCAGGCCTTCTTCATCCGCGGTGGGCAGAATTGGGGCCATCGCAGCTTCTTCCCCGTCCATACCGCCGAAGTGGCGGAGGACGAGGTGCTGGCCAGCTTCATGGCGCAATTTTACGAGGAAGTGCCGCCGCCCAAGCTGATCCTTGCCGACCGGGCGCCCGCCGAATGCGAGCTGATGGCGCAGGCGCTGACCGAGCGCATCGGGTCCAGGGTGCGGATCGAAGTGCCACAGCGGGGCGACCGCACCCGCCTCATCAAACAGGCGCAGCGCAACGCGGTGGAGGCGCTCGACCGGCGGCTGGCGGAAACCACGACGCAGGCGAAGGTGCTGGAGGAGATGGTCGAGACGTTCGGGCTGGACGGGGTGCCCGACCGCATCGAAATCTACGACAACAGTCACATCCAGGGCGCTCATGCTCTGGGGGCGATGGTCGTCGCGGGTCCGGAGGGCTTCCGCAAGAACGCCTACCGCAAGTTCAACATGAAGAACCCGGAAACCTCGAACGACGATTTCGCGATGATGCGGGAGATGTTCGAGCGGCGCTTCGGCCGCGCGGCGCGCGAGGACCCGGATCGCGACAGCGGCGAATGGCCGGACCTGGTGCTGATCGACGGCGGCAAGGGGCAATTGTCCGCCGCCCGGACGATATTGGAGGATATGGGCATAGAGGATGTCTGCATGATCGGCATCGCCAAGGGGCCGCATCATGGCCGTGAGGGGCGGGAGGTCTTCCACATGCCGGACGGGCGGGAGATCACTTTCCCGCTCAACCATCCCGTGCTCTTCTACCTTCAGCGGCTGCGGGACGAGGCGCACCGCTTCGCCATCGGCGCGCACCGGCAGAAGCGCAGCAAGGCGATCACCGTCAGTTCGCTCGACGAAGTGCCGGGCATCGGCCCTTCGCGCAAGAAGGCGCTGCTGATGCATTTCGGAACCGCCAAGGCCGTGAAGAGCGCGGCGCTGGAGGACCTGCTGAAGGCGCCGGGCGTATCCAAGGCGGTGGCGCAGCAGGTCTATGATTATTTCCACGGCTGAGCGACGGCAGGGGCGGTCTGGATTGCCGCCGCCATATTGCCCGGAACGTCGGATTATCTCTGCGACGAATGGATCGCCATTTGACCATCGCCATTTGACCGGGGCATGATTTCCTTTCCATAAGAAGCGGCTCGACAGACATGATGCATCGGGCCGGATGGGGGATATGCGTCACGCGATGAATGGGCCGGGCGAAATCGCGATGCGCTTGAGCTGGTGGGACATGCGGGCGCTGTCGGCATTGCGTCCGTGGCAGACGCTGGATTTCACCCGACTGTTGCTGGCCGTCATCTATGCCGTCGTCAGCTTCGGCTTCTCCAGCGCGCGCCACTGGGCGGAAAGCGCGGAGCATGTGCTGATCCTGCTCATGCTGCTGCTGGCGTTTTCGGCGGTGTTGCTCTCGTCCCGCTCCTGGGTGACGGACATGCGGATCAGGCGACCGGTCATCTATCTGGACACATTGCTGTTCCTGGCCCTGCTGGTCGTCACCAACCCGTCCAACAGTCCTTATTTTTCCGGCAGCTTCTTCGTGGCGGTGGAAGTGGCGCTGATCGTGCGGCGGCGGTTCCATCTGCTCGTTGCCCTGGCGGCGGGCACGGCTGCGGTCGGCGTCACATGGCTTGACGAGATCGCTTCCCTGCCGTCGGAGCCGGAAGCGGAGCGGGTCGTGCTGCGTGCCTGCTATCTGGCGGTGGCGATCCTGGTGACCGGCGTGCTGCTCGGGCCGCGCCGGGAAACGCTGTTGCAGTTCGAGCGGGACAGGCGGTTGCTGGAAGGGGAGCTGCCGCCCGCCGGGAGCGATCATGGCCCGTTCCTGCTCCATGCCCTGCGGCTTGCGACCCGCGGACATGGGGTTGCCGTGCTGTTCCGCCTTGCCAGCCATGAGCCCCTGCGCTTCGCCAGCAGCGCGGCGCGCGAAATGCCTGCGGTGGGTTTCGGCAATTTGCTGACGGCCGAGACCGGTTGGCATGACCGGTCGAGACATGCGTCGATCTCGTTGTCGGCGGATGGAATAGCCGTGCTGGGACCGTTGTCGCCGGGCGGTCAGGCATGGACGGCGCTGCTGGACGCAGAAACGCTCCTGACGGTAAGGGTGACCATCGGCACCTTCGAGGCGGTGGGCGCGGCCTGTCTGGACGATCCCTGTCATGAGGATCGGGCCGCCATCGCGCAGCGGGTCTTCGAAAGCGCATGTGAGGAACTGACTGTCCGCAACAGCCTGGACCTCGCGCATGTGATCGCCGGTGCGCGGGAGCGGGAACGGCTGCAGCGGGAATTGCACGACAGCGTTCTGCAGGCGCTGGCCAGCATCCGTTTCCAGATCGCGCCGCTGCTGGCCGGACGGCAGGTCGAGCCGCTCGCCGTGATCGAGAATGTCGACCGCATCGCGAAGGACCAGATCGCCACGATCCGCTGGATCATCAATCCGGACGTGGATGAGGAGGATTTCGCCTATCTGCCGGAGACGCTGGCGATGGTGGTGCGCTCCCTGGGCGAGCAATGGGGCATAGGCTGCGAGTTGAAGGTGGAGGACGGCAATTGCGCGACCAGCGCGATGATCGGCCGGGAACTGAGCTTCGCCGTGCGGGAGATCGTCGCCAATGCGGTACGCCATGCGCGGGCGACCATGGTGAACTTCGCGCTGGAGCCGGACGGCAACCGCATCGCCCTTCAGGTAAGCGACGATGGCGTGCCCAATATGGCGCGGCTGGGATCGAGCGGGGCGGTGCCTTCGCGGTCGCTGATGCGGCGGATACAGATGCTGGGCGGGGAGGTGTTCCTGCAGAATATCGGTGGGCGAACGACGATCCGCATCACCGTTCCGCGCAAGTAACGGGCCGCCGGGCTTTATCTTTTCCAATGGCTCACCATATCTGGACGGCCGCGTAGAACCTTTCCCGCGATTGCGCATTTACCGGGCGTTTACCAACATCGCGGATAGTCGCGGCAAGGTTCGGCGTGCGAAGGAGTCCGGTTCCATGGTGCGAATGGTCAGGGACCGTCTCTACCGCAAGAGCGTGGCCGTCGTGCTGTCGATGCAGGTCAATCTGGAGCGCATCGTCGTCATCTGGATCATGGCTGCCGCCTTCGCCTGCGGCCTGCGGCTGGCCTTTCCGGCGACGCCCTACAGCGGAACGCCCTGGGGAAGCGGGGCGGGCCTGCTGCCCTATATGCTGGTGGTTGGCGCGCCTGTTGGATCGCTGCTGCTGGGATTGAAGCTGTTTCCGGCGGGACGCATCCATGCCCAGCCCGCCTTTCGACTGGCGCAGGTGGGCCGCTGGCGCAAGGTCGACTGCCTGAGAGCGCGGGAGATGTCGCAATTCGGCCTCTATGGCGTGATGGCGTCTCTGCTGGTGGGAATTGCGGTGAACGTGCCGGTGCGCACGCTGGAATTTCTCAGCTCCATTCCCGCGTTGGGCAGCTATTCGCCGCCCTGGTTCGTCGGTCTCTACGGCGTGATGCTGGCGGATGTGGTGATATTGTCCAGCCTTTACATGTTCGCCTTTGCCATGGCCCTGCGCCTCGTGCCGCTCTTCCCTCGCTTTCTCGTAATGGTCTGGGGTGTCGACCTGCTGGCGCAGTTGGGCATCGCCCATCTGGTGGCGGGGATCGACAATGTGCCGCATGGCGTCGACGCCGCTTTGCTGGACATGCTGACAGGCAATGTGAAGAAGGTCCTGATCAGCGCCGCGATCTGGCTGCCCTATCTGCTGTTGTCGGATCGGGTGAACCTCACCTTCCGTCATCGGGTAAGCGCAAGGTAAGGAAAGCGGCAACATTTGTTCCTGAATGGGACAGGTGCAAACCGCTTTATTTCCGGGCCTTTGTGCGACGAGTCGCAGCTGATTCGCGATGATCGGTGCGAGTGGCGGCGGCTGCTCTGGTCAAGTTATCGATCCTGTCTGCCCCGAATAGCCTAGAACGAAGGTATTAGTCGCCTGGGTAATTCAGCGGCGGACGGCCAACTATTCCTCTCAAATAAGACAGGCTTGAGTTCCTGATAACTGTTATTTTATTCGAAATGAAATTCGGATAATATTCCTTGAATTTCAGTTTGACTATGATATTTTGAAATAGAGAAAAATAAAAATCCCAATAATATAAAAGAAAATCTCTAATTTTCTAAAAGCATATATCCAAAGATATATTAGAAAAATACCATTGTTTACTTAAAGTAATGAATCTGGTTGACGGAAAAGGTTAACAAAAAATTGCTTTAAGATTTTGAAAAATATACATATTTTTTACCATGTTGACTTGCATCAGCTTTGGTCCAATTTGAAAGCAAGTTCTACGGGAACTGCCAACTACCTGGTGATCGGAGCATACCGGCGCCGGGGTCGCGAGGTGGACAGGCCCCTACCGTGGAGCTGAGCAAGAGCAACTGGGAATTGCTCCCAGCGAGTAGGGGTAAAAGATATGACCTTTTTGAAAAGCCTGTGGGCCGACCAAAGTGGTGCGTCGGCGGCCGAATATGCTTTGATCCTGGCGATCGTGGGGACGGGTATCGCGCTGGCGGCCTGGAATCTTGGTGGCGCGATCAAGAACTCGATGAATGCGGCGACCAACTGCATCAAGACGGTCGGTACGAACACGCAGCCCAGCTGCTAAACTGTAAATAGGGGTGAGGGACATGACTTTTTTCAAAAATCTTTATGCTGATCAAAGCGGCGCATCGGCGGCTGAATATGCTTTGATTCTCGCTATTGTCGGTACCGGCATTGCATTGGCTGCCTGGAACCTTGGTGGCGCGATCAAGAACTCGATGAACTATGCCACCAATTGCATTTCGACTGTCGGCACGGGTAATTCTCCGTCAGCGAACTGCTAATGATGAAATAGGAAGGCCGGTCACATCACTGGCCTTCCTATACCTTCAATTCCGGGGGGAGTTGTCGTGGGGCAGCGCAGATCACTTATAGTCCTAGGCCTCGCAATATTGTTGGGCCTTGCGGCCGTTTTCGTCGCCAACGCCTATCTGAGCCGCGCCGAAAAGGCGCCGCCACCGGAAGGCGGAACGACTAAGGTCGTAGTGGCGACCGTCTCGCTGCCTTTCGGATCGGCGGTCACCGCCGAAAAGATCCGCGTGGTCGACTGGCCAGCCAATTCCGTACCGCCCGGCGCTTTCCGCGACCCCATCCAATTGACCTCCCTCGGCAAAGGCCGCGTCGTCCTCCGGCAAATCGAGCCCGGCGAACCGATACTGGCCTCCAAGCTCTCCGGTGAAGGCGGGCGGGCCACGATGTCGGCGGTCCTGGCTCCAGAAATGAGGGCCGTCGCCGTACGCGTGAGCGATGTAGCCGCCGCGGGCGGCTTCGTGCTTCCCGGCGACACCGTCGATGTCTTCGTCACTCGCACCCTTCAGGACCCGGCAGGCGGCGGCAGCCAGCAGATCACCGACGTCCTGCTTCAAGGCACGCGGGTGATCGCCATCGACCAGAACGCCAATGACACGTCCAAGGACCCGGCCGTCGGCAAGACCGCGACGCTGGAGGTCAACCAGGTCGACGCGCAGAAGCTGGTTCTGGCGCAGCAGGTCGGGCAACTCACGCTGGTCCTGCGCAATATCACCGACAAGCCCAATCCCGCCGTGCAGACCGTCGGCATAGAGGATTTGCGCGACGGCGCCTATGTGGGCGGTTTTGCCGGCCCGCGCGCCCGCGTTGCCGACCTTGCCTATCTGCCGCCGCGTCCGGCCTCCGCGTTCCGTCCCGCACGCCGCGCGATTCCGAAGAGCACGAACGCTCTGCCGTCGACCGCATCGGTCGAGATCGTGCGCGGCACGACCGGCACCAGCTATGAGGTGAAGCGCTATGGTTCCCGCTAAGTCCTTGCCGATGCTGGCATTGTCCCTGGCGCTGGGCGCCGGTGCGTCGCTGCTGCCCACGCAGGCGCAGGCGCAGGTCGCCTCGCTCAACGTCAATAACGCCAACCATGCCGGCCAACTCGACGTGCCCCTCAACAAGAGCCAGGTGCTGACCGTCGACCGGCCTTTTTCCAAGGCGTTGGTCGGCAATGCGGAAATCGCCGACGTCCTGCCCATGACCAACCGTTCGGTCTATGTGCTGGGCAAGAAGATGGGCACCACCAGCCTGACACTCTACGACAGCCGCAACATGATGATTGCGGTGGTCGATGTGGCCGTGGGCCCTGATGTCGTGACGTTGAAGCGGCAATTGTCGGAACTGTTGCCCGGTCAGCCTATCGGCGCCCGCATTTCCAATGACGCTGTGGTACTGACCGGCACCGTGTCGAGCGCGGCGGCGGTCGATCGCGCAGTGCAGATCGCTAAGACCTATGCCGGTGACAAGGTCGTCAACATGATGTCGGTAGGCGCCGCTCAGCAGGTGATGCTGGAAGTGCGCTTTTCCGAAATGACCCGCAGCGCGGCGAAGCAGTTCGGCATCAACACCGCTTTCCTGTCCGATAGCGGCAAGGTGGTGGGCGGCATCGGCAATGCGGCGCAGTCTTCCGCCATCCTGTCCGACACCAATGGTCGGCCGATTGTGGATCTGAGCAAGATTCTGGACAGCTTCGGCATCGGGGCGGCGAATTATTCAGTGGGCAGCCTCAACCTCACCACTGCACTGGACGCGCTGGAGCGCAAGGGCGTCGTGACCACGCTGGCCGAGCCGACACTGGTCGCGCTGTCTGGCGAAACGGCGTCTTTCCTAGCGGGCGGCGAGTTCCCGATACCGGTATCGCAGGGCGGCAATAGCGGCGGCAGCGGCAATAACGGCGGCAATTCCATCACCATCGAATTCAAGCCCTTCGGTGTCAGCCTGGGTTTCACGCCGACAGTGCTGGAGGATGGCATCATCAATCTGGTGGTGGAGCCGGAGGTGAGTTCCATCGATCCGTCCGCTTCGGTGACGATCAACGGCCTCACCATCCCGGGCCTGCAGACGCGGCGCGCCAGCACCACGCTGGAATTGCGCGACGGGCAGTCCTTCGCCCTGGCAGGGCTGCTGCGCAAGGATTTCCAGGACACGGTGCGGCAGTTTCCGATCCTGGGTTCCATCCCGATCATCGGCGCACTGTTTCGTTCCAGCGGTTTCCAGAAGAGCGAGAGCGAGCTTGTCATCATCGTGACGCCGCGCCTTGTGAAGCCGATGCGGGCAGAGGATGTGCGCCTGCCGACCGACCGGGTCGCGCCCCCGCACGAACTCGACCTGTTCCTGATGGGGCGGACGGACAAGGCGGTGGGGATCAATCCGCTCGATCCCAATGCGATGCCGCCCGAAGCGCCCAAGAACGCGCCTGCGCCTGCCAAGGAAGCGCCCGCGACAGGCAAGGCGCCCAGCGGATATGAGCTGTGAGCAGGAGGTTGACGATGCGTGCACTTTATCTTGCCCCGGCTCTGTTTCTGCCCCTGCTGGCAGGCTGCACGGCGAACGACCCGACCTTCGGCGGCGCGGTGCGCAGCAATTATGCGATGCAGGTGATCGATCCCGACCCGCATTATGAAGGTACGTTGGTCGAGGGTGGCAATGGACAGACCTCTGCCGCGGCCGTGGAACGCTATCGCACCGACAAGGTGAAGAAGCCCCAGTCGATCCGCACGACCAGCGGTACTGGGGGCGGTAACTGAGCGCGGAAGGAGAAGTGATCCCATGTCTGCCCGGCGTAATGGATTGTTGCAGTCGACCAGCGGCGCGGTAGCGCCCACGGTCGCACTGTCGCTTTTCGCGCTGATCGCGGCGGGGGGAATTGCTTTCGACTATGCGCGTATGGCTGGGCTGGACACCGAATTGCAAAGCGCAGCGGATGAAGCGGCACTGGCAGCGGCCACGCAACTGGATGGGGAGAGTAACGCCAGGCAACGCGCGAGAGACGCGGTCAATAATCTTATTCAGAATGATGCGCGATTTGCCAACGACGGCTGTGGTAAAGCGGTTAAAGTTGCTGGAACGAATTTGGCCGGATGTAATAGTAGTGGTACAATAATATTCTATCAGGATAAAGCAAAATCCAACGCAGCAACTAGTGATGCGAATGCAAATTTCGTTCTAGTGACGGTTGACTCCCGTACTTCTTTTTTTGCTCTGACGCCAGTAGTGAGAGCATTGTCTTCCGGATTGATTTCGGCACAGGCCTTTGCTGGTGTGGGTTCAGCAATTTGTAAGGTTCCACCGGTGATGATCTGTAATCCGGATGAGCCGACTAGTAATAGTAACGAAGATCTTGACTTCAATCCGGCGCGAGGCGTGGGATTGAAGTTGATCACCGGTAACGCCGATGCGGCAGGCAATTTCGGCTGGCTTGAAGCAACCTTCAAAAATGGCGCCAATGGTCTCGCTGCAGCACTGGGTTACGATACTGTTCAAGCTGATTGCGAAAGTACGGATGGAGTCGCGACCAAGACAGGCATGGATACTTCCGTGCTGGATGCGCTCAATACGCGCTTTGACGTCTATGCCAATGGTAATACATGCCCGTCGCAATTCGGTGGAACATGTTCGCCGTCGAGAAATACTCGAAAGGACCTGGTATGCGATTCCGACAACGCGATAACTTGCAAGAACAGTAACAGCTTCGGAGTTTCGAGCAATCCCTATCGACCTGACAGCGTTGCTGTGCTGAAGGATGGAGATACCTATCCGGACATCATGGGATACCCTCGGGACCTGTGTCACGCCGTGCAGCAAAGCGAGCAAACCTGTGGCGTCAAGGGGAATGGGACATGGGATAGAGACGCATATTTCAAGGTCAACTATGGATGGGCCGGTCAATATGACTGGACTATTGGAACTGGGCTGAGCGCAACTGCCACGCGCTATGAAGTCTATAATTGGGAGGTTGCGCACCCAAGTGTAGTGGTTGGTTCCAAAGCTTATGGTATAGGGGTTCCGCAGGCTTTGAACGGCAAGTCCACGGGGTTCGGATCGCCGGCCAACGGGATTGCGGGCATCACGCCGAGCTCGGCTGGTATAGACCGCCGGCGTATTTCGGTCGCAGTTCTAAATTGCTATGCGCTGAAGCTGCACGGCAAGACGACCGGCATAAAGCCACCCAAATGGTTGGACGTGTTTCTGGTCGAGCCGTCCATTGCCCGGGGCAAGGGCAATAAGGCATATACTGATAAGAAGGAAGTATATGTCGAGGTCATAGGGGAGACCGGAACCGGCACTAACGGAGCTAGCAATCCTCAGGTCATTCAACGTTCCGTCCCCTATCTGATTGAGTGATGGCGATGGCACGAAATTTCCTTTCTCGCTTATTCACCTGCGACCGGGCCGCCGCCGCTGCGGAAATGGCGTTGGTTACACCACTTCTGATTGTCCTGATGTTCGGTTCCTTCGAAATGGGCAATTATTTCCTAAGCGAACATGTCGTCGCCAAGGCCGTGCGCGATGGAGCCCGCTATGCGTCTAGGCAGTCATTTACCAATTTTTCTTGTCCGAACAGTGTCAATGGCGGAGTTGTGACCAGTATACAGAATGTGACGCGTACGGGGCAGGTTTCTACTGGAGGCACGGCACGGCTGGCCGGTTGGACAAATGGAAATACCGTGTCCGTTACTCTAAGCTGCACGACGATAACCGGCGGTAATTATTCGGGCATATATAAAGGAATGACGAACCTGCCCAGAGTCAAGGTTTCTGCTACAGTTCCTTACAGATCGTTGTTCCATGTGTTGGGCTTTACCAGATCGTCTCCCCAACTGGTGTCCGAATCTGAAGCTACGGTGCAGGGAATATAGGGAATATGATGTGCAGGTTCGTCCGCCTTGTCCGCGATACTCACGCCTCGTCGGCGGCAGAGTTCGCAATCGTGCTGCCGTTGCTGCTAATTTTCCTGCTCGGTGTAATTGATGTCGGACGGTTGATGTGGACTTGGAATCGTGCTGAAAAAGCGACGCAGATGGGCGTACGCTATGCCGTCGCAACCGATATGGTTCCCAATGGCCTTGCTGCCTATAGCTTCGTCGTTAGCGGCGGGCTGTCTCAAGGTGACGTTATTCCCCAATCGTCCTTTGGTGGCGCTTCCTGCCTCATCAACGCGGGCGCCGTGAGCTGTTCTTGCAAGGCAGGTGCGACCTGTCCCCCAAATCTGATTGGCACGACTAACAGCGATAAAGCGAATGCGTTGACGGCCTTCAACAATATAGCTGCGCGCATGAAATTGTTTTTTCCAAAAATTGGTCCGACCAACGTGCAAATCGATTATGACTATTCTGGTCTTGGCTACGCTGGAGATCCTAACGGTTCGGATGTATCGCCACTAGTCAGAGTGAGCTTGCGTCAAGATAATCCAGTTACATTCACGCCAATGCTTTTCAGATTTTTCAACGGTACCATAACCCTACCCAGTTTCAGCGCCGCTCTCACCATGGAAGACGGCCAGGGCTCGGCATCAAATTGAGGGACAAGATCGTGGGCATCGTGACGAACGCAACGGAACCCGTCGAGAGCTGGACCCTCAATATCGGGGATGAAGGCCTTCACCTCATCCTATCGGAGCAGGAGGTGCAGGCATCCGACATATTGGGCGATCGCCTGACGGGCCAATCGCTCACCCTGTCCATGCTGGGCGCGGGGGAGGCTGTGCCGGCGCAACTGGTGGCCGATGCCAAGGCGATCATCATCGAGGTTCAGCCAGACAATGAAGCCTCCATGGTGCGGCTCGCCGGCCTTCGCGCGGCTCATCCGAAGCTGATGCTGGTGGCGGCCGTGCGTGGCGCGCAGATCGCGGTTGTGCGCGCCCTGTTGCGCAGCGGGATCAACGACGTCATCGAACTGCCGCTGCGCGCCCATGATCTGGCGGCGATATTGGACGATCTGCGCAGCCGCATCGCAGCCAGCCGTCAGGACGACGTGAAGACCGGACAGCTCGTGTCCATCATCAAGAGCGTTGGCGGCGTCGGCGCGACGACCATAGCGACGCAGGCGGCCAGTCTTCACGCACGCTCGACAAAGCAGGGCAGCGGTGAGGTCTGCCTGTTCGACTTCGACATACAGTTCGGCAATGCCGGCACCTTCCTGGGGATTTCCTCGCCCCTGACACTGGCGGACCTTCTCAACGCGGGCAGCCGCGTCGACAATGAGCTGTTGCGGACCGTCACCGTGGAAACTTCGACCGGCCTCAGGGTCGTGACCGCGCCGGCGGACATCATGCCGATCGAGGCGGTAAATGCCGATCAGGTCTTCCGCATCGTCGAACTGGCGCAGCGCAGTTTCGATACGGTCTATCTGGACCTGCCGGGCAACTGGACCAACTGGTCGATGTCGCTGGTGGCGCGTTCGCAGGTCGTGTTTCTGGTGTGCGAACTCACCATCGCCAGCCTGCGGCAGGCGCGCCGTCAGATTTCGCTGCTCCGCGATCAGGACATCGATCCCGCGCGCATCCATGTCGTCGCCAACCGCGTGGAGAAGAAATTCTTTCGCGCCATCGGTCTGGAGGATGCGGCGGCGGCGCTGGATCATCCGGTGAAGCTCAGCATCGCCAACGATTTCCCGCTGGTCAGCTCGGCGCTGGACCAGGGCGTATTGATCCAGGAGCTGAAGGCGCGCAGCCGCATCTGCAAGGATATGCAGGACATCGTCGATTGCTGCATCCAGGCTGCTGAGGCCGAAGGTCAGGCGGAGAAAGGCTGATGTGGCAGATCCGAAAAGGCGAACGCGGCGACCCTAGGGACGAGGTGGGACCGGTCGAGACCGAGGCCGCCCATCTGGAGGAGGACCGGCATACCGAACTCAAGGTGGCGCTGCACCAGAAGTTGATCGACATCATCAATCTTTCCGCGCTGGAAACCATGTCGCGGGCGCAGGTGGAAGCCGAAGTGGGCGAGATCGTCCATGAGCAGCTCGCGCTGCAGAAGCATGCGCTCAATCTGGAAGAGCGTCGCCGGCTGGTGTCGGACATATTGGATGAGCTGCTGGGACTGGGACCGCTTGAGCCGCTGCTCAAGGACCATAGCATCACCGACATATTGGTGAACGGGCACAAGGTCGTCTTCGTGGAGCGCAACGGCCGGCTGGTCGAAACCGCGACCCGGTTCAAGGATGAGAAGCATCTTCTGCGCATCATCCAGAAAATCGTGGCGGCGGTGGGCCGGCGGATCGACGAATCCTCCCCCTTTGTCGACGCGCGCCTTGCGGATGGCTCCCGCGTCAATGCCGTGGTTCCGCCGCTGGCCATCGATGGGTCGCTGCTTTCCATCCGCAAGTTCGCGAAGGTGCCGATCAGCATGGCGCGCCTCACCGAATTGGGCAGCGTGCCCGCGCCGATGGCGCAGGTCCTGTCCGCGGTGGTGGAGGCGCGGCGCAACGTGCTGATTTCCGGCGGCACCGGTTCGGGCAAGACGACCCTGCTCAACGCCATGTCAGCCGCCATCGATGAACATGAACGCATCGTCACCATCGAGGATTCGGCCGAACTGCAATTGCAGCAGCGCCATGTCGCGCGGCTGGAAACCCGTCCCGCCAATATCGAGGGCAAGGGAGAAGTCACGCAGCGCGACCTGGTGAAGAATGCGCTGCGCATGCGGCCCGACCGCATCATCGTGGGAGAGGTCCGCGCCGGTGAAGCCTTCGACATGCTTCAGGCCATGAACACCGGCCATGACGGATCGATGACGACCGTGCACGCCAACACGCCGCGCGATGCGCTGTCCCGGGTCGAGCAGATGATCGGCATGAGCGGCATCGACATCTCGCCGCGTTCCGCCCGCGCGCAGATCGCTTCGGCGCTGAATGTGATCGTGCAGGTGGGACGGCTGGCCGATGGCCGCCGCCGTCTGCTCAGCCTGTCGGAGATCACCGGCATGGAAGGGGAAGTCATCACCATGCAGGAAATCTTCCGCTTCAAGATGACGGGCCGCGACGAGAACAACATGGTGCGCGGCCATTTCGAGGCGACCGGCATCCGTCCCAAATTCATGGGCGAACTGGCCGACCGGGGCATCGCCCTGCCGGCCGAATTGTTCCGGCCCGATGCGGTGATCCACTGATGAACCCGCTTTACATCCGCGTCTTCGTCCTCGTCCTGCTGTTCGCGGCGGTGATCCTGACGATCGAGGGCATTGCAGGCTGGCTGCGCGCGCGTGCGACGACCGATCGCGTGGTGAACCGGCGGTTGAAGATGATCGCGGCCGGTTTCGAGCGCAGCACGGTACTCTCCAAGCTGCGGCGAAGCGACGAGGCGGTGAGCTTCGACCGCGCCTCCCTGTTCGGACGGGCGGGGCTGGGGGTGATGCGGGTGCTGCATGGCGCCGGGCTGACCTTTCCGGCGCGCACGGTGCTGATGCTGATGCTGATCGCCGCGGGCGTGCTGTTCCTGCTGGTGATGGTGGGCGGTATGGCGGCGGGTTACGCCCTGACGGCGGGGATGTTCGTGATGGCGCTGGCCTTTGCGGGCGCGCTGGGCATCGCGCTGCCGATGATGGTGTTGACGCGGCTTGCCCAACGGCGGCGCAAGAAGATGGAGGAGCAGTTTCCGGTCGCGCTGGACACCTTCGTCCGTGGTCTGCGCGCCGGCCATCCGATTGCCGCTGCGCTGGACCTGCTGACCAAGGAGATGCGCGATCCGATCGGCAGCGAATTCGGCATCGTCGTCGATGAAGTCACCTATGGCGCCGACCTGCGCGATGCGTTGCAGCGCATGGCGGAGCGCTGGGACATGAACGAGATGCATATGTTCGTCATCTCCCTGTCGGTGCAGAGCGAGACGGGGGGCAATCTTGCGGAGATCCTGGAAAATCTGTCGACCGTGATCCGCGAGCGGGCGAGCCTGTTCATGAAGGTCCGGGCGCTCAGTTCCGAAGGACGCATGACGGCGGTGATGCTGACCGCCCTGCCGATCCTGGCCTTTGTCGGCCTGTTCCTGGTCAATCCTGCCTTCTATCTCGATGTCGCGCAGGACAGCATGTTCATCATCGGCTTTGTCGGCTTGATCGTCCTCTACCTGATCGGCTTCGTCACGATACGCCGCATGGTCGACCTGAAGGTGTGATGCGATGTTGAGTTCGGCACTGTTCATCCAGTTGCGGCCTTTCCTGTTGGGCTTGCTGTTCATCGCCATCGTTGCGCTGGTCTTCGGACTGTCGGAAGTCGTGATGCGCAACGCGCGGGTGCGCAGCCGGCTCGACCTGGTCGGGGAAGGCGGTGCGTCCCAGAATGGCAGTCAGACGCTGCGCGGTGAACGCAACAGCAGCGAGTGGAAGAAGCTGGTCGACCGCATCGAGAAGATGGGGATCTCGCTGGTCGATACGAACAATGTGAACCTGCGCCGGCGCCTGATCGCGGCGGGTTACATGTCGCCCGAAGCGCCGAAGCTATTCACCCTTTTTCGTCTTGTGCTGACCTTTGCCCTGCCTGCGATATTCGTGATCACATCGCTCGGCAATCCGGAACCGCCCGCTCCGCTCACCCTCTATATGATCGCATCGCTGCTGGCGGTCTCGGGGCTTTACATGCCCAACCTCTATATTTCGGCCAAGGCAGCGCGCAGGCGGGAAGAAATCGTCCACGGCTTTCCCGATGCGCTGGACCTGATGCTGGTCTGCGTCGAGGCGGGCCTGGGCCTGGAGGCGGCGATGGATCGGGTGGGCCGCGAACTGGCCCTGTCCCATCCGCTGGTATCGGCGGCGCTGGGCAAGGTGGTTCTGGAACTGCGCGCGGGGCGCAGCCGGCAGGATGCTTTGCGGCGCATGGCGGACGATGTCGACGTGGACGAAATTCGCTCCTTCGCGACGCTGCTGATCCAGTCCGATCAACTGGGTTCGAGCGTGGGTCAGACCTTGCGCGTCTATGCAGCGGAGATGCGTGAGAAGCGGCGTATGCGCGCCGAGGAGAAGGCGCATCGCCTGCCGGTCCTGCTGTCGGTGCCGCTGGTCGCCTGCATGCTGCCGGTGATGATCGGCGTGCTGATGCTGCCGGCGGTGGTGCGGGTGGTGCGCGACATCCTGCCGGTCATGACTCGTTAGGATAAGGGGGAGGGGGGACCATGAACAAAGGGATAATGGCAGTCGCTCTCATCATGGCGACGACGGCGTGCAGCGGGCCGCAAAAGGGCGTCCTTTCGATAAGGCCCGTCAATCAGCAGCCTGCCGGACCGGCGCAGGATGCGCTGGCGCGGGGAGACCTGCTGTTTTCGCGGGGGGAATATGCGCTGGCGCTGGATGCCTTCCGCCGTGCAGTGCGCAACGATCCGACCGATGCGCATGGCCTGAACGGGGTGGCGATCAGCTATGCGGCCATGGGGCGGCATGATCTGGCGCGGGAATTTTTCGAACTGGCCCTGTCGCGGGCGCCGGAAGATGCCCGCATCGCGCGCAACTTCGCGCGGAGCCTGTCGGCGCAAGGCCTGAAAGGCGAGGCTGATGCGCTGCTTGCCCAGGCCGGCGCGGCGCAGGCGGGTGCGGCCGTCGTTGCTCGTCCGACGCTGGCTCAACTGGCTTCGGCTGCGCCGGCCGCTCGCCCGGCGCCGGTCGCTGGCGTCGAATTGGAACGCCTTTCCTTGGGCGAGGTGCGGTTGCGGACGATGGAGGCAGCGGCACCGGCGGCACGCACCAACCCGCAGCTGACGACCCGGATCGTCACCGTGGCCGAAACGCAGGCCCGGCCCGAACTGACGGCTCCCATCATCGCCGTCGGCAGGCCGGATGCGGCGGCTTTGCCCAATCTGGCTGCGCGCGAAGAAGCGAAGCCCACTTATGACGGTCTGTTCGAGCGCTTGTGGAAGAGCATGGTGCGGCCCGACCGGAAAGGCGCTCGGGGATGATCCGGGCGCTGCTGCTGGCGGCTGCTGCGCCATCCGCCGGGGCGGTGCCGCCGCCGCTGGACTATGCCCGGCTGGTTGACGAGGCGATAGATGGCGGGCGGATCATCCAGGCGGATGCGATGCTGAGCCAATGGCGGGCTGGCGCGCAATCGGGCGACCTGCAAGCGATAGAGATTGCGGATGCGCGCATGGCGCTCGAAAAGCGGCGGGATGAGGAGGCGCTGGCGCGTTTCACCGCGCTGGAACGAAGTGGCCTCAACAACTGCCGCGTCGATGAGGGGAGGGGGATCGCCCTGCTGCGCCTCGGCCGGTCGCAGGAGGCGCTCGAGCCATTGCGCCGGGCTGTGACCGGTTGCGACGGTCGCTGGCGCTCGTGGAATGCGCTGGGCGTGGCCTATGACCAGGCGCAGTCCTGGGCGTTGAGCAATGCGGCTTATGAGCGGGCGTTCCAACTCACCGACAAGCCTTCCCAGGTCCTCAACAATTACGGACTGTCGCTGCTCAAGCAGGGCAAGGCCGAGAAGGCGGCGGTGATATTCGACAAGGCGCGCGAAAGCGCACCGGACGATGCGCGGGTGATCGCGAATGGCGACACGGCCTATGTGATGGCGGGACAGGACATCAGCCGCCGGCCTGCCGACACCGCCGATGAGTGGGCGCGCCGGCTCAGCAATGCCGGGCAGGTGGCGATGCGGATGGGCGATCTGCCGAAGGCGCAGGCCTATCTCAGCCGTGCCGTGACCGAAGCCGACAGTTTCGTGCCCGAAGCCGCCGCCGCGCTCGACACCATGAAGACCACGGAGAAGTGATGAAGGATCTGGTGCTGCTTGCCGTTTCGCTCGTCCTCATCGCGGCGGCGGTGGAGGATATGGCCCGGCTGCGCATATCCAATATCTTCCCCCTGCTGGTTGTCGGGCTTTATGCGGTCTGGGTCGCTGTGGCGGGGTGGGAAAATGACATCTGGCGGAACGGCACCGTTTTCCTGGGCATGTTCGCGGTGGGATGCGGCCTGTTCGCCATACGCGCGATGGGCGGTGGCGACGTCAAGCTGATGACGGCCTGCGCGCTGTGGTTCGATTGGGCGGGGGTGATTCCCTGGATCGTCTATGTCACCGTCGGGGGCGGTGTGCTGGCGCTGGTGCTGATGGCCGGCCGGCGGCTGGTGCCGCAGAGCGTGCGGGAAGGTTCGTCCGTTGCGCTGTTCGGCAAGAAAGGGCCGATTCCCTATGGCGTGGCGATTGCGCTGGGCACGATCATGGCGCTTTATATGGCCGGACCCAATCCCAGCGGGGTGGCGCATCTGCCGGATTTCGTGCACGGGCTGAGTTAGCGCATCGTGGGTTGAATTGGATCGCGCATCGGGTACGGGTTGAGCCATTCGGCAAGCTCAGGCCGAGGGGTGTCGGGTGATCCGGATACAGGGCATGATGGCGTTTCCGGCTCGCCTTTCGGCTGGTTGGCGCCATTATGCGCCGGCGCAGGCACCCGAATTGATCGAGTGGCTCGTGCAATCTCAGTTCAACCGGTGCGATGACATGCTGGCGGCGGGATTGAGTTCCTGCCAATGCAGGCATGGGGCGCCGCAAGGGAAAGCAGACGATCCGCTTTCCGCTATTTCGCCGCCAAACAGCCGCTCAATGCTCCATCCCTACGGCGGGCATTTCACTGTCCATCGACATCATCATGATGATCAGTTCCGAGCGCGACTTGATGTTGAGCTTCTGGAAGATGCTGTGCAGGTGCACCTTCACCGTGCCTTCGGTGAGGCCGCACCGGCTCGCTATTTCGCGGTTGCGCAGGCCGGCGCGGATCAGGCCGGCGATCTCCAGTTCCCGCTCCGTCAGCACCGCAAGCACATTGGCTTCGCTGGCGGGCGCGGAAATGCTGTGCACCAGCGCCTGTTCCATGACGAAGGGGGCGATGCTCTTGTTGCCGCTCATGACCTGCTGGATGCAGCTTAGCAGGTCGTTGGGATCGCTGTCCTTCAGCACCACTCCGTCGACGCCCAGCTTGATCGCTTCCAGCGTCTGTTCAGGGCGGATATGCACGGTCATGAAGATGACCGGCACGGTGCTGCCGCTGTTGCGGATGGCGGACAGGATCGCGAGGCCGCCGCCACTCTTCATGCTGACGTCCAGGATCAGCAGGTCCGGTTCGCCGGCCTGCATCCGCTCCAGCGCTTCTTCGACCGAGCGGGCGCAAAATAATATGTCATGGCCGTGGGAGTTCAGGAACTGCGCCATGCCGTCCAGGAAGATCGGATGATCGTCGACTATCGCAATCTGGGTCATCATATCGGAGACCTTGGTAAGGAGGAGGGTAATCTGATCGAGATCAGTGAATTCATGCTCAGATTATGAAAATATGCCGTTCCGCCGATCTTGCCCAGCCGCTTCATGATCGATTGCGACTGGAGTTCGAAGTCGCCGGTATAGTTTTCGCGGGCGACCGCCTGCGGTCCGGGATTGTCCTTCAGCGCGATCAATATCTCGTCGTCGACCTGCGCGATCGACACGGTGATGTGGCGCGCATGGGCGTGCTTGACCGCATTGGCGGCGGCTTCGCGGATCAGATATTCGACCTCCGCCGCCGTTTCGGCCGACACGGTCATGGAGCGTTCGGCCAGGTTCAGGCGGCAATCGATCGCCCATTGCAGGGCGATGAAGCGGCAGCAGCGTTCGACTTCGCGGCCAAGGTCCACATCGGTTTCGGCCGACACCGGACTTTGCTGGCTGAGCAGCCGGCGCAGATGCGCTTGTTCTGCCGTCACCAGTTCCTCCATCGACCTGAGTTCCGCCAACTGGTCCGGAACGGCGGCATCCGACAGGCCGTGGATCGTCGTCGCGAGTCTGACGCGCAGCGCCGCCAATGTCTGCAGCACGCTGTCGTGCAGATCGCGGCTCAGCGCCTGACGCGCCTCTGCAAAGGTGCGCTGGCGCCAGGCGAGGAAGAAGAAATGGCGTTCGAGGAAAAGGTCTATCCCCTCCTGTATGCGCAGGCAGCGCAGCAGAACGGCGGGCGACCAGCCATGGCTGGTCCCGATGAACAGCCGGCCGCGCAGTTCCCCCGCCTGGATATGGATGCTCGCGCCCTGGCCGGGGCCGAACACGTCCGATATGCTGTCGATCAGGTCCGGCGCGCGCTCGTTCCGCAATATGCCGAGGCGGCTGCGCAGCAGCATCCGCGGTGACTGGGTGGAATAGAGGAAGGGCGCCTCCCGCGGCGTCACGTGCGACAGGCCGTCGATCTGCTTCTGCGGCAGGGCGAGGTGGCGCACGCCGTCGGCATCGTACAGTTCGCAATGGACGGCGGTATCGTCCATCATCTCCCATACGAACGCGCAATAGCGGGAGTTCATCAATTGGGAGACCTGCTCCACCAGAAATTGCGCCAGCGACTTCTGGAAGGAAAGGCCGACGCCCTGTAGCCGTTCCGACCAGCTTATCAGCCGCCGCTCCAATATGTTCATGCTCAACATGGAGGCGGCGATGACGCAGCCGATGACGATGGTCAGGCTGTCGATCGCGCGGTCCATCGCCGGCACATGGCGGGCCGAGGCCCAGCTTTCATAATATCCCCGCGCGATGAAGGCGAAGATCAGGCAAATCCCCAGGATGAGGACCGCGCCGCGTCCGAACCGGTCGGATGCGGACCAGGCGACGAAGAACAGGCAGCCCAGCGCCGCGATCTGCAAGGGTTCGCACAGCACGATGACCGTCAGGAAGGCGATCAGGTCGAATATCAGGAAGATGGGCCGCAGCAGCAGGCCCAAAGGCGGCGTGAGCGAATTCTGCGCGATGCTGATCGCCGTCCACGTCCACACGGCTGCCTTCAACAGCAATGCCGTGCGGGCAAAATCCGGCTCGTTGCTGAACATCGCTTCGATCTGCCACGTCGCCGCAGCGGAAAAGGCGACGCGGGATATGGCGAAACCCAGCGTCGGTGAACGTCCCAGCCAAAGCACCAGGCGGTCCATCACGGAAGATGACGCCAAGGGCATATGATACATGGCGAAATTTGTCCCCCGACAAGTCCCCGCCGATAATTGTGCGCATGACCTGATCGAAAAGCAACATATATCAAAAGGCAGAAGGGCCCTGTACGGCGATTTTGCGCGATTTCGGGACAGTTGGGCTGCGAAAGGTCATGGATGGCGCCCCGGGCCGTTGGCCGATATGGAGGGGGCATGGCGACGCTGATCACCCCGGCCCTGGTCTGCGCGTTGCGGCCCCATGGCGAACATGGGGCGATCGCGCGTCTTCTGACGCCCGGCCATGGCCTGCTGGCCGGCTATGTGCGGGGGGGGCGTTCGCGCCAGTTGCGCCCCGTCCTGTTGCCGGGCAATGCCGTCAAGGCCGAATTCCGCGCCCGGACGGAGGAGCAACTGGCCGGGCTGACGGTCGAACTGGAGCACAGCCGCGCCCCGCTTCTGGCGGAGCCGTTGCCCGCGGCCGCGATCGATTGGGTCTGCGCGCTCACCGCCGTGGCCCTGCCGGAAGGGACGCCCTATCCCGCGCTCCATCAGGCGCTGGACGGCGTGCTGGGCGCCGTGGAGGCGGCGCCGGCTGCGCGGGGCTGGGCGGTGGCGCTCATCCGATATGAATTGCTGTTGCTGGCGGAATTGGGCTTTGGGCTGGACCTTAGCCGTTGCGCGGCGACCGGCGGGAATGAGGATCTGGCCTATGTCAGCCCTCGCAGCGCGGCAGCAGTCAGCCGGGCGGGGGCCGTCGGCTATGAGCACCGGCTGTTGCCCTTGCCCGCTTTCCTGCTGGAGGGCGGGGCAGGGGACTGGCCCGCCTTATTGGACGGGCTGCGGCTGACGGGCTTCTTTCTCGAACGGTCCGTCCTTGTCGACTGGCGCGTCGATGTCCTCGCGGCGCGGGAGCGCCTGGTGGACAGGCTGAAAAGAGCGGTTGCCTGAATTTTAGCGGTCGGTGTTCCTGCGCCGCGCCTCCTTCTCCCCTCGCCTAAATGCTTGCGCTGGCGGCGGCGGCTTCATAAGGGGCAGCCACGCGTTTGAAGGAGTTGCCCATGTTGATCGCCCTGTTCCCCGGAGACGGTATCGGTCCCGAGATCGTCGCGCAGGCGAAGCGCGTGCTGGACGCGCTGGCGATCCCCGGCATCACCTATGAGGAAGGGCTGGTCGGCGGCGCGGCCTACAAGGCGGTGGGCCATCCGCTGCCGCCCGAGACGCTGGAACTGGCCAAGCGCGCCGACGCGATCCTGTTCGGTGCGGTGGGCGATCCCGATTGCGACTCGCTGGAGCGGCATCTGCGCCCGGAACAGGCAATCCTCGGCCTGCGCAAGGAACTGGGCCTCTTCTCCAACCTGCGCCCGGCCAAGGTCTTCCCCGAATTGGCCGACGCCTCCGCGCTCAAGCAGGAGGTGGCGAGCGCGATCGACCTGCTGATCGTGCGCGAGACCAATGGCGACGTCTATTTCGGTGAAAAGGGCATGCGCAAGACGCCCGAGGGCCTGCGCGAAGGCTATGACATCATGTCCTATAATGAGGAGCAGGTGCGCAAGATCGCGCATCAGGGATTCCAGGCGGCGCGCGCCCGCCGGGGCAAGCTCTGCTCGGTGGACAAGGCCAATGTGCTGGAGACGAGCCAGCTCTGGCGCGACGTGGTGATAGAGGTGTCGGCGGACTATCCCGACGTGGCGCTCAGCCACATGTATGTCGACAATGCCGCGATGCAGCTCGTGCGCAATCCCGGCCAGTTCGACGTCATCGTCACCGGCAACATGTTCGGGGATATCCTGTCCGATCAGGCGAGCATGTGCGTGGGTTCGATCGGCATGCTGGCGTCGGCCACGCTCAACGACAGCAATCAGGGCCTGTACGAGCCGATCCACGGCTCCGCGCCGGACATCGCCGGGCAGGGCAAGGCCAATCCGCTGGCAACGGTCCTGTCGGCGGGCATGATGCTGCGCTACTCGCTGAACCTGCCGGAACAGGCCGACCGTATCGAGACCGCCGTGGCCAAGGCGCTGGCCGATGGCGCCCGCAGCTTCGATCTGGGCGGCACGATGAGCACGGTCGAAATGGGCGATGCCGTGCTCGCGGCTTTGGTCTGAGGGTAAGAAAATGAAGCGCAAGAGCGGGCAGAATCCCGAAATCACCCGGAACTGGCGTCCGGCCACTCTGGCGGTGCGTGGCGGCAGCGCCCGTACCGAATATGGCGAGACGTCCGAGGCGCTGTTCCTGACCAGCGGCTACAGCTACGACCGGGCGGAGGATGCCGCGGCGCGCTTCGCCGGCGAGCAACAGGGCATGACCTATTCGCGCCTCCAGAACCCGACGGTGGAGATGCTGGAACAGCGCATCGCCCTGCTGGAAGGCGCCGAAGCCTGCCGCGCCACCGCGACCGGCATGGCGGCGATGACGGCGGCGCTGCTGTGCCAGTTGTCGGCGGGCGACCATGTCGTCGCGGGCAAGGCGCTGTTCGGCTCCTGCCGCTGGCTGACCGATACGCTGCTGCCGAAATTCGGGATCGAGACGACCACCGTCGACGCGACCGACAATGCGGCGTGGGAAGCGGCGGTGCGGCCCAACACCAAGGTCTTCTTCTTCGAAACCCCGGCCAATCCGACCATGGACGTGGCGGACCTTGCCGCGATCTGCGGCATCGCGAAGGCGCACGGCATCACCAGCGTCGTCGACAATGCCTTCGCCACGCCCGCGCTCCAGCGGCCGATGGAGTTCGGCGCGGACGTGGTGGCCTATAGCGCGACCAAGATGATGGACGGGCAGGGCCGCGTCCTCGCGGGCGCGATCTGCGGCACGGAGGATTTCATCATCAACACGCTGCTGCCCTTCCACCGCAACACCGGGCCGACGCTGGCCGCGTTCAACGCCTGGGTCGTGCTGAAGGGTCTGGAGACGCTGGACCTGCGCATCCGCCGCCAGAGCGAGAATGCGCTGAAGGTTGCTGAATTCCTCGAAGGCCGGGTGGCGAAGGTGCTCTATCCGGGCCTCGAAAGCCATCCGCAGCATGCCCTCGCCATGAAGCAGATGGCGATGGCCGGTCCCATCTTCTCGCTCTATGTCGGCGGCGGCCGGGCGGAGGCGCACGGCCTGCTCAACGGCCTCGAACTGGTCGACATCAGCAACAATATCGGGGATTCGCGCTCGCTGATGACGCATCCGGCCTCCACCACCCATTATGGCATGGCGGAAGCGGCGCGGCTGGAGGTCGGCATTACCGAGGATATGCTGCGCCTCAACGTCGGGCTGGAAGACCCGGACGATGTGATCGAGGATCTGGATCGCGCCCTGAAGTCGATAGGGCGTTGACGGAAGAGGGGTGAAAGGCGCATTTCTTAAGCCGTGAACGCACTTTTCCCCTTCCATGCGACGACGCGCGACATCAACGTGCACGTCGCCGTCACCTTCCTGCCCGAACAGTCGGAGCCGGACCGGGGCCGCTGGTTCTGGGCCTATCATATCCGCATAGAGAATGACGGGGACCAGCCTGTGCAACTGCTGACCCGTCACTGGATCATAACCGATGGACGGGGCACGCAGCATCGGGTCGATGGAGACGGCGTCGTGGGGGAACAGCCAGTGGTGCAGCCGGGCAAAAGCTACGACTATGTGTCGGGTTGCCCGCTCAACACGCCGACGGGATCGATGAAGGGGCATTATCATATGATCGGCGCGAGCGGCGAGACGTTCGACATCGCCATCCCGCATTTCGCGCTGATCGCGCCGGCGGTGGCTGAATGAAGCGTACCCATTTGCCGCTCAACGGCTTGCGCGTGCTGGATGCGGCGGCGCGGCATCTGTCCTTCACCCGCGCGGCGGACGAACTGGCGGTGACGCCTGCGGCCGTGGGCCAACAGATCCGCGCGCTGGAGGACCTGCTGGGCGTCGTCCTGTTCCGCCGCACGCCCAAGGGGCTGGAACTCACTCCCGAAACCGAGGCAGGCCTTGCGGCCCTTCGCGCCGGTTTCCTGGAGTTCGAAGAAGCGGTGCGCGCCATGCAGGCTGGCCAGTCCAGCAGTTCCCTCACCATCGCCGCCCCGCGCGACATCACCGCCAAATGGCTCCAGCCGCGCCTTGCGGGCTATGCCGCAAGCCAGCCGGACCTCAAATTCGCATTGGTCGCGGCGGACGAGACGCTGGACTTCACCGAAGCCAATCTCGACCTCGCCTTGCGTCTGGCCGAGGGGCCGGGCGAGAATGAAGGCATCAAGCTGGGCGAAGCGGCCTTCGTCACCGTGGAAGCGACGGAAGGCGGCCCTGACCATCGCATCGAATGGCCCGGCTGCCCGAAGGGGGACGCGCCCGCGACGATCCGCGTGGCCGATGCGGGGCTGGCGATCGAAGCGGCGGCCCATGGCTTCGGCCATGCCTGCGTGCCGTTCCTGCTGGCGCAGGCGGATATTGACGCAGGACGCATCCGGCAGGTGGGCGACGCTGCGCCGTCCCCGCTCGCCTACTGGCTGATCGCGCCCTTGCCGCAATGGCGGCAGAAGAAGGTCAAGGCTTTGGTCGAGGCGCTGACGGGGTAAGTGCTCATCCGTCATGCCGAACTGGCTTCGGCGTAGATTTCTTCTCGCGCCTTAGGCGGGCGGGCTGCACGTCGCGCTTGCACTTTCTTAATCCTGTCGCGCATAGCCTGATCTAGGGAAGGCTTAGCGCGGGGAGGATGGCCATGACCGGCGGCAAAAGGGGCTGGATATTGCGGGGCGCCTTGCTGCTCTGCCTCGCGCCGCAGCTGCATGCGCAGGCCCCCTATGTCCCCGATGTTACCGAGGCGCGCGAAAAGGAGTGGCGCAAGCTGGTGGCCGCATCCCAGGCGGCCTATGCGTCCGGCAATCCGGCCGACGGCGTCGATCCCGCGCGCAGGGGGCTGGCGCTCGCCGATGAGTTGTTCGGCGCGGACGATCCGCGCACGCTTATCTCCGCCAACGATCTCGCGCTGCAACTGGAGTCGACCGGTCGCTATCGCGAGGCGGAAGGCCTCTACCGGCGCGTGTTCGACAGCTATTTGCGAACGCGGGGAGAGGACGATCCCAATACCCAGCTTGCCGTGGAAAATCTCGTCGATTTCTACATCGCGCGCAAACGCTATGATGCGGCGGAGCCATTGGCCGATTATGCGATGGCCAGCTTTCGGCGGACGACCGGATCAGGCAGCGCGCGCAGCCGACGGATGGAACAGATACTGGCCGCCATGCCCAGACCCGCGCCGCCCATCGCCGCCGCCGCGCCCACGCAACCGTCCGGGATCGTCGCGAACGGTGCGATGAACGGCACGGACGGACCAGTAACCTCAATGTCTCCGGCAGCCACGCATGAAAATGATGTGGAAAAAGCTCCGTCCGAGGGGTTGGAGGCAACAAGAGAATCCGGTCCTTGAGGACGAATGTCCTTGTCTTTCTTCATCGTGTCTTGAGAAATTATCCTTGGATATAAGTCATCGGGTTAATTGTTAAAACCGCCATAGCCGCTATTCCTGATTCCTGTCGGAGGGGGGTTGATTTTCCATAGCTTATCGCCAGTCACAGGCCGACTGGACGAAGCCGCGGAAAGGAACGCACGGCTCCGCACGATAAGTCTATGGGTCGCATTTTGGACGGGCGGCCGGCTGCACAAGCCGGTCGCCCGTTTTCATTCCTTCCTTGCAACTTCCAATCCGATAGGGGCGGTCGGGAAGCCCTGTCGCGGCAGCCATTGAACGAATGGAGCAGGATCGACTCGCCCGAGTCGCATATGTCGTAAGCCTTGTTTGTTAACCAAATCCAAGTTCAGCATAGGCTGAAGGATATAAGTATGAAATTCCACCTATATCGTTCGTAATAGAGCATAAGTTATTTTTTCCGCCGTATCGCGTTTAAATGGTTAACAAAACTGGAATCTTCGTGACTCATTTTGCAGGCGGAGAATAAGATCGGCCATCGGGTCAGTAAAAATACAGATGCAGAAGGTTAATCCGGGGCGGCGGTCGACTTGGCAAAAGGGTCCTGCCGGCGGGAGAACGTTGACTAGGGGCAATAGCTGATCCGCTGATTGCCGCAATGTCGGGAAAAGATGTCAGCTCCGTATGCACTGTGCATTCTGGGCCAGGCCTCTTGCGCGCTCCTTCCATGCCCCATGGCGACAGGTGGGATGGACAATGGATTTCGAGCGCGATTGGGATAGCAAAGACGCCGCTGACCATCAGCAGGCCCTTCATCCGGAAGCGGCTGCTCTGGCCGCAAGGGGCAAGGCGGTCCATCCCGGCAAGATGCATCGGGCGGAGGTTGTCCGCACGGTCGAACCCAATCCCGACGGCACCGTCGTCCTGCCGGCTGGCACCGACATCAATGGGATCGAGGTTTCCGGACGCAATCTGATCGTCCACCTGCCGGACGGCACCGATCTGGTGATCCTGGACGGCGCGGTGGTCATGCCGCGCCTGGTCGTGGGCGATGTCGAAATTCCCTCGGTCAACCTGGCGGCCTTGCTGATCGGGGAGGAGCCGCAGCCCGCAGCCGGTCCGCCGCGCAGCTCCGGCGGCAATTTCACCGGCCCCGACGGCGATGTGGGCGATCCGCATGGCCTGGGCGACCTGCTGCCGCCGACGGAATTGCTGTTTACCCAGCCCGAGGAGCGCGAGATCCTGCCCATCGCGCCCAATGAGGAGCCGGAAGTCACCATCATCACCCCCGATCAACCCGCTGGCGCGACTGCCGCGACCGCGGGTGTGAGCGAGGCTGGGCTTCCCGCGCGCGGCAACGAGCCGGCCGGTTCGGCTGCGGCAGGGGATGGCGAGCGCACCACGGGCACCATCGCGATCACCGCCAGCGACGGCCTGGCGGGCGTCACCATCAACGGCGTCGCGATCACGGCGGTCGGGCAGACGGTCACGACTTCGCTGGGCGTGCTCACGATCACCTCCATCGCGGACGGTTCGATCGGCTACAGCTATGTGCTGACCGACAATGTGGTCGGCACGCCGCCCGCCGAAGTCTTCACCGTGGTCGTAACCGACAGCGACGGCGACCAGGCGAGCGCGACGCTGACCATCTCCATCGCGGACGACGCACCGACCGCCGTCAACGATGCCGACAGCGTGACCGAAGACGGCCCGCTGGTCGCGGACGGCAATGTCCTGACCGGCAGCGGCGGCAGCGACGCGAACGCCACCGATGGCGTTGCCGACATCCAGGGCGCGGATGGGGCGGTCGTGTCGACCACCGGCACCTTCCAGGGCACATATGGCACGCTGACGCTGAATGCGTCGGGCGCATACAGCTATACGCTGGCCAACGGCAATGCGGCGGTGCAGTTCCTGGTCCCCGGCCAGACGCTGACCGACAGCTTCAGCTACACGATCACCGATGCCGATGGCGACACCTCCACGGCGACGCTGACCATCACCATCAACGGCGCGGACGATGGCATCACCATCACCGGCCTCAATGGCGCGCCGGGGATCGAGGGCGCGGAAGTCGTCCTGCTGGAAAACGACCTGGCGGACGGCAGTTCGCCCGACGCGGCGGGCCTCACCAAGACCGGCTCCTTCGGCGTCAGCGGCGCTGACGGGCTGTCGGGCGTCACGGTCGGCGGCGTGTCGGTGCTGGCCAATGGCGCCTTCGTCGCCGGGCAGGTGGTGACGACGCCGGTCGGCACGCTGACCATCACCAGCTTCACCGCGACCGCCACGCAGGGCGGGGTGCCGACGGGCGGAACCTTCACCTACAGCTTCGTGCTGACCGACAACAGCCTGGGCCATGGCGCGGCGGGCGCGGACAGCATCCTGCAGAGCTTCGCCGTCGTCGCCACCGACCGCAACGGGTCGACCGCCAATGCGACGGTCGACGTGCAGATCGTCGACGACGTGCCGACCGCCAACAATGATGTCGATGGCGTCGCCGCCGGCACCTATGGTCCGGAAACCGGCAATGTCATCACCGGGGCGGGCACCGTCTCCGGCGCGGCGGGCGCCGACGTCAAGGGCGCGGACGGCGCCGTCGTGACGACCACCGGCACGTTCGAGGGCACTTACGGCACGCTGACGCTGAACGCCGACGGCAGCTACAGCTATGTCCGCGCGGCTGGCACGCCGGGCGGGGTGAGCGACAGCTTCAGCTACACGCTGCGCGACGGCGACGGCGACACCTCCACCGCGACGTTGCGGATCGACATCGCCAACAGTGACGTCATGATCATTTCGATCCCAAAGGTGGGCGACGGCACGATCGTCGACGAATCCGGCCTGACGAATCCGATGGGTTCCAATGCGGGCAGCGGCGTCGACACGACGGACGGCACGATCACCTATACCGCGCCGGACGGCCCGGCGAGCGTCATCATCAACAATATTCCGATCACCGGCGTCGGGCAGGAAATCGTCACCGACAAGGGCATATTGACGATCACCGGCCTCAGCGAAGGCGCCATCGACTATAGCTATACGCTGACCACCAACACGGCTGGCGACGATGTGACCGACAGCTTCGTCGTCACCGTCACCGATGTGGACGGTGACCAGGCGACCGACACGCTGACCATCACCATCATCGATGATGTGCCGACCGCCGTAAACGATGCGGACTCGGTGCGCGAGGATGGCCCGCTGGTGGCCGATGGCAACGTCATCGCCGGTTCGGGCGGCGCGGACGCCAACGCGACCGACGGCAATGCCGATGTGCAGGGCGCCGACGGCGCGCATGTCAGCGCCATCGTCTTTGGCGAGACTGCCGGCACCGTCGGCGCGCCGCTGGCCGGGCTGTACGGATCGCTCCTGATCCAGTCGGACGGCAGCTATGCCTATACGCTGAACAATGAGAATGGCGTGGTCCAGGGCCTGGACAAGAACCAGACGCTGACGGAGACCTTCACCTACACGCTGACCGACGGGGACGGCGATAACAGCAGCGCGACCATCACCATCACCATCCAGGGCAGCGACGATGGCGTGACCATCAGCGGCCTTGACGGCGAGGGCGCGGAAGAAACCGTCTTCGAAAACGACCTGCCGGGCGGCAGCTCCGAAGATGCGGCGGCGTTGACCCAGACGGGCAGCTTCACCCTGTCCGCGCTGGACGGCGTGGCGGCCATCACGGTCGGCGGCCAGCCGATCTTCGGCGCGAACGGCTTCATCAGCGGCGTCACCTTGTCCAACGCCTATGGCACGCTCAGCATCACCGGCTTCACGCCGACCGTGGGCGCGGACGGCGACGTGATCGGCGGAACCGTCAGCTACAGCTATGTCCTCACCGACAATACGCTGCTGCACACGGGCGCCAATGACGGTAGCCTGACGGACAGCTTCTCGGTCGTCGTCACCGACACCGATGGGTCGACCGACAGCGCCAGCCTGGACATCCGCGTGGTCGACGATGTGCCGACTGCGGTGGACGACGTCGCGGGCCAGCTCACCGAAGATGCGGCGGTCACGATCGACGTCTTCGCCAATGACGTGGCCGGTGCGGACGGCGTCAACCTCGCCAGCGGCGTGGCGCTGGAGACCGGTGCGGCCAAGGGCACGGTGGTCTATCAGGGCAACGGCGTGTTCCTTTACACCCCCAATGCGGGCGCGGAGGGCAGCGACAGCTTCACCTACACCATCACCGACGGCGACGGCGACAAGTCGACCGCCACGGTGACGATCAACCTGCTCCAGGATTCGACGCCGACCGTTAGCGTGACCGACATGACCGTGTCCGAAGCCGGCCTGCCCGGCGGCACGCAGGAGGTGGGGAACAGCGAGACGGCGACCGGCGCCATGACCATCGCGACCGGCGGCGACACGCTGACCAGGGTCGAGGTGCAGGACAAGAACGGCGCCTGGGTCGATGTGACCGCGGCGACGGCGGGAACGCCGGTGGTGGTCGCGGGCGCGGCGGGTGCGCTGACCGTGACCTCCGATGGGGCGGGGCATTACAGCTACAGCTACACGCTGGCGGTCAACGACCCGGCCCATCCGGACAATGTCACCAGCGACGGCGACGGCATCAGCGGCGCGGCCGACCCCAAGGCGGGCGACGCCTTCGCGGTGCGCGTGACCGACAGCGACGGCGACGTCTCGCCGGCCGACACGATCAACGTGACCGTGCTGGACGACGCGCCGGCCGCCACGGCCGACAGCGGTTCGGTGAGCGAGGGTGACTCGCTGATCGTCGCCACGGCCGACGGCGTGCTGCACAATGACCAGCCGGGCGCGGACGGCTATGCGCCGGGCGTGGTCGGCGTGGCGAAGGGCAGCGATCCGTCCAGCCCCGTCAGCGGCCAGGTCGGCACGGCGGTCGCGGGCGATTACGGCACGCTGACGCTCTTCGCGGACGGCAGCTACCGCTATGACGCGACTCCCAACGCCATCTCCGCCGACAAGCAGGATGTGTTCGTCTACACCATCCGCGACGGGGACGGCGACCTGGCGACAACGACGCTGACCATCAACGTCGCCAATGTCGCGCTGGCGGCGGACAACCAGACGAAGACGGTCTTCGAGGCGGCGCTGGACACCGGCATCACCGGCGACGACATCGCGGCGGGCAGCGTCACCGGCAGCACGCCGGGCGAGCCCACCGAAACCGCGACCGGCCAGCTCAACGTCGTGGGCGCAGTCAGTTACACGCTGACCAGCTCCGCGACCGGCAGCCATGGCCAGATCCTGCTCAACAGCGACGGCAGCTACACCTACACGCTGACCTCGCCGGTCGATGGCCCGACCGCCAATGACGGGCCGCAGACCTTTGGGGGTGCAGAGATCTTCACTTATCAGGCGCTCGACGGCTCCGGCAATATCGCCAACGGCACCATCACCATCGACGTGGTGGACGATGTTCCGACGGCGGCGGACGACACTGCCCGCACCGTGGCGGAGGATGGCGCCGACATCAGCGGCAATGTCCTGACCAACGACACGCAGGGAGCGGATGGCGCCACCCTGACCTCGGTCACGATCGGCGGCGTCACGACGGCGGTCAACGCCGAGGGCACGACCAATGTCAGCACCAGCTTCGGCGCCTATACCTTCACGGCGGCGGGGGCGTGGACCTTCAACCCGTCGACCAACCTCAACAATGCGAGCGGGGTCAGCGCGGGCTTCTCCTATGTCATCACCGATGGCGACGGGGACCAGTCGACCGCCGTGCAGCAGATCACCGTCACGGACGGCGCGGAACCCGGCGCGAGCGGCCCGATCACCCTGGGGTTGGACGACCAGAATCTGGCGGGCGGCACCAGCTCCGGCAATCCGGACTCGACCAGCGGCACCATCACCTTCACGCCCGGTTCGGACGCGATCACCTCGATCGTGTTCGGTGGCATTGGCGGCCTGACCGGCGACCTGACCTGGTTGCGGGTGTCCGACACCAAGATCACCGGTTCGGACGAGCGCGGCGTCGTCGTGACGCTGGACCTGTCGGTCACCGGCAATGTCGCGACCGTGACCGCCACGCTCAACGACAATTATGACACGCATCCGGGCGTCAATGTGGACGATCTGGTCGCGCTCGGCTCCGTGCAGGTGATCGCGCAGGATACCGATGGCGACACCGCCACCGGCACCGTCTCGGTCACCGTGTCCGACGACCTGCCCGTGGTCAGCGCCAATCCGGTCGTGCAACTGGATGACGACGCGCTGGGTGGCAATCCGAACGGCACGGGTGACGATGCCAACAGCCTTAACGCCACCGGCGCGCTGGGGCATGATTATCGCGCGGACGGCGCGGGCGGCATCACTCTGCTCGCCACCGGCGCGCCCGCCGGCTTCACCTATGAAAGCACCGGCAGCGTGCTGCTGGTGAAGCAGGGCAGCACGACCGTGTTGACCGTGACGCTGACCGATCCGGTCGCCGGCACCTATTCGGTGGCGCAGAATGCCGCGATCGTCCACCCGCTTGGCAGTGACGAGAACAATGTCAGCTTCGACATCGCCTATCGGGTCACGGACGCCGACAATGATACGGCCACCGGCACGCTGACGATCAATGTCGACGACGACACGCCGGTCGCGGCCGACGATACCGACGTCGTCAAGGAAGACGTCACGCTGACGGCCAGCGGCAATGTGCTGACCGGCGCGGGCAGCGACGGCAATCCGGCAGGCGCGGACTCGCTGGGGGCCGACGGTCCGGCGGCGGGCGGCGCGGTGACCGCGGTCACTGGCGGCACGGTCGGCGGCAACGCGACCGGCAACTATGGCACGCTCGTCCTCAACGCTTCGGGCGGCTATACCTATACGCTGAACAACGGCCTGGCGGCGGTCCAGCATCTGGACGACGGCCAGACGCTGACGGACAGCTTCACCTATACGATCACGGATGGCGACGGCGACAGCACGACTGCCGTGCTGCGCATCACCATCCAGGGCACCAATGACGCGCCGCAGGTCGGCAGCGGCATCGCGGTCGTTTCGGAAGAGGGGCTGACCGGCGCCAATGCCGACACCGCGCCCGGCCTGCCGAACGACACCACCAACGCGACGGTCGCCACCGGCACGATCACCGCGAGCGACGTCGACGGCGACAGCATCAGCATGACGCTGGGCAATCCGGGCGCGGTGCTGACCGCCGACGGCCTGCCCGTCACCTGGAGCGGCGTCGGCACGCAGACGCTGACCGGTTCGGTCGGCGCGGTGCCGGTGATCACGATCACTATCACCAATGGCGGCGCCTATACGGTGACGCTGCTGCAATCGGTCGATCACAGCGGCATCAATGTCGAGGATGTGAAGAACTTCCTGGTCCCCGTGAACGTCAGCGACGGCACCGCCACGGTCGCCACCAGCATCGCCGTCACGATCGAGGATGACAGCCCGATCGCCGTCGACGACAATGTGACGACCATCGAAAAGGCGGCTGCCTCCACCGGCAATGTCCTCACCAACGACCATGTCGGCGCGGACACGCCCGGCGCCGTCGTATCGGTCGGCGGCAACGCCATCGCCCTGGGCGGCAGCCAGACGATCGTCGGCGCCTATGGCACGTTGCAGCTATTCTCCGACGGCAGCTATACCTACACGCCCAAGGCGTCGGTGCCTTCGGGATCGTTCGACAGCTTCACCTATGTGATGCGCGACGCCGACAATGACACGGCCAGCGCGACGCTGAAGTTCACCTTCCAGGGCGACGCGAACAAGCCGACGGCGGACAACACCGCCGCCAAGCTGGACGATGACGGCCTGACCGGCGGCAACGCGGCCAGCACGACCGGCGACGTCGACGCCAATGTGGGCGACACCGGCGCGGCTGGGCCCAGCGAGGCCAGCTTCAGCGGCACCTTGCCCTTCACCTTCGGCGCCGACGGCGGCGGCAGCGTGAGCTTCGCCAATCTGAACGGCACGACCGGCACGGTTGGTACGGACACCGTATCCTATAGCTGGAACGGCACGACCAACACGCTGACCGCGACCATCACGACGGTCGGCGGTCGCGGCACGCCGCTGTTCCAGGTCGTCGTCAATCCGACGACCGGCGCCTATACGGTGACGTTGCTCGACAATGTGCTGCACGCGGCCGGCGGGAATGAGAATGACGCCTCGGTCAGCCTCAATTTCCTCGTGACGGACAGCGACTATAACGCGACGACCAACCCGACATCCTCGGCCATCGGGCAGCTCAACATCTCGTTCAACGACGACATGCCCAGCGCCACCGCGCCGCTGTCGCTCAGCCTAACAAATCAGGCGGGCGCCACCAGCAGCGCGTTCCTCGACGCTGATCTCAATGCACACAATAATTATGGCGCGGATGGCGGCGCGCATATCTTCACCGCGGCCTCCATCGCGGCTCTGGAATCGCAGGCCCTGACATCGGGATTGCAGGCGCTCAGCTATCAGATTTCCGCCGACGGCCTGACGCTGACCGCGATCAAGCCCGATGCATCGGTGGTGTTCACGATCGATCTCCAGCCCGCTGGCTTCGCTGACAAATATGTCGTGACCATGGCCCAGCCGCTCGACTCGACCACCAATATCGACTTCAACAATGGCGGCTATAATTTTGTCGGCGGCAACGGTGCCTGGGCCGGTTTCAATACGATGGCCAACGACAACAGCAAGGACCTGTTGCTGACGCCGATGACCAACGGCGCCGATGGCGGCACGATGAACACCAATGCCAATGAAGGCGGCGTCAGCGGCGGCAATAGCGTCGGCAGCGGTGAAGCGGTCCGGATCGACTTCGTCGTCGACCTCACCGGATCACCGGCCAGCGGGCAGGATTATGGTGTGCTCGCGAACCAGACCCACGCGTTCGAGGCGCATTATACCGCCAATGGCGCGTCGGCGCTGTTCACGTCGACCAGCAATTCGACCGTTCGCGTGGTGGCAAGGGACGATGTCGATAACGACAATGATGTCGGTGACGGCAATCAGGACAATATCAACGGCATCGCGATCAGCTATAATGGCGTGACGACCCAGATCACGGCGAATGGCACTTATTCGGTAGGCGGGCACAGCTTCACCGTGGCTTTCGCCAGCGGTCAAGCGACGGTGGGCGGTGTCGCGGAAGGGACGCGCATCGCCGCCTTCACGCCGACCGGCTATAATAGCCTCGAATTCCACTATGTCTCCGGCCAGACTTTCAAGATCGGTGATTTCGGTGCGGCCATTCAGTCGACCAATCCGGTCAACTTCACTGTCCCGGTCACGATCGTGGACGGTGACGGCGACACGGCTTCGGGCGGCACGCTGGCCATCTCCGCCACCGCGCCTGCGGCGCCACCGGTCGCCATCGACCTGGACGGCGACGGGCTGGAATTTGTCGGTCTGTCGGCGGGCGTCACCCACGACTATGGCCATGGCGCGGTTGCGACCGCCTGGGTTTCCTCCGACGATGGGCTGCTCGCCCATGCGACGGGCGGCGGTTACGACATCGTCTTTGCCGACGATGCGCCCGGCGCCGCGAGCGATCTGGAGGGCCTGCGCCTTGCCTATGACAGCAACGGCGACGGCGTATTCGATGCCAAGGACGCGGCCTTCGCTGATTTCGGCGTCTGGCAGGATGCGAACGGCAACGGCGTGGTCGACGCGGGCGAGTTCAAGTCGCTCACCGCTATGGGCATCGCCGCGATCAATCTGACCGCGGACGGCAAGAACTATACCGCCGCCAATGGCGACGTCACCGTGCTGGGCGAGGCGAGCTTCGTCCGCACCGACGGCACCAAGGGGACGGTCGGGGACGTCATGTTCGCGACCGGCGCCAAGGCAAGCGATACGAGCAAGACGGATAGCACGGCCAGCGGCTTCAACCAGGCGCTGGTAGCCGCCAGCCTGGTCGCGGCGGCGGGTGCGGCCGAGCATGTGGCCGAGCAGCAGCCTGCACCCGCTCCGGCGGAAACCGCTCCGCCCGTTACGGAGACCGCACCGGCTGCCACGACCACGACCGAACCGGCGCCTTCGCAGGAGAGCCAGCCGACTTCGCTCGCCACGACGGACGATCAGGCGACGCATGAGCAGCCCACTACGTCCACCGGCCATGCCAGCGAGGAGGCTGCGCCGGAGCATGCCACCCTGTCCGGCGGCGGCGAAGCGCATGCGGCGACAGCCGATACGGCCCAGGCTCCGCAGCCCGACCTCAGCGGCCATCAGGGCCTGCTGGCCCAGTCGATCGACCTGCCGCCTGCCTTCGACGGCAACGTGGCGGCGGTTCTGGCGGCGCAGCAGGCGGCGCAGCCAGGGGTTTCGGCGGCCAATGCGGCCGAAGTCGTGAAGGAAGCGCTGGGCACCCATGACGCGCCGCATATCGACGCGCTGCTGGCTGCCCTGCCGGGTGGCGAGCATCCGGCGGCGCCGGCCTTGCTGAGCCCGGCTGCCGTCGAAGTGGCGGACGCAGGGCACATGGCCGCGGCCACCGCCATCTTCGAAGCGGCGATGGCCGCGCATGAAGCGATGGCGGTCGCCCATGGCTGACAATTCGATTTTCTCGCGGGGAATTTTGGGGAGAGTGAATATGCGAAATGCAGTTGGAAGGGCGGCGGCTGTCGGGCTGGTAACCGCCATGCTGACGACGACTGCGGCCTGGGCGGCGTCTGCTTCGCCCTTGCTGCAACTGGGCAAGTCCGAACTGAGGGATGCGCTCACCAGCCGTTACGACACGGCGGTCAAGGCCGTGGGCGACGCCAGCGTGCGCGCGGCCCAGGACAGTCGCTGGACCTACGCGGTCGAGGCGAAGAACCAGTGCGGCATCGCCATCGGTTTCATTAAATCCGGCACGAAGGATGCGGAGAGCATCAACAAGTGCGACGACTTTGTGGCACGCCTCTCGGCGCCGCCACCGCCGCCGGTGTCGGCAGCTTCAGCCCCACCCGCGCTGGACTGTACGGCACCGGCGGTGTCCATCTTCTTCGACTGGAACATGGACACGCCGCTTCCCGAAGGCGTCAATACCATCAGCACGCTGACGCAGACGGCGGCGCAGTGCGGCTGGAAGCGCTTCGGCGTCACCGGCTACACCGACACGTCGGGCACGACCCGCTATAATGACGGCCTGTCGCTGCGCCGCGCGCAGAATGTCGCCAGCCTGCTGAGCCAGGGAGGCATCGCGACGGACGCCATGACCGTCAATGGCCTGGGCGAGACCCAGCTCAAGATCGAAACCGCCGATGGTGTGCGCGAACCGATGAACCGTCGGGTCGAAATCACCGCCAGCGCGAATTAAGGGGAGGAAGGCATGACTATCATGCGCAAGACATGCGGCAGCCTGATCGCCCTTTGTGCGGCGGCCATGGTTTCGACGGGCTGGGCCCAGACCACCGATCTCAAGAGCGCGATCGCCGCGGCGATCGACAGCCATCCGGAAATCAACCAGGCGATCCAGAACAAGGAAGCCATCGAATTCGAGCGCGAACAGGCGCAGGGGCTTTATCTGCCCCGCGTCAGCGTTGAGGGATCGGCGGGCGTCCGCCGTCTGGAAAACGCCACCCGGCGCGCCCTCAACCTCGATAACCAGACGCTCTGGCCGCTGGAAGCCAGCGTGCGGGCCGAGGAAACCGTCTGGGACTCCGGCTATCGCAGCGCGGAAAAGCGCCGGCAGACCGCCCGCACCGACGGCGCGGCCCTGCGCGTTGGGGAGCGTTCGCAGTTCGTGGCGCTGAACGTCACCCGCCAATATCTCGACTATATGCTCCAGCAGCGGGTCGTGGCGGCGGCTGAGGACAATATCGCCTTCCACCGCAAGCTGCTGGGCGATTTGGGCGAAGGCGTGACCAAGGGGTCGATCAGCATCGCCGATCAGCAGCAGGCGGAGGAAAGGCTGCAAGCCGCCCTCGTCCGCAAGAGCGAGGCGGAGCAGGACATGACCAATGCGGCTATCCAGTTCCGCACGCTGACCGGCCTTTCCATCGATCAGGTCACCATGCCCGATCCGGTGACGAGCGCCGTGCCGCCGACGCTGGACGAAGCAATCGCCGCCGCGCGCACCCACAATCCGCTGGTCCGCGAGGCGGAAGCCGACATCCAGGCGGCGCATGCCGTGGTGGATGAGGCCAAGTCGGAACTGGGGCCGACGGTCTCCGTCGAAGGAACCGGCCGCGTCGGTCAGGATGTCGACGGCTTCAAGGGCAATACCAATGACATTCAGGGCCGCGTCGTCCTGCGCTGGCAGCTCTTCAATGGCGGCATCAACCGGGCCAAGGTCCAGGAGATGACCCGCCGGGCGAGCGAGGCGCGCTTCCGCCTCAGCCAGCGACAGCGCGAGGCGGAGGAGGATGTCCGCACCGCCTGGAACCGCTGGGATACGGAAAAGAAGCGCGTCACCGACCTGTCGCGGCAGGGCACGGTGTCCGATGGACTGCTGGTGTCCTATCGCGAGCAGTTCAATGTCGGGCGGCGTTCGCTGCTGGACGTTCTGGACAGCCAGAACACCCGCTTCAATACGCAGGTGCGGACGGAAACGGCCCGCTTCTCGGAGATTTTCGCGCAATATCAGATTCTGGCGGCCACCAACACGCTGCTGGATACGCTGGGCCTTGCCGCGCCTTCGGACGCCAAGGCCGATGCGCGGAAGACCTATAATGTCCCCGATCTGCCGCCCGCTGAGTTGCAGCGGCGGCGCTATCCGGGCTGAGTTTCATTATTGGGGGTCATCCCGGCGCAAGCCGGGATGGCGCGGGGTAAACAATGTTGGAACGAAGCACACTCAGTCTGGCCGAATGGCTGGACCATCAAGGCACGCCTAGCGACGAGCTGGTCGAGAGCATCGCCCATGCGGCGCGGCATTTCGACCGCTCGCCGGGGGTCGTCAGCCTCCGCGCGGGTCTTGCCGTCGATGAATCCGGGCGCTTGCCCTTTCATCAGGCGGAATCCGCGCTCGATCAGATCGGTCTTTTGAGCGATCATGTCCGGGGCCGGCTGGACAAATGGCGGCCGGGCAACCTGCCCGCCATTCTGCCGCTGCGTGGCGGGCGTTTCCTGCTGCTGCTGGACATCAAGGCCGGTGACGCGCTGGTCCAGCTTCCGCATGCGGACGAAGCAGTCTGGGCGCCGCTCAGCGATCTGGAAGGCTATTTCACCGGCGAGGCGCTGGTGGTCATGGCCGACCATGGCCGCGAACGCGCCGAGGAACGCCCCTGGGACGAACGCGCGCGCCAGCACTGGTTCTGGCGCGAAGTCTGGCGCGCCCGTAGCGGTTTCGGCTATGTGATGCTGGCCGCGGCGATCATCAACCTGCTTGCCTTCGCGCTGCCGCTGTTCACGATGAACGTCTACGACCGGATCATCCCGAACAAGGCGGCTTCCAGCCTCTGGGTGCTGGGCGTCGGCGTCATGCTGGCCTTCAGCCTCGATTTCGCGCTGCGCATTGCCCGCGCGAGACTGGTGGACGAGGCGGGGCGGGAGATCGATGAGCGCCTTTCGCAACGCCTGTTCGAAAAGGTGCTGAACACGCCGCTGGCAAGCCGTTCGGGCAGCACCGGGGCGCTGGCGCGGCGCGTGTCCGAATTTGAATCCGTGCGCGAATTCTTCACCTCGACCACCGTGGTCCTGGTGGTGGACATCGCCTTCCTCTTCTTCTTCGTCGGCATCATCGCGCTTCTGGGGGGCTGGCTGGCCATCGTACCGGTCGTCATGATGGGGATCATGGCGAGCGCAGGCTGGGTCCTGCAACGGTCGATGGCCCGCCTGTCACGCGATGCCCAGGCGGACTCCAGCCTGCAAAGCGCGGCGCTGGTCGAAGCCATCGGCGGCATAGAGACGCTGAAGGCCTGCCGCGCCGAAGGACGGATGCTGGAGCGCTGGCGCCGCTACGCCCGGATGAGCGCGGCCACGCAGGAAAAGCTGCGGCGGCTTTCCTCCAAGAGCGTCACGCTGGCCGCCCTCTGCCAGCAGGTGACGAGCATCGCGCTGGTCATCGGCGGCTTCTACATGTTCGCGGCGGGCAACATCTCGATGGGCGCGATCATCGCCATCGTCATGCTGGCCGGGCGCTCGCTCGCTCCGGTGGGGCAGCTTGCCTTCGTCATCGTGCGCGGGCGTCAGGCCATGACGACACTGGACAGCCTGCAAACGCTGATCGATCAGCCCGACGAACGGCTGGACGGGGCCCGCGGCATCATTCCGAAGATCCGCAAGGGCGCCATCGTCGCGCAGGGTCTGGAGTTCGCCTATCCCGGCGCCAGCCAACCGAGCCTGCGCGGCATCGACCTGCGCATCGAACCGGGCGAGCGCATCGGCCTGATCGGCCGCGTGGCGTCGGGAAAGTCGACGCTGGGCCGGGTGATCTGTGGCCTTTATCCGCCCATCGGCGGCCTGCTGACCATCGATGAGGTGGACAGCCGCCAATATCATCCGCATGAGCTGCGCTCCGCCTTCCGCTATGTCGGGCAGGATGCCGAACTGTTCAGCGGTTCGGTGCGGGAAAATCTGCTGCTGGGGGCGCGGGAAGCCAGCGACGAAAAGCTGCTGGAGGCGCTGGAACGTTCGGGCGCGGCGCGTTTCTTCGGACGCGATGCGGCGGGGTTCGACCTGCATATCGGGGAGCGTGGAAGCCGCCTTTCCGGCGGACAGCGCAGCTTTCTGGTCATGGCGCGCGCCTTGGTGGAACCGGCCAAGCTCCTTTTCCTCGACGAGCCGACCGGCGCAATGGACAACCAGACCGAGAATCTGTTCATCGACCATCTGGAAAGGGCGCTGGAGCCGGACCAGACGCTGATCGTGTCGACCCACCGCCATGCGCTGCTGCGGATCGTAGACCGGCTGATCGTCATCGATCAGGGCGTGGTGCTGGCCGACGGCCCGCGTGACGAGATCATCGGCCAGCTCCAGCGGGGGGCAGGGCAATGAGCGCGGTACAGCCTGCCCATTCAACACGGAGCGCTTTTATCCTTGGTGCGGGACTTGCTACGACGGCAGCCTTCGCCGTGGCGGTGCTGTGGCACCACGACCAGCCCCAGCCCACGATGCAAGCCAAGATCGTGGAAGCCGCTCCCGCCATCCCCCGCCAATATCTGGCATTGGTTCAGATGACCGGGCAAACCGACCCGACTGTGGAAGGCGATAAGGCCCGCGAGGAAAACCAGCGTCTCGGCTTCTCCGGCACGATCAGCGCCGCCAAGCCCTTCCGTGCCCTCGCCACGGCGGGCGAGGACCATGACCGCGCCCTCCAATGCCTGACCCAGGCCGTCTATTATGAAGCCGCCCGGGAGCCCGAAAGCGGCCAGCGCGCCGTCGCGCAGGTGGTGCTGAACCGCGTCCGCCACCCCGCCTTCGCCAAGACGGTGTGCGGCGTCGTCTACCAGCGCTTCGACGCCTCGGTCTGCCAGTTCAGCTTCGTCTGCGACGGTTCGCTGGCGCGCCGTCCGCTGCCCGACCTCTGGAACCGGGCGAAGCGGATCGCCGCCGATGCGCTGACCGGCCGGGTCGAGAAGGAAGTGGGCACCGCGACCCATTATCACGCCGATTATGTCTTCCCCCGCTGGGCGCCGCATCTGGCGAAGCTGGCGCAGATCGGCGCGCATATCTTCTATCGCTGGCCGGGCGGCTGGGGCCTGCCCGCCGCGTTCACCGGCCGTTATGCGGGCGGCGAGCATATTCCCGCCTTCGACCCGTCGCGCTTCGCCATAGCGGCCGAACCGGCCATCGATTATCCGCCCGTCGCGGCCCTGCCCGAACGGCGGGCGGCCAACGATGTCGGCGGCCGGATGGACCCGACCAAGGGCTGGAAACTTTCCATCCCCGATCCTTCGACAGGCGGCGGCGCGCTGAGCGAGATGCTCGTCCGCCAGCAAAAAGCCGCGCCGGTCACTCTGGCGGCGGACGACCATCATATCCAAGGGGTGCAACCATGATTTCGCGCTGGGTACGCTGGCTGCGGGGGCAACCGGGCAACAAGCAGGTCATTCTCTACAGCGGCGGCGGCATGCTGGTCTTCCTGATGTGGGCCAGCCTGGCGCCGGTGGACGAGGTGACGCATGGACAGGGCAGGGTGATCCCGTCCAGCAAGGCGCAGGTCATCCAGTCCGCCGAACCGACCACCATCGAGGAAATACTGGTCCGCTCCGGTCAGAAGGTCAGCAAGGGCCAGCTTCTGGTGCGGCTGGACGATGCGATGCTGGCGTCCGAACTTGGGCAGTTGCAGGCGGAGACCCGCTCCTTGACCGCGCGCGCCGGGCGTCTGGAGCGGGAAGGCACGGGCGAAGGCGCGGCCTGCACGACCGGCGGGCCGGAATGCCAGCAGGAACAGGCGCTCGCCGCCGTCCGCCAGTCGGCGCTTCGCAGCAAGCAGGACGCGCTTGCGGCCCAGGTCGACCAGCGCCGCCGCGAACTGGGCGAGGCGCAGGCGACCATCGACAGCCTGGGCGGCAGCGTCCAGCTTGCGCGCCAGCGGGTGGCGATGCTGGAACCGCTCGCGGCGAAATCGATCATTCCCCAGACCGAATTGCTCGACGCCCGCCGCGAACTGGTGGACGCGCAGGGGCGGCTGAACGCCGCGCAGCAGCAGGCTTCGCGTGCGTCCGCCGCGATCCGCGAGGCGCAGGCGCAGCTTTCGGAAGCCAATTACCAGTTCCGTCAGGACGCGCTCAATGAGCGTAGCCAGTTGGAGGCGAAGATCGCCGTCAACAGCGAGTCCCTTCGGGGCGCAAAGGGACGGGCGCAGCGGGCGGAGATCCGCTCGCCCGTCGATGGCGTGGTCAATGACGTGCAGGTGACGACCATCGGCGGCTATGTCAGTCCCGGTCAGAAGATCATGCAGATCGTCCCGGTGGGCGAAAAGCTGCTGGTCGAGGCGCGGGTGAAGCCGAACGACATCGCCTTCATCAAGACCGGCGACCGGGCCGTGGTGAAGGTGACGGCCTATGACTTCTCGATCTATGGCGGGCTGACGGGCACGGTGCAGCAGGTCTCCGCCGACAGCGTCTATGACGAAGCGACACGAGAAGCCTATTTCACCGTGGTCGTGGAGACGGACCGCGCCTGGCTCGGTTCAGGCGCGCACAAGCTGCCGATCACGCCGGGCATGGTGTGCGATGTGGAAATCCTGACCGGCCGCAAGTCGGTGCTGGCCTATCTGTTGAAGCCGATCATGAAGGCGCGGTCGGAAGCGCTGCGGGAGCGGTAAGCCTGTCCTCAACAATGCGAAGGACGATGCACCAAGGGGGCGCGATCACCGCGCCGCAAACTGCACCGGCTGCGGCGGCGTCACCCGATAGCCATGAGTCCAGCGCCCAAAGGCATTGAAGCTCATGATCGGCCGATAGTCGCTGACGCTGGACGAAGGCAGCACCCGGTCGGTCATGTTGTCCAGGATCATCAACTCGTCCCTGATCCGCACCGCCAGCACGGCATGGTCCGCCTGCCGCACCAGGTCGCGGGCGATGACCAGGAACATGGCGCGGCGGTCGAAACCCGCCGCCTCCAGCAGCTTCATCTTGGCGATGGCATAATCCTCGCAATCGCCAGCGCCGCTCTGTAGCGTCCGCGCCGCCGAAGCCCAGTTGTCGCCGCCCTGCCGGTCATCGACGAAATGCAGCCGGCGATTGACCCAGCCATTGATCATCTCGACCTGCTGCTGCGCCGTCGATCCGCGAGCCGCGTTCAGGACACCGCTCCAGACCCCTTTGCCGGGCAGCGCCGCCGAAACGGAAGCCCATTTGCTGTCGAGCAGCGTCCGGGAAATCGGCATGGCGACCGATCCGAAAACATCGGGTTGCCCATTGCGCGGCATGATCTGGCCCGAAAGCGCCGGAACCGGGCGGGCCGGCATGACGAACGCGCTGGCCCGTGGCATTACGGCAGCCGTCGGTTCTGGCAAAAATCCCTGCATGAAGCCGGGCACCAGCACCGGCTGGCGATAGCTCAGTACGGAAAGCTGGACCCCTTGCAACCGCCAACCGGGCAATTTGCCGCTGAAGTCGTTGATGCGCCGATCATTGATGATCATCGCTTCCGGGACAGGCGGTTGCCCCACCCAGGGCGCTGGACTGGCCGTGCCGCCTTGCTGCGCACTGATCGCTGCCAGACGGCTCATGCCGCCCGCGAGAAGATTGGCGGCGACGCGTTCGGCGGGCGTATAGGCCGGCCGGCTCTGCGTGAAGATGTCGGGAATAGCCCCCAGCGGCGCCTGCGCCAGAGCATGGCCGCTCGCCGCCAGCAGCAGGGTGGCGCTGGCGCGAAGCGCGAAGCGACGCAGAGCCGATGAGGGAATGGGCGGGACGAAGCCTGACATGCTTGCCCGTATCCCGCCGAAAATTGAACATCCGGTGCCCCGCGCTGGTTAACGCGGCGGTAGGCAAAAAATTGCCGGCAGATTTTTGCCCGGCAGTTTTCAGGCAATCGCAAAAATCCGCTTTGCCGCAATCGAGAAGAAAATCGCTTCTCAGGCATCGATTGTCTCCTCATCGACCGTTGCCGCATTCTCCTGGATGAAGGCAAAGCGATGAGCCGGATTGGTGCCCATCAGCCGGTCGACCAGTTCACGGACCTGCTGCCGGTCCTCTATGTCGTCGGGCAGGGTGACGCGGATCAGGCTGCGGGTCTTGGGGTCCATCGTCGTTTCGCGAAGCTGCGCCGGGTTCATCTCGCCCAGGCCCTTGAAGCGGCTGACGTCGACCTTCTTTCCCTTGAACTCCTTGGCCAGGATTTGCTCCCGATGGGCGTCGTCCTTGGCATAGAGGCTCTTGCCCCCTGCTGTCAGGCGGTAAAGCGGCGGCTGCGCCAGATAGAGATGGCCCCGCCGCACCAGTTCCGGCATCTCCTGAAAGAAGAATGTCATCAGCAGCGTCGCGATATGCGCCCCGTCCACGTCCGCGTCGGTCATGATGACGATGCGCTCGTAACGCAGATTGTCGGGATTGCAGTCCTTGCGCGTGCCGCAGCCCAGCGCCAGGATCATGTCGGCAATCTCCTGATTGGCGAGGATCTTGGCGGTATTGGCGGAGGCGACGTTCAATATCTTGCCGCGCAGGGGCAGGATCGCCTGCGTCTTGCGGTCACGCGCCTGCTTGGCCGAACCGCCTGCCGAGTCCCCTTCGACCAGGAAAATCTCCGCTCCCTCCGGATCATCGTTCGAACAGTCGGTCAGCTTGCCCGGCAGCCGCAACTTGCGCGCGCTGGTGGCGGTTTTGCGCTTGACCTCCTTCTCCTGCTTGCGTTTCAGGCGCTCGTCCATCCGGTCGAGCACATAGGCGAGCAGCGCCTTGCCGCGCTCCATATGGTCGGAAAGATAATGGTCGAAATGGTCGCGCACCGCATTTTCGACCAGCCGCGCCGCCTCCGGGCTGGTGAGCCTGTCCTTGGTCTGGCTCTGGAACTGCGGATCGCGGATGAAGACCGACAGCATGATCTCCGAAGAAGTCACGATGTCGTCGGCGGTGATGTCCTTCGCCTTCTTCTGCCCCACCAGTTCGCCGAAGGCGCGGATGCCCTTCACCAACGCGGCGCGCAGGCCGGTCTCATGCGTGCCGCCATCGGGCGTCGGAATGGTGTTGCAATACCAGGAGTAGCTACCATCGGACCAGAGCGGCCAAGCAACCGCCCATTCCACGCGCCCGGCCGAGTCCGGAAAATCCTGACTCCCCGAAAAGAAGGCGCTGGTCGCGCATTCACGGTCGCCCACCTGTTCCTTCAGATGATCGGCCAGTCCGCCGGGGAACTGGAACACCGCCTCGGCCGGCGTATCGTCGGTGATGAGTTCCGGCGCGCATTTCCAGCGGATTTCCACGCCCGCGAAAAGATAGGCCTTGGACCGTGCAAGGCGATAAAGACGGGATGGCTTGAACTTCTGCTCCCCGAAAATCTCCGTGTCGGGAATGAAGCTGACCGATGTGCCGCGCCGATTGGGCGCCGCGCCGACCTTCTCCAGCCCACTGGTGGGCAGGCCCTGGGCAAAGCTCTGGCGGAACAGTTCCTTGTTGCGCGCCACTTCGATCACCGTGACGACCGACAGCGCATTGACCACGCTGATGCCAACGCCGTGCAGACCGCCCGACGTCGCATAGGCCTTGTCGGTGAACTTGCCGCCCGAATGCAGCGTGGTCAGGATCACCTCCAGCGCCGACTTGCCCGGAAATTTGGGGTGCGGATCGACCGGGATGCCCCGGCCATTGTCGGTGATGGTCAGCCTGTTGCCTGGCTCCAGCAGCACCTCGATCCGGGTGGCGTGGCCCGCCACCGCCTCATCCATGCTGTTGTCCAGCACTTCGCTGGCAAGATGGTGCAGCGCGCGCTCGTCCGTGCCGCCGATATACATGCCGGGGCGGCGGCGCACCGGCTCCAGCCCTTCCAGCACTTCGATGGCGGAGGCGTCATATTGCGGGGTGGCGGAGGGATTGGCGGCGAACAGGTCTTCGGACATGGGCACAAGCTATAAGCCGGCGGATGGCAGGCGCAAGCGCGCGTTGTTCAGGGCAGCGGATCGCGCAACGCGGCCCACAACTGCTTTACCCGCTCATTGAGGTCGGCCAGTTGCATCCCGTCCATGCCGGACCGTTCGAGCAGGGTTTCGCCCAGGCAGCCGCATTCCTCCCGCATCGCCGCGCCGCGCTCCGTCAGGCGCACGTCGACGCGCCGTTCGTCGGCCGTGCTGCGGGCGCGGGTGAGGAAGCCTGCCGCTTCCAGCCGCTTGACCAGCGGCGTCACCGTGCTGGATTCGAGCGACAGACGCTCCGCGATCTGGCCGATGGTGCGGCCGTCCTGTTCCCATAGGGCATGCAGCACCAGATATTGCGGGTAGGTGATGCCCAGTCGGTCGAGCATTGGCTTGTAGGCGCGGCCGATCGCCATGCTGGCGGCATAGAGCGAGAAGCAGAGTTGATCGTCGAGCGGCAGGGCGGCGGGCATGGGCGGTCTCCTTTGCAGGTTCCATAGCACGAAAATATATATCGTGATAAATAAAATGCTGGACAAAGGGCCGCGCCATATCTATCTAAACATTATCGCGATAATGATTATCGTGAAATATGAAGGGAAAAAGGCCATGTCCGTCGATGTGAAATATCGTACCCGCGCCACCGCCACTGGAGGCCGCGATGGGGAAGCCCGTTCGGAAGACGGCCGCTTCGCCGTAAAGCTGTCGACCCCGAAGGAACTGGGCGGTCCCGGCGGCGATGGCAGCAATCCCGAGCAGCTTTTCGCCGCGGGCTATTCGGCCTGCTTCATCGGCGCTCTCAAGGTTGCAGGCGGTCAGTTGAAGATCCGTGTGCCGCAGGATGTAGCCGTCACTGCGACCGTCGGCATAGGTCCGCGCGCGGCGGGCGGGTTCGGCATCACCGCCGATCTGGAGATCAGCCTGCCTGGCGTGGAGCGGGCCGACGCGGAAAGGCTGGTCGCCGCGGCGCACCAGATTTGCCCCTATTCCAACGCCACGCGCAACAATGTCGATGTCGGGCTGACCATCGCCTGACGCGCCACAGCCAATAAAAAGGGCCGCTTCCAAATGGAGCGGCCCTTTTCCATCCCGGTCTGCTCTGGCGATCAGCGAACTCGCGGACCACCGAAGGGCAGGGGCGGCGGCGGACGGCGAGTGCCGCGCGGCAACTGCGCCTGATAGGCGCGTCCGCAATGTTCGACGCAATAGGGGAAGCCGGGGTTCACCGCTTCGCCGCAGAAATGGAAGTCCGGCTCGCCCGGATGGCCCATCGGCCATTTGCAGATGCGTTCCGTCAGGTCGAGCAGCGTGGTCTTGCCGGCGATTTCCGGGCTGGGCTTTGCGGGGACCAGGCGGCGCGGCGGGGCTGGGGGGATCGGCGCCTGCTGGTCGCCCGGACCCTGACGCAGGAAGCCGCCGGGGCCCACGGAGATGATGCGCGGCTGCGGCGCGGCAGGCGCTTCGGCCGCCGGCGCGGCGGCAGCGGGCGCCGGGGTGGGCGCGGCCGGCGCCGCAGCCGCGCAT
>NZ_LTAB01000024.1:0-78923 GCF_001580035.1 Sphingobium sp. 22B | reverse complement strand
CGACGCCCCCGGTCAGCCGGGTCAAGGGCGACTGGGCGGACCATCTGGGCGAGATCAGGGGCGAGGCCTGGCCTGTCGCGGGGCCGGTCGCCGCCAGCCGCCTTCGCCTCAACTTCCGGCACCCGATGGACACCGGGCTGGTCGACGCCATTCCCACCTATCATCTGGAACGACTGACCGTCAGCGACGGCGCCGGTCGCGAACTGGGCCGGATGGAAATCTGGGCCTCGGTCGCGGAAGATCCGGCGATCACCCTGATCCCCCATGCGGCGGCGGGCGACATGCTGACCGTCGATGCCCGCGACACCAATGGACGCGATTATCACGCGGCGCTGGCCGTCGCGCGCCAGTCGCCCCTGCCGCGATGATGCTGACCCGGCGCAGGCTGATCGCGGGGAGCATGGCGCTGGCCGCCATGCCCGCGCAGGCGCGGCGCAGCTATGCGATTGCCCCCGTCGCGGTCGCGGACGGCATCTGGATGATCCACGGCGCGGACGCCCCCATAGAGCCGGCCAATGGCGGCGCCATCGCCAATATCGCCATCATCGCCACGCCCGCTGGAACAGTGCTGTGCGACTGCGGCCCGTCGCTCGCCTATGGACAGGCGCTGCGCAAGGTGGCGGAGGGACTGACCGGCCAGCCGGTGGTCCGCGTCTATGTCACCCATCTGCATCCCGATCATGGCATGGGCATTGCCGCCTTCGATCCCCGGATCGTCGCGGCCCTGCCCGGCACGATAGAGGCTCTGGCGCGTGAGGGGCGCGGCTATTCGGACGCCATGTACCGGCTGCTGAACGACTGGATGCGCGGCACCGAACTGGTGCTGCCCGGCCTGACGATCGCCGCCGGACGGGAGGAGTTCGGCGGGCGCGGGCTGCGGCTGCTGGCGCTTTCGGGCCATAGCGGCGCGGACCTGGCGCTGCTCGAAGAACGCAGCGGCGTTCTGATCGGCGGCGACCTCGTCTTCCACGACCGCGCCCCCAGCACGCCGACCGCCGACCTCCCCGGCTGGCGCGCCAGTCTCGACCGGCTGGCGCGGGAACCGCATGGCGGCCTGATCCCCGGCCATGGCCCGTTCGATGCGGGGGGCAGGGCCGCCATCGCCCAGACCCGCGACTGGATCGACTGGCTGGAAGAAACGCTGACGCAGGCGGTGCAGTCGGGCCTCGACATGGTGGAGGCGGGCGAACTGCCGATCCCGGCGCGCTTCTCCACCATGGCGGCGGCGCGTTATGAGCTGCAACGCAGCGTCTCCCACCTCTATCCGGGACTAGAGGCGCGGCTGCTGCCCCGCATCGACCGGCCCGGCTGATCCGCCCCCGGAACCAAAGCCCCGTTCGCGCGTTCGGGCGCTGGTCGAAAAGGGGGAGGATGCGATGCCCACGTCGGAATTCTTCAGGGAACAGGCGGAATTGTGGGAACGCCGCGCGGGCGCCGAAATGTCCCGCCACGCGCAGGACGCCGCCCTTGCCGCCGCGCGCAAATGGCATGACGACGCGAACTTCGCGGAGATGATGACGATCGGCCTCGTCGCCACACCGCAACCGGAACCGCTGGTCGACCAGCCCGTCATCAAGGCCTAGAATCGCGCCTTCACCCCCGCATACCAGCGGCGCGGCGCGCCCGGCCCATAAGCGCGCGGATTGGACGCATCGGGGGCCTGCGCCATCTCCACCTCCCCAACGTCGCTGAACGTGCCGAAGGTCGCATATTTGCGGCCGAACGCATTGCGCAGTTCCCCGAACAGCGTCACCCCCGGCGCCATGTCGATCCCGGCGCGCAGGTTGACCAGCGCATGGCCTTTCAGCCGCGGCTGGTCATTGCCCTCGTCACCCACCAGATATTGCCCCGTCCGCGCGATCAGGTCGCCGCCGACCGACCAGCCGCGCCCGGCATAATCCAGCGACAGCGTCGCACTGTGGCGCGGAATGCCGGGCAACCGGTCCCCCGGCTGGACAAAGATCACCCCGTCCCCGTTCGCCGCCGGATTGGCGGGGCTGGAAAGCGCCAGGTCATGGCGGTAGGTCGCATCGGTGAAGGCATAGCTGAACGCCCCCGAAAGGCCGCCGCGCACCGCCTTCAGGGTGAATTCCACGCCCTGCCGCCGGGTCGCGCCGATATTGCGGAACCAGGCGCGCCCTCGAATCGCCGACGCGACAAACTGAATGTCGTCGCGGTTGCGCGTGCGATAGGCGGACAACAGCCATTCCAGCCGGAACCCGCCCCATCGGCCCTGCCCGCCCGCGCCCGCTTCCCAGCTCCTGGCGACGACCTGCTTCAATGGCGGATCGGCGATGAAGAAATTGGCGAGGCTGCACGGCGCATTCTCGTCGGCGCAGGACAGTTCGGCCGGCGTCGGGGCGCGATTGCTCTCCGCATAGCCCACCCGCAGGTTCAGCCCCTCCGTCAGCCGGTAATCCAGTTCAAGGCCGGGGTTCAGCCGCCTGAACCGATGATCGCCGTTGAGCGCCGTGCCGATCCGGTCGCGCATCGCAATCGCCACATGATTGTAGCGCAACCCGATCTCCGCCGAGAGCCGGTCGGTCAGCGGCAGCCGGTCCTGCGCGAACAGCCCCCAATAGCCGGCATGGGCGACCAGACCCACCGGCCCGATCGCGCCGTCCGCCTGCACGATGGCCGGCCCCAGCCCCTCGACGCCGCGATCCTCCGTCAGTGCAGCCAGTTCGGTCGAGGCGCCGAAGCGGCTGCGGCTCGTGTCATAGCTCATGCCGATGGCAAGGTGATTGCGCCCGCCCCACAGCGGCCGCTCGTCGATCATCTGGACCAGCACGCCCATCGCCCGGCTGTCCAGCCTTCCCCGATTGAGCACGCCATAGCCCTCGCCGCCCAGCACATCGGCAATCGTGCGGCCGTCCGCATCGGTCAGCAACGCCTCGTCCGCCCCCTCGACGGTCTCCAGGCAGAGCAGCCCGTCTTCGCACCCCTCTATGTCGGCGGCGTCGCCGTTCACCGTGCGCAGCTTCAACCGTTGCGCATAGAGCGTGCCCTCGATCCGCGTCCCTTCCCCCAGCGCGACCCAGGGATGCAGGCTGATCCGGCCATAGCGCGCCCTAGCATTGTCCGGCCAGGTGAAGACGGCGCGCCGGTCAACCGCCAGCAACTCGACCGGCGCGACGCCATTGCCCGTCAGGTCCGTGTCGGCGCCGATCCACTTCAGATGCAGCCCGCCGCTCGCGGTGTCGAAACCCAGATCGGCATAGCCATTATGGAGGGTGGAGGGCGAATGGTCGCGCCAGCCATCCTCATGGCTGTACTGGAACGCGCCGAATGCGCTGAAATCGCCCTTCCGGAACCCGCCCGCCACGCTCGCCTCCCGCGAACCGAAGCGTCCGCCGGTCAGGCTCGCCTCCAGCCCCGGATCGCTGGTCCCGGTCTTGGTGTCGATCACCATCGCCCCGCCCAGCGCGTTCAGGCCATAGACGGCGCTGCTGTCGAACAGGGTAAGGCTGCGGATCGCCGCCTCCGGCAACAGGTCGAAGGCGACCGTGTCGCCAAAGGGCTGGTTGAATCGCGCGCCGTCGAGATAGACCGCCAGCCCCTGCGCCTGCCCCTGCAGCGGGGAGGCGGTGAAGCCGCGATAGACCAGATTGGGCTGCCACGGATTGCCCTGGGCGTCCTGCAGGGTGACGCCGGCGATGGACCGGGTGAGCGCGCCCAGAAGATCGGGCGTCCCCGCGCGGCTGATGTCCGCGCCGGTCAGGCGCAGCGCATCGTCGGCATCGATCGCGCCGCCGGGGGCCGTGACGACGATCGGCTGCCGGTCCGGATCGGCGCCGGCGGTATCCGCCCATGCGTTCTGCGCGGTGGCCTGCCCCGCCAGAATCGCCCATGCCGCGCCGGCCAGCCACATGCCCTTCCTCATCCCCGTGCCTCTTCTTCTTTGTTCCTCAACGGCCAGGCCATTGTCCAGCCAAGAAAATGGGGCCGCATCCCTGTTAGGATGCGGCCCCGCCCCGTGACATTGTTCCTTCGGTCGGGATCAGAAGAACAGGATGGCCCCCGCCGCGATGGCGTCGGAACTGGCCTGATTGCCGTTATGCGCTTCCGACCTGGTGTGGACATATTCGCTCAGCAGCGTGACCCAGCTTGTGAGGCCGTAGCGGACCTGCCCCACCCAGCTCGAATTCTTGTCCACCAGCGTCGGGTTCGCCAGCGCGTCGGCGGCATTGGCATAGTCGAGATTGCTCTCGCCATAGCTCCCCCCGACAGAGAATTTCCCGAAGCTCGCCAGCCCCTGCAGATAGAAGCCATGGCTGTCGCGCTTGTTGCCCAGCCCATCGGTGTCGAACAGGTTGAGCGCCGTCGTGCCCAGCCCCGAAGCGTCATAATAGGTGCCGACCAGTGTCAGCGGCCCCACCGTCACCTTCGCCCCCGCGTCCCAGCCCCAGCTCGTATAGTCCGGTCCGGCGATCACATCATGCTTCTGCCGGATGCCCGCCGCCCACAGGCGGGTGCCCACGCCGCCGAACTTGCCGTCATAGACCAGCTTGCCCTGAAAGCCCGGCTCCTTGTTGGCCTCGTCCGGCCCGGTCAGCGAGGACAGCGGTTCGAAAATGCCGACGCTGGCGGTGAAGCCGCTGAAGCTGGGCGTCGTATAGGTGATCTGCGGCTGGAAATCGGTGTAGATATAGCCGACGCCGATCCGCCCCAGCGTGGTGTTGGACGGCGCGACATTGCCCGCCGGCGTGCCCGACGACAGCAGGGTGATGTCGTTCAGGATCTGCTCCGAGGCGAACAGGCCGATGTCGCGGCCGATCTTCACCTCGCCAAAGCCCGGCCGGCCGAAGGTCAGGTAGGTCTGGCGGAAATCGATCCCCGCCGTCTGGAGCCCGCGCGGATTGCCGGGGCTGTTCGCGCCGCTGCCCGCATAGCTGACGGAGTTGATGCCCGGATACATGCCGAAATGCGCGCCCACGTCCCAGCCGCCCTGCCTGGTCATGACCTCCACCTTCAGGAAGCCGGGCAGCAGGCCGTTGCGGATGGCCGAACTCTTGCCGCCCACCGTCGCCACGCCGCCGACGACGCTGTTGGTGGCGCTGGGCGCCTCGCCATTGTCATGGACGTAGAAGCCGTTGACGGAGCCGGAGAATTTGAGCGTGACGTCGCCCATTTCGAAGCCGACGCCGCTGTCGGTCATGCGGACGCTCCGACCGCCGCCCGATGCGTCCGGCGTCACCGGCGGCGCGGCCGGCGCGGCTGCCGCCTCCGCGCTCTCATTCTTCAGCAGTTCCTGATATTCCTCGTCCGAGAGGATTCCCTTTTCATGCAGCCGCTTCAGCAGATCGGCGGTGGTCCCGGCCATCGCCGGCGTGGCAGTCGCGCAAAGCAGCCCCATGGCCGCGCTCGCGAGGAGCAGCGTCCTTTTCATAACATCCTCCCTCTTTTGTGCCGGTCAATGCCCCCGGCTGAAGAGAGATTGATGCCGGCAGGGCGCGGCGGAAATTGGACTTAGGGCCTCCTCCCTTGGGAGGAAGGGACGCATGGCTCCAGGCCGCAGGCGGCGCCTGCGCGGATGCTCGAAGCAAGGGCGCGGCCCGCAAGAGCCCGGTTCAGACAGGAGGAACAGGCACTACTTTGGTCGAAGGGCGCAGGGATGTTCGCGCGGAGAGCATCCGCGGCAAGGGTCAGGATCTTGACCTTACGCCGCCAATCGCAGGCAGTTGCGTCCGCTATGCTTGGCGTTGTAGAGCGCCTTGTCCGCGGCCTCCAGCACGGCCTGCCCCTCGCTCTGGCCGCCCAGCGCCACCAGTCCCGCGCTGAACGTCACCGGGATCACCTCGCCCGAATCGATCTGCACCGGATGGGCCGTGACCATTTCGCGCAGCCTTTCGCAGATCATGCTCGCCCGCACGACGTCGGTGCCGCTCAGCAGGATGGCGAATTCCTCGCCGCCCAGACGGCCGATGCTGTCGACGCTGCGCAGTCCGGGACGCAACCGCTCGACGAAGCCCGCCAGCACGCGGTCGCCCGCGCCATGGCCATAGCCGTCGTTGACCGCCTTGAAATGATCGATGTCGATCAGCAGCAGGCAGGCCCGCGCGCCATGCCGGACGCGCAGCATCTCCTCCTCCAGCTTTTCGAGGAAGGCCCGGCGGCTGTCCGCCCCGGTCAGCGAATCCAGCGCCGCCACCTGCTGAAGCGCGCGTTGCCGCGCCTTGTGCCGGGACATGTCGCGGATCGTGCTGACAAGGCCGGTGGGCAGGCCGCGCTCGTCGACCACGGCGCGGGCCACCATCTCGCACCAGTCGCTGCCTTGCGCGGAGATGAAGGGGCGGAACTCCACCGTCTGCACCTCGCCCGGCTGCTCCAGCGCCCGGTCCAGCGTCGCGATCACCTGTTCCCGGTCCGCCGGGTCGACCAGATTGGCCGCGTCCTGCCCGACCAGCAGTTCCGGCGCGCAGCCGATCTGTTCGGCCGCCGCGGGGGAGGCATATTCGATCACGCCGCCAACGCTGATGTTGAGCACCACGTCGCCGCTATTTTCCGCAATGGCGCGATAGCGGGCCTCGCTTTCCTGCAACATCTGGAACAGGCGGCGGCGGCTGTTCAGCTCCGCAGCGATCGGCATCGACAGCAGGAAGCTGAAGGCCAGGAAAAGCTGGAAGAACTGCATCCGTTCGCCCAGCGTGCCGGGGATCATGTACAGCGGCCCATGACCGGTCATGGTCGCCATGCCGCCGATGATGGCCAGGATCATGACCGAAGCCGCCGCGCCCAGATTGCCCAGGCGGAAGACCATCGCGACCATCGGCAGCAGCAGCGCGAACAGCATCGGATAGCGCGCCGCGTAGAAGACGAAGGCGGTCGCCAGCGCGAACAGCAGCAGCAGCGCCAGCGCTTCCCACTTGCCCCTGCGCGAAGTCTGGCCGAACCAGCGCCGCAATTCGCCCTGCATCAGCATCATCAGGATCGGCGTGCAGGTCAGCGCGCCCAGCACATGCCCGGTATACCATTGCAGCAGCGATGCGCCGAAGGACACCGTCGTCAGCGCCGACGCGACCGTGGCGGCGGCCAGGCCCGCGATCAGATTGGCCGGACCGCACAGCGCCAGGATGAAGACGAACAGCGGCTGCATCGAACCGGCGAACTTCCCGCCTCGCGCGAAGCGGCGGCAGATCAGCGCGACGATCAGCGCTTCCAGCAGGTTGATGCCCGCCATCGGCACGGCGGCGAGCGTCCCCATCCCCCACAGTGCGGTCGACAGCGCGCTGGCCATGCCGCAGGAAATCAGCGCCCAGGGCCAGGAAGCGGTTCGCGATGTCAGCAGATAGGCCATCAACAGCGCGTTGGCGCCCCAGATGAAGGCCAATCCCCCTTCGAATCGTGAACTGGCAAGCGCCAGCGACGCCGCCAGGAAATAGGCGCAACCCAGGGCAACCGGTTCCACGCGGGAAGAAGGATGTCGAAGAGACGTCTGCATGTTCGCCCCGCCCTAGACGCTTATCGTTAAGATATACTCACGATGATGATTTTACACAGGGGAAAATCATGCCGACGCCAGCAATGCCTGCCATCGCCCCAGCCTTTCGCCTCTGACATCGTCCGGCAGGGCCGGGGCGAAGCTTCGCCGTTCCGCCCCCATGGCCCCCGCCGCCGCGGCAAGGGAGGGAAACAGGCCCGCGCCCACCGCCGCCAGCATCGCCGCGCCCCGGGCGGTCGTCTCCACATCGGCGGGGCGATCCACGCGCAGCTGCAGAATGTCCGCCAGGTCCTGCGCGATCCAGTCATTGGCGCTCATCCCCCCGTCGATGCACAGGGCGCGCCAGGGCATGCCGTCGGCCGCGAATGTGCCAGCCAGGTCGTGAAGCTGGTGCGACAGCGATTCGAGCGCCGCGCGCACGATATGCGCCCGCTTCGTGCCCAGCGTCAGGCCATGGATCGCCCCCCTGGCGTCGGCGCGCCAGTGCGGCGCGCCCAGCCCCGCGAGCGCGGGCAGCATGGCGACGCCGCCGCTGTCCGGCACCGAACGGGCCATCGCTTCGCTTTCCTCCGCCGTTGCGATCAGGCGCAGTTCGTCGCGCAACCACTGGATCAGGCTGCCCGCGACGAACAGCGACCCTTCCAGCGCATAGCTCGTCTCGCCCGGCAGCCGACAGAGCAATGTGCCGAGCAGGCGGTGCCGCGAAACCGGCACGCTAGTCCCCATATGGGCAAGGACGAAGGCGCCGGTGCCCAATGTCGCCTTGGCGTCGCCGGGGGTCAGGCAGGCCTGGCCGATGGTCGCCGCCTGCTGATCCCCCATCAGTCCCCGGATCGGGATCGGCCGGCCGAACCATTGGTCCTGCGTCTCGCCAAAGGGGCCGATATTGTCGACGATCTCCGGCAGGGCATGCGGCGGCACGCCGAACAGGTCGCACAGCCCCCGGTCCCAATCGGCGGCGTCGAGCGCCATCAACTGGGTGCGGCTGGCGTTGCTGGCGTCGCTGACATGCAGGCCGCCGGTCAGCTTCCACATCAGCCAGCTTTCGACCGTGCCGAAGGCCAGCGCGCTGCCCGCCGCCGCCACGGCGGGCGCATGATCGAGCAGCCAGCGCATCTTCGTCGCGGAGAAATAGGGATCGATCACCAGCCCCGTCCGCCGCTGGATCGCCTCCTCCTCGCCCGCCTCGCGCAGGGCGGCGCAATGATCGGCGGTGCGGCGGTCCTGCCAGACGATGGCGGGGGCCAGCGGTTCGCCCGTCCGCCGGTCCCACGCGACCACGGTCTCGCGCTGGTTGGTGATGCCGATGGCGGCGACACGGTCGGCCCCGCCCGCCAGCGCCACCATGTCGCGCGCGCAGGCCAGGGTCCTGTCCCAGATCTCCGCCGCATCATGCTCGACCCAGCCGGGCCGCGGATAATATTGGCTGAGGTCCGCCTGCGCCATGCCCAGCCGCCGCCCGTCCGGCGCATAGAGCATGGCCCGCGTCGACGTCGTGCCCTCGTCCAGCACCAATATCGGCCGTTCGCTCATGCCTTCTCCCCCAGCCATTCCCGGACATGCGCCGTCTGGCGCGCATCCAGACGCAGCCCCAGCTTCGTCCGGCGCCATAATATGTCGTCGGCCGTCATCGCCCATTCCCGCGCCACCAGATAGCGCAGCTCCGCCTCGGTCAGGCCATGACCGAAATGCGCGCCCAGCGCCGCCATGTCCCGCGCCCCGTCCAGCCACTCCCAGGCGCGGGTGCCATAGGCGCAGGCGATCCGCTCCGCCGAGGCATAGTCCAGGAAAGGATAGTCGCAGCCCAGGTCCGCGATCAGCCGGTCGCGCCCCTGCATCGGGAAGTCGCCGCCCGGCAGCGCCGCCTTCGCGGTCCAGTCGCCGCCCGACAGGCTGGGGAGAAAGGGCTTCAGCATCGCCACCGCCTCCGCGGCGAGGTGGCGATAGGTGGTGATCTTGCCGCCGAACAGGCTCAGCAGCGGCGCCTCTCCGTCCGGCGCATCAAGCTCCAGCCGATAGCCGCGCGTCGCCGCCTCCGGTCTTCCCGAACCGTCGTCGACCAGCGGGCGGACCCCGGCATAGGACCACAGCACATCCTGCGGCGCGATGCTCTTCCGGAAATAGCGGTTCGCCCCTTCGCAGAGATAGGCGATCTCGTCGGGATCGGGCCGGACATCGTCGACCGGTCCCCGATGATCGCGATCCGTGGTGCCGATCAGGGTGAAGTCCCGCTCATAGGGCAGCGCAAAGAAGATGCGGCCATCGGGCAGCTGGAAGAAATAGGCGAAGCCATGGTCGAACAGGCGCGGCACGACGATATGCGATCCGCGCACCAGCCGCATGTGGCGGTCCGTTTCGCCATGGGCGCGATGGAGCAGGTCCAGCGCCAGCGGCCCGGCGGCGTTGACCACGGCGCGCGCGCGGAAGCGCGGCATCGTTCCGTCCGCCGCCCGCGCATATATGGTCCAGCCGCCGCTTTCCCGTTCCAGCCGCCGCACCTCCGTCCGGCTGTGCACCTCCGTGCCCCGGTCGGCGGCATCGCGGGCGTTCAGGATGACCAGGCGCGCATCGTCCACCCAGCCGTCGGAATAGACGAAGGCCGTGCCGAAGCCGGTTTTCAGAGGCCGGCCCGCCGGATGACGGCGCAGGTCGATGCTCTCGGTCGGCGGCAGGGCGCGTCGGCCGCCGATATGGTCATAGAGGAAGAGGCCAAGCCGCAGCATCCAGCGCGGCCGCAGCCCCGGCACCCAGGGCAGCACGAAGCGCAACGGATGGACGATATGCGGCGCGATCGCCCAGAGCCGCTCGCGCTCCGCCAGCGATTCGCGCACCAGCCCGAATTCCCGATGCTCCAGATAGCGCAGCCCGCCATGGATCAGCTTGGTGGAGGCGGAGGAGGTGCCCTGCGCCAGATCGCCGCGCTCCAGCAGCAGCACCCGCGCACCCCGACCGGCCGCATCGCGCGCCACGCCGCAGCCGTTGACGCCGCCGCCGATCACGGCAAGATCATGGGCCGCCGGGTCCTTATCCCTTGTCACGCCGCCACCCTAGCGCGCTTCGGGGACGGGGGGAACCGAAACGGACCCGCCCCGCACGAGAGGCCGGTTCCGATGCTCGAGCCAATCGGCATTCAGCCCTGACGGCCTGCAAATGAGGCTTTTCCGTGCTTCCGGTGCTCACCTACTTTGAGTAGGCTGCGCTCCGGGTCACGGAAAACCACCATTTTCGGCTCGTCATCTTCTGAATGTCGATTGGCNTTTCCGTGCTTCCGGTGCTCACCTACTTTGAGTAGGCTGCGCTCCGGGTCACGGAAAACCACCATTTTCGGCTCGTCATCTTCTGAATGTCGATTGGCCCTAGTCGGCATCCGGGTCGCGGAAATTGAGCCGGCGGGTCACGGTATAGTCCAGCACGCCGACCAGGAAATAGCTGATCCACTGCTTGACCAGCGTCGGCAGGCTGCGCTGGGCGCGGTGCGTTTCCAGCGTGATCTGGCGGCTTTGCGCGACCCGCCGGTCGATCAGGGCGCGCATCGCCTGCGCGAAGCCGGCGTCCTCGACGCGCAGCATGATCTCCAGGTTGAGGAACAGGCTGCGCATGTCGAAATTGGCCGATCCGATATAGACCGCATCGTCCACCACGATCAGCTTCATGTGCAGCTTGCAGGGCTGATATTCCCATATCTCCACCCCGCGCCTGAGCAGCGGGCCATAGAGCAGGCGCGCCGCCGCGACGGTCGCGCCATTGTCGGACCTGGAGGGCAGGACGAGGCGCGACCCCTTCCGCCGCGCCGCCCGGGCGATGCGCTTCAGCATGCCGCGACCCGGCGAGAAATAGGCCTCCACCATGTCGAGCCGCCGCGCCCGCTCAAGGTCATGCTTCACAAGCTGCGCCCAGGGACTGAGCCGGCGGGTGGGACCGCCGATCACCCAGCGCATCGGCTCGCCCGGCGCGGTGTGGAGAGGGCTGTGCCAGTTGCGCACCATGCGGCGCAGCGTGCGGAATCGCTGCTTGCGCGTCGACACCCAGCGCCAGAGCTGGCCGTACCAGCTTGTCATCGCCTGCACCTGCGGCCCTTCCACCAGCAGGCCCAGGTCGTGCCAGCAATCCTCCGCCGGAATCCCGAAATAGCCGTCCTCGACGTTGAAGCCGCCCGTCAACAGCCGCCGGTCGTCGGCGATCGCCAGCTTCTGATGGTTGCGGATCAGGTAGCGCGTCGAGCGCCGCGCCCCGAAGCGGCCGAAATGCCCGCCCGCCGCCACCAGCGGATCGAAGAAGGCAAGCGGCGTCGATCCCGATCCGAAAGCGTCGATCATCAGCGTGACCGCAACGCCGCGCCCCCGCGCCGCGATCAGCCGGTCGAGGATGAGTTGCCCGCTGCCGTCGGCGGCGAAGATATAATAATAAAGCTTCAGGCTCTCCCGCGCGCCGTCGATCAGGTCGACCAGGGCCTGCCGCAACGCCGGTCCCGTCTCGATCACGCGCAGGCGGTCGGCGTGCAGCGACAGGCCGATCTGCCCCTCGCCCTCCCACCCGCCATCACCCGGCCCTGCCTGCTGGATGCTCGCCATATTCCGTTCATGCCCGCATTCGGGGCGGCTGGCCACAGTTTATGGGCTTTTCATTGACTCTTAAGGCCTGCGCTGTTAGGCGCGCATTTCACCATTTCTCTTGGTTCAGGAGCGCCCGTTTGGCCCGCGTTACCGTCGAAGATTGCGTCGACAAGGTTACCAACCGTTTTGACCTCGTCCTGCTTGCCGCGCAGCGCGCCCGTGAGATTTCGGGCGGCGCCGAGCTGACTCTGGACCGTGACCGCGATAAAAATCCCGTCGTCGCCCTGCGCGAGATCGCGGAAGAGACCGTCCTGCCGGTGGATCTGCATGATTCGCTCGTCGCCTCGCTGCAGAAGGTGCAGATCGATGACGACGACACGCCGGACGAAATCGGCTCGATCGCCCAGTCGGCGGAGGCCCTGCGCCTGACCGCCGCCGCCCCGCCGCGCAACCAGAATATCGGCGGCGACTACGACGGCTGATCCAGTCACCAGTTTGGAGAGGGAATGAGGCCCGGCCTGCGCAAGCAGGACCGGGCCTCACCGTTTTGGATGCAGCTGGGCATGGCCGTGCTTGGCCAATTGTCGCCACGGATCAGTGGGCTCCTGCAAAGGCCGGTGCCCAGCGCCGCTTCCCGGGACTGCCCTGTGCGATCCAGCCTCTCACGGGCCAAAACTCTCCTTCGAATGCCTGCGCAGCCGCCATTTCAGGGAACCGCCACGATCCCCCACGGCGCCGCCCCCACCGGGATCGTTCCCGTGACCTGGCCCCTGGCCAGATCGATCACGCTCACATTGTCCGAAAGGCCATTGGCCGCATAGGCCCGCGCCCCGTCGCCGCTGACCGCGACATGCCACACCCGCTTGCCCACGGGAACATAGGCGCGCACCTTGCGGCTCGCCACGTCGACCAGCGCGACATGATCCGCCCGCCCCAACGCCACCACCGCCGTCCGGCCGTCGGGCGTGAAACGGATGCCGCAGGGCAATATGCGATGCTCCGCCACGCCCGGAATGGCGAAATGCAGGGTCTCCACCACCTTGCGGGAGGCCGTATCGACGATCTGCACCGTCCCGCCCACCTCCGCCGCGACCCACAGCTGCGCGCCGTCGCCCGTGAACTCCACATGCCGCGGGCGCAGGTCGACGGGCGTCGCGTCGATCATCTCCCTCTTCGCCACGTCGACCCAGTTGACGACATTCTCCTCCTCCGAAGTCACCGCGACCCACCGGCCGTCGGGACTTTGCGCCACGCCCTCGGGCTCGCCGCCGACATCGACCTGGAAGGCGACGGTCCGGTTCGCCAGGTCGATGGCGGTCAGCGCGGCATTGTCCTCATTGGCGACGAACAGCGTCCCGCCATCGCGCGCGAGGAAGAATTGCTCCGGGTCCTCCCCGGACGGCAGCTCCGCCACGACCTTACCCGTGGCGCGCTCGATCACCTGCACCGCATGGTCTGTCGACGCGCAGAGATAGATATATCTGCCGTCCTTCGACACGGTGATCCCCCGTGGCCGGCCGCCGACCGCCCAGGTCGCGATCACCTTCGCGCTGGCCGCATCGATCACGGTGACGCTGTTGCCCCGCTCGTTGGAGACATAGAGCGTCTCCGCCCACGCGCTCACTGGCTGCGCGCTCATGGGAACCAGCATCAACCCCGCCAGAATGATGCGCTTCATATGCCCCGATCCTCTCTGCCGTGCCTCGTTATGCGTCATGTTCCTGCGCATAAGCGCTTATGGCTCTATAGCGCGCACAGCGTCACCGGGATTGTACCAACGGCCAATAGGGACGCAAAGCGCGCTGCCCTACACTCGCCCCAATCAATTCGGGTGAGGATTTCGAGCATGAATCTGGGACGCATTTCGCTGCTGGGCGCCATCGCCATATTGGGCGCGACCACGGCAACCGGCCTGATGGCGCACGGCAATGTGACGCCGCAGGCCGTCGACACCTCCGCCCTGCCGGACATTGGCGAGGAATGGCTTGCGAAAAACCCCTATAGCGGCAATGCCAAGGCGATAGAGATCGGCCAGTCCGCCTATGGCCAGAATTGCGCCCGCTGCCACGGGCTCGACGCGGAAAGCGGCGGCATCGCGCCCGACCTGCGCTATCTGGAGCAGGGCGAATCGGGCGACCAGTGGTTCGTCGAACGCTTCCGCCACGGCTCCAGCCATGATGGGAAGGTCTATATGCCGCCCTTCGGCGACGTGCTGGGCCAGAAGGCCGGCTGGGCGATCCGCGCCTGGCTCGAAACCAAGTTCCAGGGCTAAAGGCCATGCTCAGCCGGCGTGGCCTGATCGGCGGAGCGGGCGCGGCGATGGCGCTGGGGCTTTGCCCCGGCATGATCCAAGCCGCGCCCTTGGGCAAGGTCAGGGAACTGGGCGTGCTGCGGGTGGTCGTCTACAAGGACAATCGCCCCTGGTCCTGGGAGGAAGGCGGGAAACTGGTCGGCCTCGACGCCGACCTGGCGAGCGCCATTGCCGGGAAACTGGGCGTGCGCGCCGACCTCGCCCAGCTCGTCGCGGATGAAAGCGCCGACGACGATCTGCGCCATGGCGTGTGGAAGGGCGGGCTGCTGGGCTTCGCGCCGGGCGACCTGATGTTGCACGTCCCCTTCGACCGGACCTTCGCCGCCCGCAACGACCAGGTGGCGATCATCGCGCCCTATTATCGCGAAAGCTTCCGTTTTGCGGGCACGCAAAACGCCATCGACCTGGAAGCGCCCCCAACCGGATGGCGCGGGCACAGGCTGGCGGCCGAACTCGACTCCATCCCCGATTTCTACCTGATCGGCTCCTTCGGCGGCATATTGGCGAAGGATGTGGCGCATTATCCCAGCGGCTCCGACGCGGTGGCGGCGGTGGCGGCGGGCAAGGCGGACGCCGTGCTCGCCAGCCGCGCCCAGATCGAGGAAGGGCTGCACCGCGGCGCGAAGGGCCTCACCCTGCGCAAGGGGCCGCTGCCCGCCTTCACCTCGCCCGGCTGGGACATCGGCATGGCGGTCAAGGAAAACAGCCGCACATTGGGCGATGCGGTGGAGGAGATCGTCGCCGCCATGGCCGCAAGCGGCGAGATGAAGGCACTGTTCGCCACCTATGGCGTGCAGTGGACGCCCGCGCTGGCGGCAGGATGAACCCTGCCCTCTCCCTCCTCTGGGGGGAAGGAGCCAAAGACGGAAGGACCGACCCAAGGTCCAATTGCTGCGCACAACGGGTGCAATAATCTGAAACAGTCGGGGGCGCGGAGCACGCCCTTTCAACAGAGGGAGGATGGAATGAAAGGACGTTTGACGCGAGCCCTGTCCGGCGCCGCGATCCTGGGCCTGGCGATTGCCGCCGCGCCATTGCTGGCCGAAGGCCCCACCGATGCGGACCTGATGAACGACGCGGCGACGCCCGGCGACGTCCTGACCTATGGCATGGGTCCGCAGGCGCAGCGCTTCAGCCCGCTGAAGGCGATCAACGCCTCCAACGTCGCGAAGCTGGTCCCCGCCTTCGCTTCCTCGCTGGGCGGCGAAAAGCAGCGCGGGCAGGAAGCGCAGCCCATCGTCTATGACGGCACCATCTACGTCACCGGCAGCTATTCGCGCCTCTTCGCCTTCGATGCGCGCACCGGCGAGGAAAAGTGGCAATATGACGCCCGCCTGCCCGAAGCGATCATGCCCTGCTGCGACGTGGTGAACCGGGGCGCGGCGATCTATGGCGACAAGATCATCTTCGCCACGCTGGACGCGCATATGGTCGCGCTCAACCGCCACACCGGCAAGGTCATCTGGAACAAGCAGACCGCCGATTATCAGGCCGGCTATTCCGCCACCGCCGCGCCGATGATCGTCAAGGGCAAGGTGATCTACGGCAACTCCGGCGGCGAGTTCGGCATCACCGGCGCGGTGGAGGCCCGCGACGTCAACACCGGCGAACTGATCTGGCGCCGCCCGACGATCGAGGGCAATATGGGCACCCTCAACGGCAAGGATAACGGCATCACCGGCAAGACCAACGCCAGTTGGCAGGGCGACCTGTGGAAGACCGGCGGCGGCGCGACCTGGCTGGGCGGCACCTATGATCCGGAAACCAACCTGCTCTTCTTCGGCACCGGCAACCCCGCGCCGTGGAACAGCCACCTTCGCCCCGGCGACAATCTCTACACCAGCTCGACCCTGGCCATCGATCCCGACACGGGCGTCATCAAATGGCATTTCCAGACCACCCCGCATGACGGCTGGGACTTCGACGGCGTCAACGAATTCATCCCCTTCGACGCCACGATCAACGGCAAGCCGATGAAGCTGGGCGCGAAGGCCGACCGCAACGGCTATTTCTTCGTTCTGGACCGCACCAACGGCAAGTTCATCAGCGCCAACAAGTTCGTCGCGCAGACGACCTGGGCCAATGGCTTCAACAAAAATGGCCGTCCGAACTATAACGACGCCAACCGCCCCGGCGCGCCGGGCGAAGCGGCCAAGGGCCAGTCGGTCTTCGCCAGCCCCAGCTTCCTGGGGGGAAAGAACTGGATGCCCATGGCCTACAGCCAGGACACCGGCCTCTTCTACATTCCGTCCAACGACTGGGGCATGGACATCTGGAACGAGCCCATCGCCTACAAGAAGGGCGCGGCCTTTCTGGGCGCCGGCTTCACCATCAAGCCCATTGCGGAGGATCATATCGGCGCGCTGCGCGCCATGGACCCCAAGACCGGCAAGATCGTCTGGGAATATAAGAACAAGGCGCCGCTCTGGGGCGGCGTGCTCTCGACGGCGGGCAACCTCGTCTTCACCGGCACGCCGGAGGGGTATCTGAAAGCCTTCGACGCGAAGACGGGCCAGGAATTGTGGAAGTTCCAGACCGGCTCCGGCGTGGTGGGCAGCCCCGTCACCTGGGAACAGGATGGCGAGCAATATGTGGCGGTGATGTCCGGCTGGGGCGGCGCGGTGCCGCTCTGGGGCGGCGAAGTCGCCAAGAGCTTCAAGGACATCAACCAGGGCGGCGCGCTCTGGGTGTTCAAGCTGCCCAGATAAGAGGACAAGAACGATGATCGTCATGGGACGCGGCAACCACATGCACTCCATTCCGGCGGTTCCGCCCGGCGCGATGCGGCTTGCCACGGCCCATGACTTGTCCGATGATCCGGGTCGAGGGGTGGGCCAGTATATGGGTGGCGAGGCAATCATGGAGCGGGTGCTGATCGTCGACGATCACCCCCTCGTGCGCGACGGGCTGCGCAGCGTGATCGCGATCAGCTTCGACAATTGCGACATCTTCGAGGCGGCCAGCATGGACGAGGCCGTCTCGCTGCTGGAGAAGCAGGATAATTTCGACCTCATCCTGCTCGACCTCAACATTCCCGACGTCCGCCGTCTGGATGGCCTGAAACTGCTGCGGGACCGTTTCCCGATCCTGCCGGTGGTGATGGTGTCGGGCGCCTTCGACCGCGCCATCGTGCAGGAGGCGCTGGCCGCCGGCGCGGCGGGCTTCATTCCCAAATCGCTGAAGCGCAGCGCCATCGTCGATGCGCTCCATCGGGTGGTGTCGGGCGAAATCTATCTGCCGGAGGCCATGGGAGAGAATGTCGCGCCCACGGCGGAGGAGGATGAGATCGCCCGCCGCATCGACAGCCTGACGCCGCAGCAGAAGACGGTGCTGGCGCATCTGGTGCGCGGGCGGCTGAACAAGCAGATCGCGCACGATCTGGGCGTGTCGATGACCACGATCAAGGCGCATGTCTCCGCCATCCTCCAGAAGCTGGGCGTGCTCAGCCGCACCCAGGCGGTGATCAAGGCCAATCAGGTGCATTTCCGCGCCGATTGAGCCCTTTTCCCCGATTTCTTCCCTTCCTTGCCCACCGGTCGCCGGTTGTGTCGCCGCCCGGCGTCGGGCAGGATGGCGAAATGGTGGAGGCGACAGGGCAATGAGCGTCACGGTCCGGAAGGCGACGGTCGGGGATGCGGCCGCCATCGCCGCCATCTATGCGCACCACGTCCTGCACGGCACCGCCAGCTACGAACTCGTGCCGCCGTCCGTTGCGGAGACAGTGGCCAGGATCGAGCGCGTGACCGTCCGGGGCTGGCCCTTCCTCGCGGCGTGCGACGGGGCGGAGGTGGTCGGCTATTGCTATGCGACGCAGTTCCGCGACCGGCCCGCTTATGCCTATGCGTGCGAAAACAGCATCTATGTGGCGCAGGACCGGCGCGGCGGCGGCATCGGCCGGGCGCTGCTCGATGCCCTGCTGGACGCGGCCGGGGCTTTCGGCTTCCGCCAGATGGTGGCGGTGATCGGCGGCGGCGAACCCGCTTCGGTCGCGCTCCACGCCGCCTGCGGCTTCCGGCAGGTGGGCCGCCTCACCGGCATGGGCTGGAAGGCGGGCCGCTGGCTCGACACCGTCTACATGCAGATCGCGCTGGGCGGCGGCAATGCCACCGCGCCCGACGCCGCCCGGCCGTAACCGCGCGGCGGAGGGGGCAGCCGGGGCGATTGGTTATCGGCCGCAAATCTGCTATTCCTGATCCTATCGACGGCATTGGCCAGACCCGCCGCCCGCCCTTGTGCCGGCACCCGTTCCCGGCACCGCGCACGACGCCCCCTGAGCCATGTCCGCGGGCACAGGCCGATGGAGGATGTCATGGCGATTTCCCAAAGATTGCGCGGCTATATGGACCGCTGCGGCACCAGCTTCGACGAATGGCCGCATGAACCCTCGGCGGAGATGGCGCGGGCGGCGCAGGCGGCGCATGTCCCCGGCAGGCAGGTGGCGAAAGCGGTGCTGGTGCAGGCCGGCGACGAATATCTGCTGGCCGTCCTGCCCTCCTCCAAGCATGTCAGCTTCAACTTCCTGCAGCAATGGCTGGCCCGCGACGTCTCGCTGGCGGAGGAACATACGACCGCGGCGCTGTTCCCCGACTGCGAACTGGGCGCGCTTCCGCCGGTCGGCGCGGCCTATGGGCTGAAGACGATCATCGACGACGACATGCTGATGGATCAGGATGTCTGGTTCGAGGGCGGCGACCATCACACCCTCGTTCATATGAATGCGGAAAACTGGCGGCGGCTGCAAAAGGGCTCCGGGCATTTCGCGTTCAGTATTTAGAGAGGAAGGGGTGCCCCCTCCCGCAGGCGGGAGGGGAGTCATGTTCCCCCTTTCATCTAATAAATTCCACACTGTTATCGGAAAAATAACATGGCCTTCGCAGTTCCCCCTTCGCGGGGCATGGCCTAGAATCCGGTCCCGGAGAAGCTGAAAGGAATCGTGCAATGGACGCAAAGACGAGCAATGATCCGCTGGCCTGCCCCGTGAAGGAGCCTGCGGCGCTGCGATCCCTGCTGGGGCGCACCAACCGCGACTGGTGGCCGAACCAGCTCTCGCTCGACATCCTTCAGCAGAACGGCCTGTCCGGCAATCCGCTGGGCGACGATTTCGATTATGCGGCCGCCTTCAAGTCGCTGGACTATGACGCGGTGAAGAAGGACCTGACGGCCCTCATGACCGACAGCCAGCCCTGGTGGCCGGCGGACTATGGCCATTACGGCCCCTTCTTCATCCGCATGGCCTGGCACTCGGCGGGCACCTACCGCACCGGCGACGGCCGCGGCGGCGCATCCTCCGGCTCGCAGCGCTTCGCCCCGCTCAACAGCTGGCCGGACAACGCCAATCTCGACAAGGCCCGCCGCCTGCTGTGGCCGGTCAAGCAGAAATATGGCCAGAAGCTGAGCTGGGCGGACCTCATGATCCTGGCGGGCAATGTCGCCATTGAATCGATGGGCGGCCCGGTCTTCGGCTTCGGCGGCGGCCGCGCCGACGTGTTCGAGCCGGAAAAGGACGTTTATTGGGGCACGGAGGAATTCTGGGTCGGCCAGGAGGGCAATGAAACCCGCATCCAGCCCGAAAAGAACATGGTCCTCGAAAGCCCGCTGGCCGCGATCCAGATGGGCCTCATCTACGTCAATCCGGAGGGGCCGGGCGGCAACCCCGACCCGCTGCAATCGGCCCGCGACATCCGCGAGACCTTCCTGCGCATGGGCATGAACGATGAGGAGACCGTCGCGCTGACCGCCGGCGGCCACACCTTCGGCAAGGCCCATGGCGCGGGCGACGCGTCGAAGGTCGGCAAGGAACCCGAAGGCGCCGACATCGCGCAGCAGGGCCTTGGCTGGCAGAGCGGCTATGAAAGCGGCGTGGGCGACCACACCATCACCAGCGGCATCGAAGGCGCGTGGACGCCGACGCCCCGGACCTGGGACCACAGCTTCTTCCACATGCTGCTCGACTATGAATATGAACTGGTGCGGAGCCCGGCGGGCGCCAAGCAGTGGCAGCCGGTGAACCAGAAGCCCGAAGACCTGGCCCCCGGCGCGCACAGCCCCGACAGGCGCGTGCCGACGATGATGACCACCGCGGACATGGCGTTCAAGATGGACCCGGAATATCGCAAGATCTCCGAACGCTTCCGCAACGATCCCGCCGCGTTCGAGGATGCCTTCGCCCGCGCCTGGTTCAAGCTGTGCCATCGCGACATGGGGCCCAAGGCCCGCTATCTCGGCCCCGAAGTCCCCGCCGAGGACCTGATCTGGCAGGACCCGATCCCGGCGGTCGACCATCCACTGGTCGACGCTTCGGACATCGCCGCGCTCAAGCAGAAGATATTGGCGTCGGGCCTCAGCGTCGCGGAACTGGTCACGACCGCCTGGGCGTCGGCGTCGACCTATCGCGGGTCGGACCATCGCGGCGGCGCCAATGGCGGGCGCATCCGGCTGGCGCCGCAAAAGGACTGGGACGTGAACCAGCCGGAGCAGCTTTCCCGCGTCCTCTCCGTACTGGAGAAGATCAAGGCCGAGTTCGACAGTGCGGGCGCGAAGAAGATTTCGCTCGCCGACCTGATCGTGCTGGGCGGATCGGCCGCTATCGAGAAGGCGGCGGCGGATGGCGGGCGCAGCATCGAGGTGCCCTTCACCCCCGGCCGCGCCGACGCCTCGCAGGAACAGACCGACGTGCAGAATTTCGAGGTGCTGGAGCCCAAGGTCGACGGCTTCCGCAACTATCTGCCCGTGCCGTTCAGCGTGCCGGTCGAGGAACTGCTGATCGACCGCGCTCAGTTGCTGACCCTCAGCGCCCCGGAAATGACGGTGCTGGTCGGCGGGCTGCGGGTGCTGGGCGCCAATCATGGCGGGTCCGGCCATGGCGTTTTCACCGACCGTCCGGGGACGCTCAGCAACGACTTCTTCGTCAACCTGCTCGACATGGGCACGGCGTGGAAGGAGGTGGAGGGTCACAAGGACATCTTCACCGGCACCTGCCGCAAGTCCAATGAACAGAAATGGACCGGCACGCGGGTCGATCTGGTGTTCGGATCGAACGCGCAACTGCGCGCCCTGTCGGAAGTCTATGCCTCCGCCGACGCGGGCGACAAGTTCGTGAACGACTTCGTCGCCGCCTGGACCAAGGTGATGAACGCCGACCGTTTCGACCTGGCGGCATAAGGGGTTAGAGCCAATCGACATTCAGATGATGACGAGCCGAAAATGGCGGTTTTCCGTGACCCGGAGCGCAGCCTACTCAAGGTAGGTGAGCACCGGAAGCACGGAAAAGCGTCATTTGCACGCCGTCAGGGCTGAATGTCGATTGGCTCTCGGCCGCTCCTTCGGGGGCGGCCCTTTCCACGGCGCCCTGCATGGGGTCGACGCTAAGCCTTTCGCTGAATTGAGCTTGCCCGCTTTTCATGCGACAGTGCCGCCGCCATGATGCGGAGACTCGCCGTGCATGATCATCTGAAGGATGCTGCCGAGGCGGCGGCCCTCACGGACAAGGAACTGGCCGCCATCCGCCGCAGGATGGGCGACCCGAAGAACCCGTCCGGGTTCGAGCAGGCCGTGCTGGACGAAATGGAAAGACGCCATCTGCAACCGCGCCACTGGTGATCGCCCCCGCGCTTGCTCCCGCCATGCTATTGCGCCAGGACGGTGCGCGGCGCGATCCCCAGCCGGCGCTTGATCGCGCGTTCCATCCGGCCGAAGCGGCTGAACTGGATGATCCAGGCTCCCCGCGCCCTGGGCGTAAGGTTGGCGCCGGTATAATGCAGCGTAAGCGGCGTGTGGATGGTCAGCCCACCCGCCTCGACCGGGCATGCGACCCGCTCGCCGGCTTGCGGAACCGCCGCCTCCCGGCCCAAAGTGCCCGATATGCGCGTAAAGGGCCGATGCGGCATGACCCCGGCGCGATGGCTGCCGGGAACGAACTCCATGCAGCCCTGCTCAAGGCTGGTGTCCTGAAGCGGAATCCACAGGTGGAGCCGGGCAAGGCCCCCGGCATGCGCCCCGCCGCCCAGCTTCCGATAGGCGATGTCCTGATACCATGGCGTGGTCGTGGCGGAATGCCCCGGCTTGAAGATGATATGGTCGAAGGCGAAGTGCATCGGCCCCGCAATGGCATCGACCAGCCGCTGGCTCCGCACGAACACCTCGGTCGCCATCAGGCGCGGCGCCAGGTTGGAGGCATAACGTATCTCATGCTGGCTGAGCCGCGCAGGGCCGGCGCCAGCCTGACCGCGCCCCATGTCCATCCGGAAACGGTCGCCGGGACGGACAGGATCGTCGAGCGCCGCGACCAGCAAGCGGTGGATTTCGACGATCTCCTCCACGGACCGGGCGGAAAAGGCGTCCCTGATCACGGTGAACCCATCCCGGATCAGTGAGGATCGAGCCGTCGCGACATCGAAAGCGCTCATAGCCCGCTCCATGATGTGGGGGATTCAGCCTATCACCGATGGCAAGGACGGGCGATCAGTGGGAACACCTAAAGCATCCGATGGAATCGACTTCCAGCCCCGCCAGAAACACCCGCCTATTTCAACATCGTGCGCAGCAAGGCGCGCAGTTGCGCAGGCTTCACCGGCTTGCCCAGCAGCGGAATGCCCCAGCCGTCCATCCTGGCCTTCAACGCCTCGCCGCGGTCGGCGGAGATCATCACCGACGGCACCGCCCGCCCGAAGTGGCCGTGCAACCGCTCGATCACGGCATCCCCGGTCTCGCCGTCGTTCAGATGATAGTCGACCAGGATGACATCGGGCGCCTCGCCCTCCGCAAAGGCGGCGACCGCCTCCGCGAATCCCCCGGCCGTCGCCACGGTACAGCCCCATCCGCCCAGCAGGGTCGACATGCCGGTCTGGATCGCCCGCTCATTGTCGACCACCAGCACCTTCAGCCCGCGCATCGACCGGTCGCTGCGCGGCGCGCTGCCCCCATCGCCCTCTTCCACCACCGCCTCGCCCGGCGGCACGCGGATGGAGAAGGTCGCGCCCTGCCCCGGCACCGATTCCAGCGTCACCTCATGGCGCAGCATGTCGCTCGCCCGGCGGACGATGGCGAGGCCCAACCCCTTGCCGCCCGCCCCCCTGCCCCCCGGCGTGTCGAGGCGGCGGAATTCCTCGAAGATCAGTTGCTGCTTGTCGACGGGGATGCCGGGACCGCTGTCGGCCACGCTCAGCCTTATCCCCTGCGCCTCCGCCACGCAGGTGACGCGCACCGACCCGCGCTGGGTGTAGCGCAGCGCGTTGGACAGGAAATTCTGGAGAATCCGCCGCAGCAGCCGGATGTCGGAGCGGACCCAGACCGGGGCCGTCTCCACCGCCAGCACCAGCCCCGCCGAACGCGCCATCGGCGCGAATTCCGTCCGCAGCGTATCGAGCAGCCGGTCGATGCGGAAATCGCTGATCTCCGGCTGGATCGCGCCCGCGTCGAGGCGGCTGATCTCCAACAGCGCCTCCAGCAGATCCTCGACCGAATCCAGCGCGGTGGACGTCTGGTTGACCAGCGCCCGCGTCGGCAGCGCCAATCGCCGGTCGCCCAGCGCCGCAACGAACAGCCGCGCCGCGTTCAACGGCTGCAACAGATCGTGGCTGGCCGCCGCCAGGAAGCTGGTCTTGGACAGGTTCGCCTTCTCCGCCGCCGTCTTCGCGTCCATCAACTGCGCCTCGATCTGGCGCCGCTCGGCCACCTCCGCCTCCAGCTCCGACGTGCGCTCCGCCACCCGCCGCTCCAGCGTCTCCGCCGTCTCGCGCAGCGCCGCCTGCGCGCGCAGCATGTCGGTCACATCGGTGAAGCCGATCACCTGCCCGCCCCGCTCCATGGCGTTGCTGCGAATCTCGAAGCTGCGCCCCCCGGCATGGACCAGTTCGCTGCGATGGCGCGCCCCGCCCCGGTCGAGGCAGCCCCTGTCGTCCATCCCCAGATTGCCCCGGCACCAGTCCAGCAGCGCGGCATGGCTATCCCGCTCCTGCGCCCAGTCCTCCGGCAGTTCCAGCAGCCGTTGCAGCGCCTCGTTCCACGCCGCCAGCCGCCCCTCGGCATCGAACAGGCACACGCCTTCGGACAGATTGTCGAGCGTCGCCTGCAACACGATGTTGCGCTCGGCCAGTTCCCGCGCCCGGTCGCGGGCATCCTCCGCCTTCACCTCGGTGATGTCGGTATAGATGCCGACGATGCCGCCCTCGCTGGTGCGCAGTTCGTTGATCTGAACCCAGCGCCCGTCGGACAGCGCCTGCACATGCCCGCCCTCCGCCACGCTATGGCGCGCCAGCCGGTCCGACACCCATCGGTCCTGTCCCACCGGGCGGTGATGGGCGGCGGCGAGCTTGGCGATCTCGTCGAAGCTCATGCCCTCGCGGATATGATCGGCGATCTCCGGCCAGAAACCCAGATAGGCCTCGTTATAGAGGACCAGCCGGTCCTCCGCGTCGAAAAGGACGAAGCCTTCGTTGATCGAATCGATCGCGTCGCGCAGCCGCATCCGCGCCGCGTCCGCATGGCCATGGGCGGAGGCGAGGTCGGCATTGGCCTCCGCCAGCTTCGCCAGCGCGTCCTCCAGCTGCACGGTCCGCTCGCGCACCATGGCTTCCAGCGAGATCGCGGTCTCGAACATCGAAAAGGCGTTGCCGGCCATGTCGCTCGACCGTTCGACCCGGTCGATCAGCGCCGCATTGATCTTGCGCAACTTGCGGTTCTCTTCCCGCAACGCCTCCAGTTCGGCGGAAGAGAGGGCCGCGTCGGTCATCGGCCGATGGCAAGGCCGCTGAAGGTCTGGTTGACGTGCAGCGCATGATATTGCTCGCCATAGGTGTTGAAGCCGATCACCCGATGCCGCCCGTACAGCTCAGACACGGCGCGGCTGATCTGCCGCTGCTCGGCATCGATGCGGTTCAATACGCAATCGAAGGCGATGATCCGGTCCACCGGCCCCACCTCTGCTGCGATGTCCGCGAACAGCGCGTCCATCCGCGCAATACGGTCCACCGGCTCGCCCACGGTCATCACGATCCCCTCGTCGATGGCGCAGTAGAAGGTAAGGCTGCCGTCGGGATTCGCGCTCTGGATCGACCGCACATGATAATCGCCCCCCGCCCGCACCATCAGCGGATGCGCGGCATAGAAGGCGACGCCCAGCGCCTCGCCCGCATGGCCCGCCAGCCGCAGATATTCCTGCGCGGCGGGCTCCGCATTGATCTCGGTCACGATCCGGTCGTTCGGGATCGCCCCGGTGACGACCATCTTCGCCTCGCTCGGCCGGTAATGCTGCGCCTTGAACACATGCAGCGGGCGCGGCGTGGACAGGATCGCCACCACCGCCGCATGGCCATGGAAGCGCCCGCCATGGAAGACCGCCGTCTCCCGAAAGGCCATGCCGTCGCCCGACGACCCGCCGATCAGCGCAATGTCGCCCAGCGCGTCCTGGATCGTCATGGTCAGCAATTCTTCCCGATGCGACAGCCCGTCGACCAGGAACAGCGCGACATGATTGACCTTCCCCCCCAGATGGCGGCTCTCCCGCTCCGCCTGCGCGGCCAGCCCGCGCACCGCCTGCCGCGCGGCGGCGGGATCGAAATTCTCGATGTCGTCGAAACAGAGCGAGGTCATGTGAAAGGCCGAAGCCGGAAAGCCGATGACGCTCAGGCTGTCCTCATCATAGCCATTTTCGGTCAGCTCGCCCGAACTGGTGCAGCCGATCGCCACCACGCCCTCCGTCCGGCGGTTGACCGCCCGCGCCAGCGCCTCCCGGTCGAAACGGTGCGAACAGAACAGCAGCATCCCGGCCAGCGGTTCGTCTCCCAATTGCCCGGCGACTTCCGCCATGGCCTTGGCCGGATCGCCCGCATGGCTTGACGCAAAGGCGATCTCCGATGCCAGCACCGTCATGTTCCTCTCCCCGCATTTTCTCCCTGTTCTTCTATGCGGTTTCACGCTCCGCGCAAAGGCTCTCCCGCCGCTTCCAGCGCCGCATTCTCCTCATCGGTGAAGATGCGGGATCGGACGATGAACCGCATCCCCTCCGGGCTTTCCAGCGACATGCCCGCGCCCCGGCCCGGCACGACGTCGATGGTGACTTGCGTATGCCGCCAATATTCGAACTGCGCCGCGCCGATCCACACCGGCACGTCGCCCGCGATCTGGCCCAGCAGCACATCCTGCCCGCCGGTCCTGAACTCGCCCCGCGGAAAGCACATCGGCGCCGACCCGTCGCAACAGCCGCCGGACTGGTGGAACATCAGCGGCCCATGACGCATGGTGAGGCGGGCAATCAACGCTTCGGCCTCCGGCGTGGCGAGGATGCGGGGTGGAAGGTTCATAATGATCTCCAGTCCCCCTCCCGTAAACGGGAGGGGTTAGGGGTGGGCGCGACCCCGGACTTGATCCGGGGGAGCTTCCAGCTTAGCCATTGCAGAATGGCGCTGAGGTTGCGYCCGCCCACCCCCCGGCCCCTCCCGCCTGCAGGAGGGGGAAGAAGAAAAAGGCGGACGCCCGGGAGAGGCGCCCGCCGAACCGAAGGCGTGAAGGGGGAAGGACCCGCCTTCGGCATGCGATCCGCCCCTCGCCTCAGAAGAACCCCAGCGCCTTGGTCGAATAGCTCACCAGCAGGTTCTTCGTCTGCTGATAATGATCCAGCATCATCTTGTGCGTCTCGCGCCCGATGCCCGACTGCTTGTACCCGCCAAAGGCCGCATGCGCCGGATAGGCATGGTAGCAGTTCGTCCAGACCCGCCCGGCCTGGATGTTGCGCCCCATGCGATAGGCCGTGTTCCCGTTCCGGCTCCACACCCCGGCGCCCAGCCCGTACAGCGTGTCGTTGGCGATATGCAGCGCGTCCGCCTCATCCTTGAAGGTCGTGACCGACAGCACCGGCCCGAAAATCTCCTCCTGGAAGATGCGCATCCTGTTATGCCCTTCCAGCACGGTCGGCGTCACATAATAGCCCTGCTCCAGCTCGCCGCCCAGATGCGCCCGCGCGCCGCCGGTCAACACCTTCGCGCCCTCGTCCCGGCCGATGTCGATATAGGAAAGGATCTTCTCCAGCTGGTCGTTCGACGCCTGCGCCCCGATCATCGTCGCGGGGTCGAGCGGACTGCCCTGCACGATCTTCTGCACGCGGGCGACGGCGCGTTCGATGAACTTTTCGTAGATGCTCTCCTGCACCAGCGCCCGGCTGGGGCAGGTGCAGACCTCGCCCTGGTTGAGCGCGAACATCGCAAAGCCTTCCAGGCATTTGTCGAAATAATCGTCGTCCGCGTCCATCACATCGGCAAAGAAGATGTTGGGCGACTTGCCCCCCAGTTCCAACGTCACCGGGATCAGATTCTCGCTCGCATATTGCATGATCAGCCGCCCGGTGGTGGTTTCCCCGGTGAAGGCGATCTTGGAAATCCGCTTGTTGGTGGCCAGCGGCTTGCCCGCCTCCACGCCGAAGCCGTTGACGACGTTCAGCACGCCTTCGGGGATCAGGTCGCCCACCAGGTCCATCAGCACCATGATCGACATCGGCGTCTGCTCGGCGGGCTTCAGGACCACGCAATTGCCCGCCGCCAGCGCCGGGGCCAGCTTCCACGCCGCCATCAGGATCGGGAAGTTCCAGGGGATGATCTGCCCCACCACGCCCAGCGGCTCATGGAAATGATAGGCCACCGTGTCATGGTCGATCTCCGCGATGGAGCCTTCCTGAGACCGCACGCAGGCCGCGAAATAGCGGAAATGGTCGATGGCGAGCGGAATGTCGGCGGCGGTCGTCTCGCGGATCGGCTTGCCGTTGTCGATCGTCTCCGCCATGGCGAGCAGGTCGAGATTCTCCTCCATCCGCTGCGCGATGCGATTGAGGATATTGGCCCGCTCCGTCGCCGAACGCTGGCCCCAGCCTTCCCTGGCCCTGTGCGCGGCGTCCAGCGCCAGCTCGATGTCCTCGGCGGTCGAACGGGCGATCCTGCACACGCTCTGCCCCGTCACGGGCGAAAGATTGTCGAAATATTCCCCGCGAACCGGCGCCACCCACTGGCCGCCGATGAAATTCTCATATTTATCGCGGATCAGCGTCTTCCCCGCGAACCGCGCCATTGCCTGCTGTAACATCATCCTCTCCCGGACTCGTCTGAAAGTTGAGGGACAGGATGAACCTTTCGGACAAATGGACAATTAGACCTTGGGTCGGCGGGACGCTCAAACCCCGCCGCCATTCATCGCCGCCTGCACCCGCAACCGGGGGAAGACCGCTTCCAGCGGCTTGGTGTCGGGCAGCACATAGACATAGCCGCCCTTCTTCCGGAACAGCGGGCTGACGTTCTTGCCGTAAAAGGCGATGGGCAGGTTGATGCAGCCGAAGGTGATGCGATTGTCGTCGCCGGTGGGCGAGAGCATCCGCTCGCGGCGGCGTTCCCTTTTCGGCGCGCCCTTGGGGATGGGGTGCAGCGCCACCGACGTGGCATAATCGACCCACAGCACCTTCTGCCGCCCCGCCGCCAGCCCGAATTTCGCCAGGAAGCGCCCGGCGGGCGTCGTCTTTTCCGCCGGGCCGATCTCCGCCAGATTCTTCGATCCGATGCCGGGGCTCGCCTCGTCCCCGACGGCCACGCCGATCAGGACCGGCGCATGACCCAGCGATTTCCCGCTGGCGTCATAGAGCGAAAGAACCGCCGCCTTCTTGTCGACGATGATATAGGGCAGCGCGCCATTGTCGCGGGACGCGGCGATCCAGTCGGCCACGCGCGCCGCTTCCCCGGACAGCTTCGCTCCCGCCTCCTGCGGCATGTCCGCCTGCGGTTTCGCCGGCTCCGCCGCCCGGACGCCCTCCGTCGCGGGAATGGCCGGCGCAAGCCCCGCCAGCGCCAGGAACAGTGGGATCATCGCTCAATGCACTCGAAGGAAAGCGCCGGCGCCCAGGACGGACGCCGGCGCGGGAACACCGGATTCGGCCCCGTTCCGGGCGTCAGTTGCGCGGCCGCTTGCGCTGATTTTCCTGCATGCGCTGCTCGATGCCGTCGACGCGGGCATTGATCTGGTCCAGCCGCTGGCCATTGTTCTGCGCCTGGCCGGATGCCGCCTGCGCCTCCGCCAGCGCCGATTTCGCGGTGGCGTCCGTCGCCTGCAGGCGCGAGTCGAGCGCATCGACGCGCTGGTTCACGGCGGCGACCTGTTCCCGCACGAAGCCCTTGGTGGCACAGCCCCCCAGCGCCAGCGAACCCACCAAAATCACCGCCAGAGGCGCGAATTTCGTGAAAGACCGCGACATCTCCATTCTCCTTATAGTTAACGAACCGTCCCCGTCCCAAGCCGAGCGCCGGATTCCGGACAATGGGATTCTGTCCGGCTGTGCATCCGCTCGGGTGAATGGATGGGACTGCCCGGGTGGGCCAACCGGGGGCGCGGGATTTCGTCAGCGGCGCGCGCCGGGCCGCCGCCATTTCCGGGGCCGTTCCTCCTCCCCCAGCAGCAGCATGATGTCGCCATAGCCGGCGAGCAGGCTTTCCAGCGACCGCACCGCCTGCCAGCCCCCCGGGAAAAACGCGCGGAAAATATGCGACTTGCCCTTCATCGGCATCCTCCCACAATAAGTCCTGTCCGGCGCGCCTCTTGGCGGGCGTGCCTTGCGGCGCTTCAGCGAGCGCCGTCGACCAGGATCACGCGATATTCCGCACCGGCAAGCCGATGCTGCAATGCTTCCTGATAAGCGGGCGAGTGGTACCAGGCCCGCGCCGCATCCAGATCGTCGAACTCCAATATGGCGACGCCGTCGGGATCGGGCCCTTCCACCGCATCATGCTCCCCATAGAAGGCGAGCCGCCGGGCCGGCTTTTCCCCCCGCGCCTTGACCGCCAGCGCGGCATAGGCGGCCATCTCCCCGGCATCGTTCAGCCGGTCGCGGATCATGACGACATAAGCGGGCATGGACGGTCCTCTCCTCTTCCTGTCATGCGCGGGGGCGGCAGGGCTGGGACGCGCCCGGCCGCAATCCCCTACGCCCCTTCCGTCACCTTGGCGGAGGCCTTGCGGGTCCGGGCAGGCTTCTGGTCCTTGCCCAGCACGATCTTCGTCGTCATCAGATAATGTTCGCGCATCAGCTTGATCGCCAGATCGGCGTCATGCGCCAGAAAGGCGTCGGCCAGCTTGCTATATTCCTTCTCCAGATTCGAACGCTTGGACGGCGAGGAGATGGAGAGCCAGCGATAGCGCTCGCTCTGCAGCAGCAGCATGTCGCGCACCCGGAGCAGCCAGGGATTGTCGCAGGTGGCGACCAGCGCGTGATGGAAGGCGTGGTGCGCGTCCGCCCATTCCTGCGTCACCTTGCCGTCATCGTCGTTGCGCGGCGTCCGCAGCAGGCCGTGCAGCGCCGCGACGATCCCCTTTTCCCAGGCGATGGTGGCGTTCGCGATGGCGGAGCGGATGCAGGGCTCCTCGATCAACAGGCGCACATCCGTCAGATGATGCAGGTCCTCGGCCGCGATCTCGCTCACGCGGAAGCCGCGCTGCGGTTCGGCGGTGACCAGCCCTTCGGCGGTGACCCGCGCCAGCGCCTCGCGCACCGCGCTCTGGTTCGCCCCCAGATTCTCGCACAGGTCGGAAATGACGAGCTTCTGACCGGGCGGAAGCGCGCCGTTCAGCAGCCGGGACCGGATCTGCTCGTAAACGCGGTGGGTGCGGCTGGGCGCCGGTGATTTCTCTGCCATTCGCCCTTGATAGTTCACTTTTTCACCATCTACAACCGTTACAATAAAAAGTGCACTTTCTGTTGACTCATGGACAATACTCGCACATCGTCCGCGCGACCGCCCGCCTCCCCCGGGGCCGGTTTCGGGCCGGGGCCGCGAACGGGCAAATGGCATGACATGGCCGACCTCTCGTCGGCCGGAATCGGGATCAAGCATGAAAGACAAGGTCATCATCTCCTGCGCCGTCACCGGCTCCATCCACACGCCGACCATGTCGGACGCGCTGCCGGTCACGCCGTCCGAAATCGCGGAACAGGCGATAGAGGCGGCGGAGGCCGGCGCCGCCATCCTCCATCTCCATGCGCGCGATCCCAGGGACGGCCGACCCTCGGCGGACCCCGCCCTGTTCATGGAATTCCTGCCGCGCATCAGGCAGGGCTGCGACGCCATCTGCAACATCACCACGGGCGGCAGCCTCACCATGACGGTCGAGCAGCGCTTGGCCGCGCCGCTGCTGGCGTCGCCCGAAATGTGCTCGCTCAACATGGGCAGCATGAATTTCGCGCTCTATCCGATGGCGGATCGCTACCGGCAATGGAAGCATGACTGGGAGGAGCCCTATCTGCGGGAATCGGACGATTATATCTTCCGCAACACCTTCCGCGACATCGGCAAGATCGCCCATGCGCTGGGCGATGCCCATGACGTGAAGTTCGAACATGAATGCTATGACGTCGGCCATCTGTACAATCTGGCGCATTGCATCGACCGCGGCTTCTTCAGGCCGCCGGTCTTCATCCAGTTCATCTTCGGCATATTGGGAGGGATCGGGGCGGAGGTCGACAACCTCCTCTTCATGAAGCGGACCGCCGACCGCCTGTTCGGACAGGATTATCACTGGTCGGTGCTGGGCGCGGGACGCCATCAGATGCCGCTCGCGACGCAAGCGGCGCTGATGGGCGGCCATGTGCGCGTGGGGCTGGAGGACAATCTGAACATCGCCCGGGGGCGGCTCGCCTCCAGCAATGCCGAACAGGTGCGCAAGGTGCGCGCGATCATCGAAGATCTGGGCCTGGAGATAGCGACCGCCGATGAAGCGCGCGCCCGGCTCGGCCTCAAGGGCGGGGACAAGGTCGCCTTCTGATGCCCGCGCGTCGATAGCGCCGGATCGGCCGGCCCGGAATCCGTGGCCCGATTCGCGCCCCGCCCTTGAAAAGACAGGCGACGATCACGATCAATGATATTATAGACATCATGTGATGGTCCGCCGCTACCGGTGCGGACGACAAGAGAAGGAAATGCCAGAGTGACCGCGGAAATCATCCTCGCCCATCCCGTCCGCACCCCGATCGGGAGCTATAACGGCACGCTCAAGGACGTGCCGGCGGCCGAACTGGGCGCCGTCGCCATCCGGGAAACCGTGCGCCGCGCAGGGCTGTCGCCGGATGCCGTCGGCGCGGTCACCATGGGCAATGTGATCCAGGCCGGCAACAGGATGAACCCGGCGCGCCAGGCGGCGATCCACGCCGGGCTGCCGGTCTCGGTCCCCGCCCTCACCGTCAACCGGGTCTGCGGATCGGGCGCGCAGGCGATCGTGACCGCCGCGCAGGAAGTGCAGCTTGGCCTGCACGACGTCGCCATCGCCGGCGGCATGGAGAATATGGACCGCGCGCCCTATCTGATGACCGGCGGCCGCTGGGGTTATCGCATGGGCGACGCCGCGATCATCGATTCCATGCTGCATGACGGCCTGAACGACGCCTTTTCCGGCCAGCATTCCGGCTGGCATACGGAGGATCTCGTCACCCGCTCCCAGATTTCGCGGGATGCGCAGGACCGCTGGGCCGAACGCTCGCAGAAGCGCTTCGTGCAGGCGCAGTCGGAAGGCCGTTTCGCGGCGGAGATCGCCCCCGTCACCATCAAGGGCCGCAAGGGCGACGTCAGCTTCGCCAGCGACGAGGCGCCCCGCGCCGATACGACGCTGGAGGGGCTGGCCCGGCTGAAGCCCGCCTTCCGCCCGGACGGCACGATCACCGCCGGCAATGCCCCCGGCCTCAACAGCGGCGCATCCGCGATGCTGGTCGCCACCCGCGCCTGGGCCGAGGCGAACGGCGTCGAGCCGGCGGGCCGGATCGTCTCCTACGCCGTCGCCGCGCTGGAGCCGGGCCTGTTCGGCCTCGCGCCGGTCCCCGCCGTGGTGAAGGCGGTCGAACGCGCCGGCTGGAAGCTGCCGGACGTGGAGCGGTTCGAGATCAACGAAGCCTTCGCCGCCGTCCCGCTGGCCATCATCAAGGAACTCGGCCTGCCGGAGGACATCGTCAATGTGGAGGGCGGCGCGATCGCCCATGGCCATGCCATCGGCGCGACCGGCGCGGTGCTGACGACCCGGCTGCTGCATTCGATGAAGCGGGACGGCGTGCGGCGGGGCCTTGTCACGCTTTGCATCGGCGGCGGCCAGGGTATAGCGCTCGCACTGGAAACGCTGTGACGGCGGCATGGATGCGGGGGAAAGATCGGTCATGAACGGTTTCGATACGATAAGCGCTCTGGCGCGGGGCGAACTGCCCCGCCCCCCCATGGCCGATACCGTGCCCTTCACCCTTCTTCCGCCCGAAATGGGACGCGTGGAGCTGAGGGCGACGCCGGGCGAACGCTTCCTCAACCTTGGCGGCGTCGTCCATGGCGGCTGGGCGCTGACCATGCTGGATTCCGCCATGGGCCTCGCGGCGGCAACCACCCTGGACGAGGGCGGTTTCGCCCCCACCTATGAAACCAGCGTCAAGTTCCTGCGGCCCATCCCCGCCAATATCGGGGAAATGCGGGTGATCGGCACCGTCATCTCGCGCGGCCGGTCCCTTGTCGCGTTGGACGGACGCATCGAAAGCCTCGACAACCGCATCTTCGCGCACGGCACGTCGACCTGCGTCGTTCCCCGCTGAACGCGGGGCGCACCATCTTTCAGGAGCATCGCATGGCTGAACCGAAGCATCCGTTCCGCGACGATCTGGACGATCAGTCCGTCCTCCACTCCACGGTCACGCGCAAACCGATTGTCGGCCGCGACAGGATATTGCGGACGATCCAGGCGGCCGGCGCGTCCTATGACCATATGCGTCCGACCTATCATGAAGCGATCGGCAACAGGAGCTTCGCGGAATATGACGCGAGGATCGCGGGCGGGCCGGAACTTCACTGCGTGGCGGCGATCACCCGGAAGGAATCGGGCGCGGTGGAGACGGTCATCATCAACTTCACGCCGCTGGACGGCGCGCTCGCGCTGGCGGAGAAGTTGAAGCAGGCCCTCGCGAGCGAAATCGGCGCCGATTATTTCCTTTAGGGCTCCTGCCCGCCGCGACGACGGAGCCGGTCACAGGATCGTGACCGGAACCGTCCCGTCGGGGTCGTAGAGCTGGTCGACCAGCGCCGCGCGGATCTGGAGCACCTTGCGCTGGTTGATATAGCCCTTGTCCGTCGTCTCGCCCGCCCCCAGCGATGCGGGCTCCGCCAGCAGATGCAGCGCAGCCACGCGGCGCGTCCCGGTGCCGTTCCCGGCATTATAATCCGCGATCCTCTCGCGAACCGCCGCCGCGACCGCGGGATGCGCGTGATAATCGCCCCCGATGTCCGGAAAGCGCGCCCGGCAGCCGACCGGGTTCACCCAGGCGAGAAGGCGGATGTCCTTCCGGTTCTCGCCGGCGACGACGACATCGCGCAGCAGCGGGTCCGTCGCGGACAGGATGGCAAGGCGCAGCGCGCCGACATTGACGAAGCTGCCGTTGACCAGCTTGAAATTCTCGCTGGCCCGCCCCGCGAAGATCAGGCCCAGTTCGGGACGCTCGGGGTCCAGGAAACGCAGCGCGTCGCCGACCTTGTAATAGCCCTCCTCGTCGAACGCGTCGCGCGAAGCCTCCGGCGCGCCGATATAGCCCGGCGTGATGCCCGGCCCGCGCACCCTGGCTTCATAGCGGTCGTCGAACGGCACCAGCTTCAGGTCGAATCCCGGCAGGGGCAACCCGACTTCCGCCTTGCCGTCGCCGAACCAGTGCGCCACCGAAATGCCCGGCGCCGCCTCCGTACAGCCCCAGCCGGAAAGCAGCGCGGTCTTCTTCCCCGTCGCCTGCACGGACAGCGCCTGGAACCTGTCCCAGGTCTCCTGCGGCAGGGCGGCGCCCGAAAAGGCGCAATAGCGCAGGCGGCTGAAGAACCGGTCGCGCAGCGTCTGGTTGACCTCCATCTCCTCGGCCAGCATCTGGAAGGCGGCGGGCACGTTCATCACGAAACTGGGCGCTATGTCGATCAGGTTGCGCACCGTGGTTTCGAATTCGCCCGGAAGCGGCCGTCCGCCGTCTATGTACATGGTGCCGCCCTGCTGCAACACGCTGTCGACATTATTGGTGCCGCCCAGCGAGTGGCTCCAGGGAAGCCAGTCGACCAGCACATAGTCCTCCTCATCCCAGGGCCAGGCCTGGGACACCGACCTTGCCCCCACGCACATGTTGCGGTGGCTGTTCTTCACGCCCTTGGGCGATCCGGTCGAGCCGGAGGTGAAGATGATCTTGGCGATCGCGTCAGGTTCGACGGCGGCATAGGCGCGTTCGAACGCATCGCCCGCCGGAACGGCCAGTATGTCGGGCAGCGAAAGCGGCGCATCGCCGGCCAGCCCGCTGATAAGGTCCGCCCGGCGATAGGGGTCGAGCGCCAGGCTGCTCTCATAGCCCTCCCGCCGTTCGACGAAGACGAGGGACGGCTGGAGCTGCTCCCCCAGATAGAGCAGGCGCTCGAGCCCACCCTCGATCCGGCTGAACTGGGGCGAAAGCGGCGCCACGGCCACGCCCACCGCCATCGCGCCGAAGGCGACCACGGCATGCGCGATCGAATTGGGCGACAGGATCGCCAGCGGCCCCCCGCCCACATGGCCCCCGGCCGCCAGAAATTCCCCGACGCTCGAAATCCGGCGCCAGGCCTCCGCATAGCTGAGATGCACCCATTGGCCGTCCGCGCCGCGCTCCGCCAGGAAAGTGGTCTCCGGACGCTCCGCCGCCCATTTGCGGACATGCGCCGCGATATTCCGTTCGATCGGCCCAAGGGGAAGGGGGGAGCGCAGCAGGATGGTGCCGTCCGGCCGGGTCTCCATCTCCACCGCCCGGCGGGGGAAGCGGACCGGATGAAAATCGGGGTCCTGCGGCTCGCTCTCGCCGGCTGCGGCGATTGCGGGTGCCTTGATCTGGTTCAGTGCCATTCCATCCTCGACGATCTTCTGACGCCCGGTTCGGACCGGGCCTTTCCCTGCCGGAGCCGCTTCGCGCGGCTTTCCCTCATGGGGGCACGGCGTCCTCCGCTTCGCGACCATGCGCTGCCGGCTGGAGGGGCCCCGCCCGATATGCGTCCGCGCGCGGTCGCGCCGACTCATGCGACCGCTCTACCACATATGGTCGATTTTCCAATAATAAATGCACTTTTTTACGCTTCGGGCTTTTGCTATCATGCAGGCTCTGTTGGTGACGCAGCTGCCCGGCGCGGTCCGATTTCCGCCCCATGGCCGCCGCGCAAACCGGAAGGCGCCGATTTCCATGCCCCTGCTTCCCCGATCCTCCCCGCGCCCCGCCCCGATCGCCATCCCGGCGTCCGCGCTGGACGGGCTGCGGCAACGGCTTGCGGAAGCCCGCTGGCCCGACCGGGAAACGGTGAAGGACGAATCGCAGGGCGTCCGCCTTGCCGATGTGCGGGACCTTATCGCGCGCTGGCGGGACGGCTATGACTGGCATGCCTGCGAAAGGCGCATCAACGGCTGGAATCCGCAGTCGATCGACATTGACGGACTGGGCATCCACTTCCTGCATGTCCGTTCCCCCCATGCCGATGCGCGCCCGCTGCTGCTGACCCATGGCTGGCCCAGCAGCGTGCTCGAATTCCGCCATGTCATCGATCCGCTGACGCGGCCGCTGGACCATGGCGGTTCGGCCGGCCAGGCCTTTCACCTCGTCATCCCCGCCTTGCCCGGCTTCGGCTTCTCGGCCTCTCCGGCGGCGGCGGGCTGGGGCGTCGAACGCATCGCGCAGGCCTGGTACACGCTGATGGACGCGCTGGGTTATGACCGCTTCTTCGCGCAGGGCGGCGATTGGGGCGCGGCGGTGACGGCGCAAATGGCGCGGGAACCCCGGCCCTCGCTCGCGGGCATCCATCTCAGCATGCCGATCTTCTACCCGCCCGAGCCGCCGGCGCAGCCCACGGAGGAGGAACAGGTCGCGCTCGACAAGAGGCATTATTTCCGCACCCAGGGCTATGCCTATTCGCAACAGCAGAGGGAAAGGCCCCAGACGCTGGCCTATGGCCTGGCCGACTCCCCGGTCGGACAGGCGGCGTGGATCTATGAGAAGATCCGCGACTGGTCCGACCCCGCATCGCAGCTGCCGTTCGATGAGGTGATCGACATGATCATGCTCTACTGGCTTCCCAACAAGGCGGCCTCGTCGGCGCGGATCTATTGGGAAAGCCCGATGCCTTCGATCCGGCCCGGACCGATCGGCGTGCCGGTCGGCGTCAGCGTCTTTCCCTTCGACATCATCGGCAGCACCCGCGCCTGGGCCGAGGCGCGGTTCGACCGGCTGATCCATTTCGCCAAGCTGCCGCGCGGCGGCCATTTCGCGGCGTGGGAGGCGCCGGACCTGTTCACCGCCGAATTGCGGACCTGCTTCTCATCCCTGCGCGGATGACGCCGGCCCATGACCAAGGACAAGAGAGGAGAGAGGAAGATCATGTGCACATTGGATGAATTGCGGTCGATGGTCGGTCAGGAAGTGGGCGTTTCCGACTGGTATCTGATCGATCAGGACATGGTGAACCGCTTCGCCGATCTTACCGACGACCATCAATTCCATCATGTCGATCCGGAACGCGCCAGGGATTCACCCTTCGGCACCACCATCGCGCACGGCATGCTCACCCTGTCGCTTCTGCGGTCCATGTATGAAAGCAGCAAGGCGCCGGTCCTCGACGGCACCAGCATGGCGGTCAGCTATGGCGCGAACCGGCTGCGCTTCACCGCGCCGGTGCCCACCGGATCGCGCGTACGGGGGCATTTCACGCTGGCCGACCTCAACGAAGGCGATGACGGCCGGGTGTTGCAGACCTTCACCTTCACGGTGGAGATAGAAGGCCAATCGCGCCCGGCGCTGATCGCGGAATGGCTGATCCAGTTCGTTCGTTGAACCGCGACCGCGCTTGCCTTCCCGCGCCAGGAACCGCCCGGCAACGGGCGGTTTCCATCCGGCGGGGCAGGCGGGCGGCGGCAAGCCGCCCCGGCTTCCTCAATTGCTCGCTTCGGCCTTTTCCGACGCCGCCTCGGGTCCGTTGGCCGAACGGCGGCGCAGGGGAATGCGGGTATCGACATCGGCGACGCCCAGCCGTTCCTTCACGGATTTCCGCGCCCGCTGGAGGATCTTCTCCGCGGTTTTGAGGTCGGTCGTCATCCGCGCCATGACCAGCGCGCCCAGCGCTTCGGAAAAGGCGGCGTTCGCGGCCTCCTCCGGATCGTCGACCCCGGCGCGCTCCAGCAGCCGGGTCACGCCGTCGATCAGTCCGCGCATGCCATTGCTCAGCCGCCCGCGCCCATCCTCCGAAAGATGGGCCAGCTCGCTGGTGAGCGACGGGATCGGGCACCCCGTCTCCGGATGGCTGCGATGGGTCATCGACAGATAGCCGTCGAAGAATTTGGCGATCGCCGCGCGGGGCTCTCCGACATCCAGCAGGCCCAGGAACCGCTCATAGCGTTCGTGGAACATATGCTCGACCGCATGGGCGACCAGATCGTCCTTGGACGCGAAATGGGCATAGAAGCCGCCGACGGTCAGGCCGGCCGCGGACATCACATTCGCCACCGCCACCCGGTCGATACCCTGGCAACGGATCGCCCGCGAAGCCTCCGTCAGGATGCGCTCCCGCGTACGCGCCTTATGTTCGCTTGGATATCTCATGCATAATCCCATAAGTGACGTGATCACAGCCGCTTACAGGAAAAAACGCGCCGCTTTCCCAAATGGCTGCTTGCAGCCAAGATAATATTATGGCCGTTCAGTTCAAGGGGTTTTCGCAACGGACGCCCCACGCCGCCGTCAATCCGGCGCAGCGCGCGGGGCCAGCATATATCTGGTGGCCAGATATTCGTCGATCCCCTCCGCCCCGCCTTCGCGGCCCAGACCGGACATCTTCACCCCGCCAAAGGGGGCGGCGGCGTTGGAAAGGACGCCGACATTCCACCCCAGCATGCCCGTTTCCAGCGCCTCCCCCAGCCGCTGCATCCGCGCCGCATCCCGGGTGAAGACATAGGCGACCAGCCCATATTCCGTGTCATTGGCCAGCCGGACCGCCTCCGCCTCCGTCTCGAAGGTCTGGATCGGCAGGATGGGACCGAAAATCTCCTCCTCCAGCAACAGGCTGCCGGGACGGACATCGGCCAGCACGGTCGGCTCGAAGAAGGTGCCGGGCCGGTCCAGCGCCCTGCCGCCGGTCGCGACCGCCGCCCCGCGCGCCACCGCATCCTCGACCAGCCTCAGGCAATTGGCGACGGCCTTGCGGTCGATCAGCGGACCGATCGTGACCTCCGGATCGAGGCCGGAACCGATCCTGAAGTCGCGCACCCGCCGGACCACCGCCTGCGCAAAGGCGTCGGCCACACCGGCATGGACGATGAAACGGTTGGCGGCGGTGCAGGCCTGGCCGATATTCCGGAACTTCGCCAGCATCGCGGCGTCGGCGGCGGCCTCCACATCGGCATCCTCGAACAGGACGAAGGGCGCGTTGCCGCCCAGTTCCATGGAGGTGCGCAGCACATTGTCCGCCGCCTTGCGCAGCAGGATGCGTCCCACCCGCGTGGAGCCGGTGAAGCTCAGCTTGCGCAACCGCCGGTCCGCGATGATGGGGCCTGTCACCTCGTCGGAGCGGGAGGTGGGAATGACGTTGACCACGCCGGGCGGCAGCCCCGCCTCCTCCAGCAGGCCGGTGAAGTAGAGCGTGGTGAGCGGCGTCAGTTCCGCCGGCTTGATCACCACGGTGCAGCCGGCGGCGAGCGCGGGCGCGATCTTGCGCGTCGCCATGGCGAGCGGGAAGTTCCACGGGGTGATCAGCAGGGCCGGTCCCACCGCATGGCGGATATGGTCATCGTCCCCGTTCCTTCGGGCGAAGGGCCGTAGCGGCCGGCGATGCGGACGGCTTCCTCGCTGAACCAGCGCAGGAATTCGGCGCCATAGACGACTTCCGCCCGCGACTCCTTCAGCGGCTTGCCCATCTCCAGCGTGATGAGGCGCGCGATCCGGTCGGCGTCGCGCATCACGAGGTCGAACGCCCTGCGCAATATGTCGCTGCGCCGGCGGGGCGCCGTGGCGGACCAGCCGGCAAAGGCGTCATGCGCGGCATCCAGCGCCGCAAGACCCTCCGCCGGGGAGGCGTCCGCCACCTTCGCCAGCAGTTCGCCCGTCGCGGGATCGAGCACGTCGAACGTCGCGCCGGACGCGGCGGGGCGCCACCTGCCGTCCAGGAACAGCCCCGTCGGCAGGTCGGCGGGCAGGGGGCGGGCGGATGCGGTCATGCTTGGGCCTTTGCTGGGGCGGCGGACGAACGAAGGAACAGCGCGGCATGCGCCACCTCGTCACGGGCGGACGGAATCGCCCCGCCCAGGGTGATGAAGCCATGCAGCATGCCGGGCAGGTGGCGATGCGTCGTCGGCGTCCCCCCCGCCTCCAGCGCGGCGGCCAGCCGGATCGTGTCGTCGCGCAGCGGGTCATGCCCGGTCGACAGGATCAGCGTGGGCGGCAACCCGCCCAGGTCGGGCGTCCGGATCGGGGACGCGCGCGCGTCCACAGCCTGCGCGACATCCCCCAGATACAGGTCGCGGAACCAGCGCATGCTGGACGCGGTCAGCGGATAGCCCGCGCGGAACTCTTCCATGGAGGCGGCGACCTCCCCCAGGTCCCCCACCGGATAGAAGAGGACGAGAGCCGTCAGGGGCGCCTCCCCGCGAAGCGCCAGCGCCGCGACCAGCGCCAGCGTGCCGCCGCCGCTGTCGCCGAACAGCGACAGATGGGCCGGATCGCCGCCGAAGTCCGCGGCATGGCGGGCAATCCAGCGCGCGCACCCGATCGCATCCTCGGCCGCGGCGGGGAAGGGATTTTCCGGCCCCAGCCGGTAGTCGACGGCGATGACGATGCTGCGGGACAGGGCGCTCAGCAGCCGGCAGGCGGAATCATGGGTGTCCAGATCGCCCACCACCCAGCCGCCGCCATGGAAGAAGACGGTCAGCGGCGCGGCCTCTCCCACATCGTCGGGCCGGTAGATGCGAACGGGAATGGACCGGCCGGGAAGGTCGATATGGTCGTCCCGCGACCCGATCCCCGGTTCCGCCGGAAAGGCGAAACGCGCCGAACTTTCGCGAAAGGCCGCCCGCGCCTCGCTCACGGCCAGCCGTTCATAGGGCTGCCGCCCGGATTCGAGAAAGGCCTGGACCAGCTTGTCCGCACCCGGTTCGAGCGGCGTCACCAGCGGGAATGGCGGGTTCATTGGCCCGCGACCCCGAGCAGCGCCCCGCCCTCGACCAGAAATTCCCCGCCGGTCGAATAGGAGGATTCCTCCGAAGCCAGGAAGGCGACCATCCTCGCGACATCGTCCGGCTGGCCGATCCGGCCGATCGGCACGACGGCGGGATCGATGTTGAGCTTCGCGGACATCTCGGTCTCGATCAGGCCGGGCAGCACCGCATTGACCCGCACCCCCTGCCCGGCGAAATCCAGCGCCGCCGCCTTTGTCAGCCCCATCACCCCGAATTTCGACGCGACATAGCCATAGCGGTTGCGATTGGGACGGACCCCGTTGATCGACGCGATGTTGATCACGGAACCGCCGCCTGCCCCGACCATCACCGGAATGCAGGCGCGCATGCCGTAGAAGACGCCGGTCAGGTTGATGTCGATCATCCTCCGCCACTGCTCGTCGCTGGTTTCGGCCAGGGGGCCGCCGCCGCCGACGCCCGCATTGTTGACCAGCACATTGACCGGTCCGAAGGCCTGGGCGGTGGCCTCGACCGCATCGGCCCATTGCGCGGAACTGGAGACGTCCAGGCGGTGGAAGATCGCCCCCGGCCCCAGTTCACGGGCCAGCGCCGCGCCGTCCTGTTCAAGCAGGTCCGCGACCACGACCTTCGCGCCTTCCCGCGCGAGCCGCCGGACCTGCGCCGCGCCCAGCCCCCGCGCGCCCCCCGTCACGATCGCGATCTTGCCCGCCAGCCTGCTCATTCCGCCGCCTCGGCCCGGTCGGGCAATGCCGTGATGGCATAATCCTCAAGGACGGGCGTCTGCATGAGGTTCCAGTAATCGAGCAATTCGAACGGCCATAATTTGGACGTGCGGCCGGTGCTGTTCTTGTACCAGCTTCCGACACCCTCGATCCCCCAGGCGCGCCGGGTGTTCGCCTCCTCCACCCAGTCGGTGAAGCGCTTCGTCGCCGCCTCGGTCGGCTCGATCGCCTGCCAGCCATTCTCCAGCATCAGCTTCAAGCACTTCACCGCATATTCCAGGCTGACCTCCGTCATGTAGATCGCGCTGCCATTGGCGGAGATGACGGCGCCCGGACCGCTCGGGATGAACAGATTGGGGAAATGGGGCACCATGATCGTGTTGTAGGCGCGCGGATCGCCATTCCAATAATCGTGGATCTCGATCCCGTCACGGCCGCGCACCTCGATGTCCGCGAACATCTCGTCGGTGCGGAAGCCGGTCGCGTAGATCAGCACGTCGAATTCATGCAGCCGGCCGTCCGCGGTCACCACCCCCTCCGGCACGATCCGCTCTATATTGCCGGTGACCAGTTCGACATGCTCCTTGCGCAGCGTCCTTGCCCATTGACCATTGTCGCGCAGCAGCCGCTTGGCCCCCGGCGGATAGGTCGGCGTGACCTTTTCGACCAGATCCGGCCGATCCGCGAGCTGGCGGTTGATCTCCGCCACCAGTTCGGCGCGGAACTGGGCGTTCAGCTTGCTGACCGTGCCCTTCTCCGTCCAGTCGGGATCGACGGTGACGATCGGCATCCGCCCCTCCGTCGCCAGCCAGAACTGCCAGAACCGGTACCAGCGCGCATAGGCCGGAATGTGCCGGAACAGCCAGATCATCTCCGGGCTGATGTCGTCCAGATAGGTGGGCGTGGGCAGCAGCCAGGGCGCGCTGCGCTGGAACACCGAAAGCTGCCCCACCTGGTCCGCGATGCTGGGCGCGATCTGATAGGCGCTGGCGCCGGTGCCGATGATGCCCACCCGCTTGCCCGTCAGGTCGACGCCATGGTCCCATTGCGCCGAATGCATGGCGGGGCCGGCAAATGTCTCCACGCCCGGAATATCGGGCAGCTTGACGGCGTTGAGCAGGCCGGTGCCGTTGACGATCGCATGGCCGCGATAGGTTCTGGTCTCCCCGTCGGTGACGGCAGTCACCACCCATTCGCCCGCCTCCTCATCGAAGATCGCGGATTCGACCACCGTATTGAAGATGAAGGCGTCGCGAATGTCGTAATCGTGCGACACGCGGACCAGATAGTTCAGGATTTCCGGCTGCGTCGAAAATTGCTGCGGCCAGTCGATCTTCTGCGCGAAAGTGTAGCTGAAGGCATAGTTCTGCGTATCGAGGCGGCAGCCGGGATAGGTATTCTCCCACCATGCGCCGCCCACCTGGCTGTTCTTCTCCAGCACGACGAAGTCGACGCCCGCCTGCCGCAGGCGATAGGCGGTGGCGATGCCGGTGATGCCGCCGCCAAGCACGATCACCCGGAAATCCCGTTCGGGCGCGATCTCCCCGGCGGTCCAGTCGGGCGCGCCGGTGTCCGGCTGGGCGATCTCATGCCGCAGCAGGTCGCCATATTCCACCGGATCGCGGGTGATGAGGAAACCGACGAGCTGCGTCATCTCGTCACGGCTGAGCGGCTCCTTCGGAACGGACCCACGGTCGCGATATTGCCTGATCGCCTCGACGATGAGGCGGCGGGCCTCCTTCTGCTGCGCCTCGTCCAGCCCGCCATGCGGCAGCGGGATGAAGGAACGCTTGGTGTGCGGCGGCTTGAGCGACGCGGGTATCAGGTCCAGGTCGTGATTGACCTGCGCCAGCGCCGCCAGCAGCGACGGCAGTTCCGCCTTCTCGACGATCCTTTCGATCTCCGCATCGTCGATCGTGACCGGCAGATAGCTGTCGAAAACATCATGTATGCGGGTCTTGGCTTCGGCCATTGGGCAATCCTTCCTGAATTCCGTGAAATGCGCGATCACATGTCGAAGAGTATGACCTGTCGCAGCTGGTCGCCGTCAGCGAGCGCGTCGAAGGCGTGGTTGATGTCGGCAAGCGCGATGTGGCGGGAGATCAGCCGCTCCACCGGGAGCCGCCCGTCCCGCCACAGGGCTTCCAGCAGCGGTATGTCGCGGCTGGGCACCGCCGAACCGAGATAGCTGCCCACGATGCGCCGCGATTCCGCCGTGACCAGCAGCGGCGCGATCTCCGAACGGGCGTCGGGCGCGGGCAGGCCCACCGTCACCGTCGTGCCCCCCGCCGCCGTGATGGCGAAGGCGGTTTCGAAGGCGCGGGGATGGCCCGCCGCCTCGATGACGATGGATGCCCTGATGCCCGCCGCCAGCGCCTGCTCCGGGGTATAGGCTTCGTCCGCGCCGAAGCCGATCGCGCGGTCCAGCTTGTCGGGCAGGGCGTCGATGCCGATCACCCTGCCGGCGCCCAGCGCGCGGGCGGTAAGAAGCGCCGCCATGCCGACGCCGCCCAGGCCGATCACCGCCACGCTGTCCCTTTCCCCCGGACGCGCCTCGTTGAGCAATGCCCCGCCCCCGGTCAGCACGGCGCAACCGAAGAGGGCCGCCACGTCGGGCGGAACGTCATCCCCCACCGGCACCGCCGAACTGCGATGGCAGACCAGATGGTCGGCAAAGGCGGAGACGCCCAGATGATGCCAGACGCCGTGGCCGCATTCACTCAGCCGGACATCGCCGTCCAGCAGCGTGCCCGCGCCATTGGCGCGGCTGCCGTTGCTGCACGGCACGCGGCCATCGGTCCTACAGGCGTCGCACTCGCCGCAGCGGGGCAGGAAGGTCAGCACCACCCGCTGGCCCACCGCAATATCGTCCACCCTCTCGCCCAGCGCCATCACCCGCCCCGCCGATTCGTGCCCCAGCAGCATCGGCAAGGGACGCCTGCGGTCGCCGTTGATGACCGAAAGGTCGGAATGGCAAAGGCTCGCCGCCTCCACCTTGACGAGGATCTCGCCGGGGCCGGGCGGGGCCAGCTCGACCGCTGCGATGCGGATCGGCCGGCTTTCCGCATAGGGCCGCGCGGCGTCGGACGTTTCGAGAATGGCGCCCTGGATGGTCAGCGGCCCCTGGACGATGGCGGTGTCGGACATGGTCAGCCTGCCTTCCGGAGATCGGCTTCGTCGATCGCCCGCAGCGAATAGCTGGCGGGCCTGCGATAGAGCGCGCCCACGCCGAAGATCGAAACGCAGAGCGCCGCCATCATGTAGAGGATGATCGGCGTGGTGGAACCGAAGCGGCTGAGCAGCCACACGGCGATGATGGGCGCGACCGACCCCGCGGCGATGGAGGTCGCATGATAGGCGAAGCCGCTGGCGATGTAGCGCAGCCGCGTCGGGAACAGTTCGGGCAGCATGGACGATTGCACGGCGATGCACAGGGCCTGCGCCCAGAAGGCGAAGGTCATCACCGCCATGATGATCCAGAACCGCCCCGTGTCGAGCAGCGGGAAGTAGAAGGGCGACCACAGCAGCAGCGCGATCGCGCCGGTCAGGAAGACCGGCCGCCGTCCGAAACGGTCGGCCAGCCAGCCCGCCCCGATCACCGGGATCACCGTCGTGACCGAGGCGACGAAGGTGACGAACAGCACCTCCGACGAACTGAGCCCGACCTGCTGGTTCAGATAGCTGACCGTGAAGATGGAGGTGATGCCGAAGATCGTGTTCTCGCCCAGCCGCGCCGTGATGCCGACCAGCAGTTCGCGCGGATAGCCGCGGATCACCTCGATCAGGCTGCCCTGCTTCAGCCGCGCCTCGTCATTCCTGCGGCTCGCTTCCTGGAAGATCGCCGATTCCTCGACCTGCCGGCGCACATAGGCGCCCACGGCGACGATCACCACGGAAAGCCAGAAGGCGATGCGCCAGCCCCATGACAGGAAATCCTCCTTGGCCATGGCGCTGGAGAGCAGCAGCAGCACCAGCACGCCGGCGATATTGCCGACCGCCGTCGCGCTTCCCGCCAGCGTGGTGTAGAAGCCGCGCCGATGGTCCGGCGCGCGCTCCGCCACCAGCAGGGTCGCGCCGCCCCATTCGCCGCCGATCGCGAAACCCTGCGCGAACCGCAGGATGATAAGGGCGATCGGCGCGGCGATGCCGATGGACTGGTAGGTCGGCAGGCACCCGACGAGGAAGGTCGACAGGCCGATGATGAGCAGCGTCATCTGCAACACGCGCTTGCGGCCGAGGACGTCGCCATAATAGCCGAGCACCACGGCGCCGACCGGCCGCGCCACGAAGCCGACGGCGACCGTGACGAAGGCCGACAGCGTGGCGAACCACGGGTCGCCCTCCGGAAAGAAGATCTTGCCGAAGACCAGGCCCGACGCCGTGGAATAGACCAGGAAGTCATACCATTCGATGGCGGTGCCGGCCATGGAGCCCAGCACGGCCTTCCGGAGGCCGGGATCGCCGCCATCCCCTTCCCGCGCCGGAACCGCCGCGGTCGCGGGCTGCAAGGCTCCGCCCTCTCCTATATCCTCATTCGCCGGGAGCGCCGTCCGCATCGTCAGATCCTTCGAAAAGCAGGGGAGGGACAGGGCCGGGCCCGAAAGGCCGCCAGGCCCGTTGACCGGCCATGGGACGCACGCGGCGGCCACGGCATCGCTTCGCCATGGGGGCGGAGACCGCCACCGCCGTTCAGGCCACCGCGCCCCTCGGCCCCGGTGGGCGCCTGTCCGCCCCATCCCTCTCCATCGCCTAGCCTCATCGGCCGATTTCCAAATGCTGTTATGGCGATAATATTATCATCCAAATGCGGGGCCAGCAAGCGGCAATCATCGACCAGAGATAATAAAATGGACTTTTTTGAGGCGACGAGGAGGAGGAAGGAGGAACCGGCCGCCCGGCGGCGGGAAGCGACCCCCGGGCGGCCGGCGCGCGCATCAGAACTTATGGCTGAAGCGCACGCCATAGGTCGCGGGCTGGCCGGAAAGCCTGCGGACGACGTCGAAGAGCTTGGCGACGTTCGTCCAATAATAGCTGTTGGTCACATTCTTGCCGAAGACCTCGGCGGTCCAGCGGCCGTCGCGGCTGCCGATCCCGGCCCGCAGGTCGAGCGTGCCATAGGCGTCGATCCTCAACGGCGCTTCATTGCCGAACCCGGCGCTGGTGCGCGAACGATGGGCGAAGTTCGCCGCCAGCGTCATGTCGAGATCCCCCGTCGCCGGGAATTTGTAGCTGGCGTCCAGATTATACTGGTATTTGGGCGTATAGGGGAAAGGATTGCCCTCGAAATTCCGGAGGTTGGCGAGGATCGTATAGTTCATGAAGTCGCCGATCACCCGGGTGTCGAGATAGGTCCCCGATGCCGAAAGCGTCAGGCCGCGCAGCGGATAGAGGATCAGTTGCGCCTCCGCGCCGCGAATCCGCGACTTGGGAATATTGGTCAGCGCCTCCAGCGGACCGAAGATGTTCGGCGTGATGATGGACCGGCCCTTGAGCTGCTTGTCCGTATAGTCATAGTTGAACAGGGCGCCCGTGGCATCCAGCAGCCGGTCGAACAGCGACGCCTTGAAACCCAGTTCATAGGCCAGCACGCTTTCCTGCCGCACCGGCAGGAAGGTGATGTAGCTGATGGACGATGTGACCGGGATGCTGCCCGCCTTGTAGCCGCGGCTGACGTTGAAATAGAGCAGCGTATTGGGCGCCGGCTTGAAATCGGCGCCCGCCTTCCAGGAAACATTGTCCTGGTCGAAGCTTCCGATCGACGGCCCGACGCTCAGGTCCGCCTGCAACATCGTGCATTCGCCGCCCAGGATCGGCGCCAGCGGCGGCAGCCCCTGGGACGCGCGGGCGCTGTTGAACACCTTGGTCAGCGCGATGCCGCTATTGTCGTTGCCCGCGCGCAGGCAGGTGTCGTAGCTCAGGTCCGCCTTGGTGTAGCGGGCGCCGCCGTGGAGCGTGACCTTGTCCCCAATGTCCAGGTCGACATTGCCGAATACCGCATAGGTGCGGAAACTCTGCTTGCCGAAGGACCATGTCGCGGCATCGTTCGTCGTCGGCGTGAACGCCGCATTCTCGGTGGAATAGGGGCTGTCGAAATATCCCTCCTCATGCGTCTTGTCCCGGGCATAGCTCGCGCCGAGGATGACGGTCGCCGGGCCGAACCGGCCGGTCGCCCGCACCTCCGTCGAGAAGGAGGAGATGCGGCCATAGACATTCTGGTCGGTCATCTTGAGCGCGGTGCCGTCGATGTCGACATCCTGATCGACCCGCATGTGCGACCAGTCGTTGAGCATCGTCAGCGTGACCTGATCGGTCAGCTCATAATCGGTGCGCAGCGCGATCTGGTAGAAGCGGTTGTCGCGGCGATAGGCCTGGCCGGGGTCCCAGTCGGCGGCGCGGGCATTTTCCGGCGCGACCGGATAGGCCAGCAGCAACGGAATGCGCGACGCCACGGAGGGAATCTGCGGCAGCGGCGCCTTGAACTGACCGGCCTGGGTGTCGCTCCTGTCGATGAAGCCGCTGAGGTTCAGGCTCACCTTCAGGCGGTCCACGCCATGCCAGTCCAGCATGAAGCGGCCCTGGGCGAAGCGCTGCTCGCCAAGCGTGTCGTCGCGCGTATAGCTCTTCTGCCAGCCGCCCGACCGCACGCCCCGCGCCGCGATGCGGAAATCCAGCCCCGGCGCGACCGGCCCGGTGATATAGCCCTGGGCGTCCACCGTGTTGAACCGCGCATAGCTCGCGGTAATGCCCGCGCCGAAGACGTCCTTCGGCTTGGCGGCGATATAGTTGATCGCGCCGCCGGTCGAATTCTGGCCGAACAGCGTTCCCTGCGGACCCTTCAATATCTCGACCCGCTCGATGTCGAACGCCGCGCCCTGGCTCATCACGCTGAAGGGCAGCGGCGCCTCGTCGATATAGACGCTGACCGTCGGGCGCGCGCCGATGGACGTGTCGAAGAAACCGATGCCGCGCAGCGAATAGACCGGCACGCCGATGCCGCTTTCGACATAGTTGAAGCCGGGCGCCAGCTTCACCAGGTCCTGCACGCTGGCGATGCCCCGGCTCTGCAACTGCTCGCCGGTCACGGCGGTGATCGACATGGGCACGTCGCTCAGGTTCTGCGCCCGCTTCTGGGCCGTGACGATGATGTCGGTGTCGCGCAGCGCGGCGTCCTGCTCCGCCGCCCCGCCTGGCCCGCCCGGCCCGCCCGGCGCGGCGGGAACCGTCGCGGGGGCCATCCCCTCGCCCGCCATCGCGGCCGCATGGAATCCGCCGCTCATCGCGACGGCGGCCACGCCCGCCAGCCAGATTCCGCCACAGGACTTGTACATGTCGTTCCTCCCCTCATTGTCGAGCCTCTTCGGGCTCCCGTCGAACCGTCATGCGGCCATCGCGGTCAGCGGTCTTCCGATGGAAAGGGGTGCGTTCCGTCACGCGGGCGGCTTGCGGCAGCCTGTCATCCACGCGCGGCTTTCGGGTGTCCTGCCCTCGCAAGGACAGGCCCGGTCACGACTTCCTCTCCATCTGGCAGGCTGGCCCTGCTCTTGCCTCTACCGAGACTCGGTGTCCGTCATCATGAGTGTCAAGCATATGCAATCTAGTGGACTATGCAACAGGAAATAGACTTTTTTGCATTTAGTCCGTTTTTACCGGAGCCCCGCCTCCCCTGCCCGCATCCCAACCCCTTGAGACATGGGGGAACTTGCCCGCCATGCCCGCCCCCGGCGACGGGCGGCCGCATCGGCGGGATGAAATAAAATGGACTTTATATTGACTAATCGACTTCCTGTCCTATCCTCCCGCCAGAAAGTCAGGAGAGAATTATGCGATTCGTGCGATATGAGGCTGGCGGCGAGGCAGGACTTGCCGTTTCGGTGGAGCAGGGGGCGTTTCACGGACTGCGGCTGTCCGACCCGGCCTATCCCGGCGAACTGAGCGCGCTGGTGGCGGCAGGCCCGGCCGCGCTGCAGCAGGCGAAGGCCGCCCTGCTGAACGGGCCGGAGGTCGATCTCGACAGCGTCACCATCCTCCCTCCCTTTCCCACGCCGGGCAAGATCCTGTGCATCGGCCTCAATTATCGCGACCACAGCGCCGAAGTCGCCATGGAGCTTCCGGACTATCCGCTCGTATTCGCGCGCTTCCCTTCGACATTGATCGGACATGGCGCGGCCATAGAACGGCCCAGGATTTCCGAAACGCTGGACTATGAAGGCGAATTCGTCGCCGTCATCGGCAAGAGGGGGAAGCATATTCCGAAGGAACGGGCGCTCGACCATGTCGCGGGCTACTCCCTCTTCAACGACGTCTCGGTTCGCGAATTTCAACGCCGCACCCCGCAATGGACGGTCGGCAAGAATTTCGACGCCAGCGGCCCCTTCGGCCCCTGGTTCATGACGGCGGACGCCCTGCCCTCGGGCGCTCGCGGACTGCGCCTCCAGACGCGCCTCAACGGCCAGACCGTGCAGGATGCGAACACCGACGATCTGGTCTTCGATGTCGAAACCCTGATCTCCACCCTCTCGGACGCCTTCACGCTGGAACCCGGCGACATCATCGTGACGGGCACGTCGGCCGGGGTCGGCGCCGGCCGCAAGCCGCCGCTCTGGATGAAGCATGGCGATGTCGTGGAGATCGAGCTTGAAGGGTTCGGCGTGCTGCGCAATTCCGTGCGCGACGAAGCGGACGCCGCCTAAAGCCAATTGCCGGCAGGGGGGTCAGGCCCGGCGGTCCGGCATGCCCCGGAACGCGCCGCCGCGCCCTGCGCCCATCCCCATCATATGAGGTAAGGATATGACGACCGTTCAGCGCGCAACGCAGGATTTCTGGGAACGCATCATCGCGCATGAGCCGCTTCCGGCGGAATGGGCGGGCAGGCTTTCCATCGACGAGGGCTATGCGGTGCAACTCGAAATCGCGGAACTTCACGCCCGGGCCGGCAACGCGCGCACCGGCTGGAAGGTGGCGGCGACCAATCCGGCGGTCCAGCAACAGCTTGGCGTCAGCGAACCCGCCTTCGGTTCGCTGCGGAACGCAACCACGCACGGGGACGGCTATGACCTGCCTGCCGGGAAATTCGTCGTGCCGCATGTGGAATCCGAAATCTGCTTCAAGGCGGGCGAAGGCATCGCCACCGTCGAAACCGAGGAAGACGTGCTGGCGGCGCTGGAATGCTGCTTTCCATCCTTCGAGCTGATCGAGAAACGGGTTCCCGTCCTCGACATGGGCGTCGCCATCGCGGACAATGTGGAACACACGTCCATCGTCCTCGGCGCCCCTCACCCCGTCCAGGGACTGACGTTCGAGAGCATCGCCTGCCGCCTGACCTTCAATGGCGAGGAAGTCGCCACCGGAACCGGCGCCAATGTGCTCGGCAACCCGCTACGCTCGGTCCTCTGGCTGAAACAGGCGCTCGCACGCTATGGCCGCCGGATCGAACCGGGCGACCTGATCATGACCGGCTCGCTCGTCCGCCAGTTCCCGCTCAAGGCCGGCGACAAGGTGACGGCGGAATTCTCGACCATCGGCAAGGTTTCGATCACCGTCTCAGACTAGAGCGCGCATTCGGTTTCCGTTGTCGCATCTTTTCCGATCGCGCGACATCATGGTCCTGCGCAGGCGGGAACCCGGTTCACAGGCCGAAACCGGGTTCCCGCCTCCCGATAGACAGTCTCCATCTGAACGGCGCCAATTCCGAAGCGGACCGGTTCATCCCATCCACGCCCCGCCGTCAATCCTCCCTGAAGGCACATGGATCCGTCGACTTCCTGCCGGACATCGACACTCCTTCAACCCAATCACAATATTTCACGCCCGACGCGAACTCAATATAGGATGTCGATGACATCATGCCGGCAGGCCTTCCACCGGGCGACAATCGCCAGCAGCCGGTCGAAAACCCGCGGCAACCCCTTCGCATCTCCCGTCACAGCGCCTTCATCGCCTCGATGAAATAGTCGATCTGCGCTTCGCTCGTATAGATATGCGGCGAAACGCGGATGACGTTCAGGCCCACAAAGGCCTCGGAATTGACCTTGATCCTGAACCGGTCGAGCAACTGGCGCTCCACATCGTCGGCCGACCGCTCGCCGCACAGAAAGGCGGTCAGGGCCGACGATTGCTCCGGCGCGTCGGGCGTGACCACCCTTCCCCACGCGATCTCGCGCAATCCGGTGCGCAGGCGCTCGGACAATTGCCGCAACCGGCCGCGAAACAGCTCGCCGCCGATCACGTCGTGAAATTCCAGCGCCTCCAGAAATCCCATTTCGGTGGCGATGTTCGCCGGCCCCTGCCGGTCGAACTTGCGCGCGCTGTGCCGCCAGGCGGGCGGGGTGCCGGGAAGCCATTCGGGGCCCGATGTCGACGCCACCCGGTCGAGGATGCGCTTGCTGAAATAGGTGAACCCCGCCCCGGACCCGCCCAATATCCATTTGTGGCTGGGCGCGGCGAGATGGTCTATGCCCAGTTCGGCGACATCGATCCTGATCGCGCCGAACGCCTGCGCCGCGTCGACCGACACCATCAGCCCATGGCTGCGGCCAAGCTCCGCCAGCGCCTTCACCGGCATTTGCCAGCCCGTGCGATAATTGACCCAGTTCATCACCAGCCATCGGGTGCGCGGCGTGATGGCGGCGGCATAGGCCGCGACGATCTCCTCCGGCGAACCCGGCTCCGGGCCCAGGTCGACGAAGACCAGCTTGACCCCATAGCGCCCGGTGAGCGTCAGGAAGGACTGGAAGGACGCGAAATGGTCGCCGCGCTCCAGGACGATCTCGTCGCCTTCGCGCCAATCCAGCCCCTGCGCCAACAGGTTGAGCCCTTCCGTCGTGCTCCGCGTCAGGGCGATTTCATCGACATCGGCATTGACGAAGGCCGCCGCCTTGGCGCGCACCTGCTCCAGCAGGTCCTGCCGGTCGTGATCCTGGGGATGGCTGGCAAGGTGGCGCTGCCAGCGCTTCTGCGTCTCCAGCACCAGTCGCGGCGGCGGGCAATAGGTGCCGTTGTTCAGGAACGTCAGCCCGTTGACGAAATCGAACTGCGACCGGATGCGCTCCCAATAGGCCGCGTCCGCCCCTTCGGCCGGCGGCGCGAACTGGGCGCGGTCGGTCGCGAACTGGGCGCCGGCAAAGGCCATCAGCCCGAAGGCCTCGATCTTGATCATCGGCGGCAAGGCGCTGACCGGCGGAAGCGGATGGCGAAACACGTCGCGGGGGGCAATCTCAGTCATGTCTCAAATCCTCGTGAGGTTCGGGTTGGAACGGCCTGCCGCTCCGATGTCTTTTCTAGTCCGCAAGTCCAAATGCCGCGGCCGCCGGGCGCGCGGCCTTCGGCAGATGCCGGTACCGCATCGCGAAATAGCTGGACGCCGCGATCGTGAAGAAGGCCGCGAAGGTCCATAACGCCGCCTGATAGCTGCCCGTCGCGTCATAGAGCCTGCCGAGCAGCAGCACCCCCGAAGCGGCCGCCATGAAGGCGCCGGTGAAGACGACCCCATAGATGGTCGAATAGCTGCGCAGCCCGAATTCGCGCGCGAGGAACCAGGGCAATATGTCGCTCTCGCCGCCATTTTGCACGCCGATCAGCGCCACGGCGGCCGCCACCAGGGCAAAGCTCGGCGCCACGCCGGAAAGCAGGACGAAAAGGCCGATCACCGGAACGAAGGTCACGGCGAAGGCGACATGATAGGGCGGCAGGCGGTCGAGCAGGATGCCGGTCCCGACCCGCCCCACGATCACCGCCCCGGAGTAGATGGAGAGCAGCAGCGCGGCGTCCGCCGCCGTGAATCCCTTGTCGATGACCAGCGACGTCAACTGGCTGAGGAAACCATGGGCGGGCGCGGTGCAGAAGAAGACCGCGGCCAGCAGCAGCCAGAAATTCCGGGTGCGCACCGCCTCCCTCAGGGTGAGGCCGCCGCCCGCGTCGGCGCCGGTCCGCTCCTGCCCCCGCTCCGCGCCCGTCGGCGCTTCCCGGACGGTCGCCAGCACCACCGGCAGCCCGATGAGCAGCACGGTGACCGACAGGGCGACATAGCCCATGCGCCAGCCATGGCCTGCGATGATCCATTGCAGGATCAGCGGCATGAAGAGGGCCATGACCGGAATGCCGCAGGCGGTCAGCCCGAAGGCCAGCCCACGGCTCTTCACGAACCAGCCGGCCAGCGACTTGGCGAACACCGTGGATGAATTGGCCGGCGCGGCGACGGTCGTTCCCGCGGCAAGCAGGGACAGCATGATCAGGCTGCCATTCTGGAAGGCATAGCCCAGATAGCATGCGCCCACCACCAGCGCGCCGAGCGTCGCCATCACCCGCACGCCGTATCGGTCGATGCCCCGTCCCACCAGCGGCGCCGCGAAGGCGCCGAAATAGCCCGCCGCCGCGGCGCTGCCGATCTCGCCCCTCGTCCATCCGAACTCCGCCTGGAAACTGGGGATGAACAGGCTGGAGATATAGGTGTAGAGGCCGATCCCCGTGCCGTTCCCGATCGTCGCGCCCAGCGCGAGCCGCCAGTTCCGGCGCCACTCGGCCACGCTTGCTGAAGGCATTGTTGTCGCGTTCATGACTTTTCCGTTCCGAACGATCCGCGCAGGGATCAGGCCGCCAGTTTCGCAAGCGCCGAAAGCGCCCGCCCGATGTCGACATCGCTGTTGTGGATATGCGGCGACGCGCGCAGCAGGGGGCCGTCGGCGCCGTCCACGATCCCCAGCCGGACGTCGGCGTCGCGGAATATCCGCCCGCGCACGTCTACCGCGTCCCAGCCCTTCACCCGGAACAGCAGGGCGGGCCCCGCCGGCACGCCATGCCCCGGCGACAACAGCTCCACATGGCCCAGCCCTTCCAACCCCTGCCGCAACGCATCGCCCAGTTCCCCGATGCGCTTTTCTATCGCGGCCCGGCCGATGGTCCGCTGCCACTCCAGCGCCGTGACGAATCCCAGCAGGAAGGGCACATTCTTCTGCCCGGCATTGCGGTCGTAGCGGCGGGCGCTATGCGCCATCGGCCGGTCCGACCTGTGGTCGTAGAAATTGCCCGTCGTCGGCCAGATCAGGTTCTGCACCTCCTGCCGCACATAGGCGAAGCCGGTGCCATGGCCGGCCGACGCCCAGCCATGGCCGGGGGCGGCGAGATAGTCGACGCCCAGGTCGGCAATCGAATAGTCGAGCGCGCCGAAGCTTCCGCTGGCGTCGAGCGCGGTGAAGATGCCGTTCCGCCGCGCCGCGTCCGCCAACGCCCGCACCGGCAGGCGCCGCCCGCTTGCCGCGCCGACATGGGAAAGGAACAGCAGGCGGCTGCGCGGCGTGAAGCGGCCGGCATAGCGCTCGACGATCTGCTCGTCGGTCAGCGCCCCACGCGGGTCAAGGCCGACATCGACGGCCCGCACGCCGAAACGCCGTTCGAGCGTCCGGAACGCGGAACGCGCCGCCAGATGGTCGCCGCCGTCGAACACTATCTCGTCGCCATCCTGCCAGCCAAAGCCGTGCAGAAGCAGGCTGATCCCTTCCGTCGCGCCGCGGGTCAGCACGATCTCGTCCCCCGATGCGCCGATGAAGCGGCCGATGCCGTCGCGGGCGGCCTCCAGCTCCCCTACCCGCATGGGCGTCGTGGGATCGGCCGACAACTGGTGCTGCCAGCGCTCCTGCACCTCCAGCACCAGCCCCGGCGGCGGCCCGTAATCGGCATTGTCGAGATAGGCGACGCCGCCCGCGACCTGGAAGCAGGCGCGCACCGCGCTCCAGAATTCCGGTCCCCGCCCGGCGCCCGCCGATCGCAGGTCGGCAAGGCTGGCGGGCGGCGTCCAGTTCGGTCGGTCCACGGTGGCCGTGGCGCTGTTCACCAGATCGTTCATATCAGCTTCTCCTGCTTGCGGGCGGGGCGCGTCGCTCAAAATTGAAAGCCGACGCGCAGATAATAGCGGCCGCCATCCGCCTCATAAGGCCGATAGACGGGGTAGCGCGCGCCCAGCGACGCCAGCCTGATCTCCCTGTCGGGATAGCCGTTCAGCAGGTTCTCCGCCCCGGCCGTCAGCTTGATGGCGGGCGTCACGGCATAGCTCAGGCTCGCATCGATGAAGGCTTCGGCCCCGAAGCGCTGGTTCAGGGAAACGACGTCCCAGAAAGGCTGCGTCCACCCGCTGTACCAGGTGCCGCGAAGCTGCGCCTCGAACCGGCCGCGCGACAGGTCGGCCGTCACCGATGCCTTGTGACGGGGCAGGCGGTCTTCAAGCCCCAGTTTCCGCAGCGGCGACACGACGCCGGGCACGGCATCGGTCACCTTGGTCCGGTTGTAGTTGTAGAGCGCGGTAAGGCCCAGGCTGGTGGCCGCGCCCAGCGGCAGCTGGTAGGACAGCACCGCATCCACGCCCTGCGTGCGCGTGGTGAAGCCGTTCACATAGAAGTTGAACGAGTCCAGCCCCCGCGCCAGCGTGACCCCCGAAGCGACCAGCGCGCTGCGCTCCTGCGGCGTCAGGGTGTAATTGGCCGACAATCCCAGCCGGTCCTTCACGCGGATATTGTAGTAATCGACGGTCAGGCTGACCCTTTTCGACAGGCTGAACGCCAGGCCCGCGCTGATGTTGACCGACCGTTCCGGCTGCAGGGGCTTGCCGCCGCGCAGCGCCGCGACCGGATTGGTCGCCGGAATGGTCCCCCGCGTCAGGATCGTCAGGCCGTCGTCATTGGGCCGCTGGGTCGTATTGGTCAGATTGGCCTGCCCCGGCGTCGGCGCGCGGAAGCCGGTGCTGACGGCGCCGCGCAGGGCGAAGCCGGGCGACAGCTCATATCGCGTCGCCACCTTCCCGGTCCAGGCGGAGCCGGCGTCCGAATAATGTTCGAAACGCCCGGCAACGGCCAGTTCCCAGCCCTCGCTGAGCTGCGCGTCGACATCCGCATAGGCCGCGACGCTGTCGCGCCCGAAGGTGCCGACCTGCGTCGGGTCGGTGCCGAAGAAGCCGTTCGCGCCGCCGGCCATGCCGAAGGCCGCGCCCGGCCCCAGGGCGTAGGACGCTTCCTCCCCGATGCCGGCGGTATATTCCTCGCGCCGGTATTCGCCGCCGAACGCCACCGTCAGCGGCGCGGCCAGACCCGCATCGGCCTGCCAGACGAGGTCGAGATTGACCCCATGTTCGGCCTGTATCCGTGCGCCGGCGTAGAAGTCCGTCGGGGAATCGGGGCCGAGCGACGCGTTGATGCTGTTGCTAATGTCATAGCGGATATGGCTGCGCCCATAGCGGCCGCTCAGGTCCCACCGAAGGGCGTCGGTCACTTGCCCCTTCACCCCGACGACCAGATCGGCATCCTTGCTCCGCGCCTTGAACACCGGGGCGAAGCCGCCGGGATAGAGCGAGCGCAGCGACCAGTTGTTCCAGATCGGCAGCGGATTGAAGATCGCGTTCGTTTCGGGATTGCGCCACAGAAAATCATTCGCCCCCTTGGTGAAGCCATAGCTGCCGAAGGCGTAGAAGCTGGTCGCATCGCTCAGCTCGAGCTTCAGGTTGACGAAGCCCTTCACCCCCTCCTGCTTGGGCTGGCCGAAGCGCTGGACGGGGTTGCGGATGTTCCGGCGGTAGAAATCGGCGCTGCCGAACCGCCCGCCATTGGCGGCCAGGGCCCGCGCGGCCGGATTCTGGTCGGCGCGGTCGGTCCGGTCGCTATTGCCATATTCCAGGCTGATGTTGACGCTGCCATTCCCGGTGAAGGGCAGGCCGACATTGACGGCCGCCTGGTAATTGCCGCCATCCCCGGCATAATATTGCCCGGCTTGCGCATAGCCGCGAATGCCGGGGCGGTCGTCGGGGATGAAGTTGATGACGCCGGCTATGGCGTCCGATCCATATTGCGCCGACGCGCCGTCCCGCAGCACCTCGACCTGCCGCAGGGCGACGGACGGGATCTGGGAAACGTCCACCGCCTGCGCGCCGAACTGGGTCACGTCGATATAGGCGGAACGGTGGCGGCGCTTGCCGTTGACCAGCACCAGCGTGTGGTCCGGCGACAGGTTGCGCAGGGTCGCGCTGCGGAAGAAGATATTGCCGTCCGCAATGGTGTTGCGCTGCACCTGATAGGATGGGACCAGCCGCGCCAGCTTGTCGCTCAGATCGGCGGACGGCACGGTGTCGAGCGCCCTGGCGCCCACCACGTCGATCGGCGCCAGCGAATCCGCGGCGGTCCGGTCGCTGCGCCGGGTGCCGGTGACGATGATGTCCGGCTGGTCCCCGGCCTCCGCGCCGGTTTCCCCGGCAAGAGCGTCCGGTGACAGCCAGGCGCCCGACATGGCGAAGATGGAAATAACGATGCGTTGACGCGATCGCGCGCGAACGAATGGCATGCGCCCCCCAATGGATGCTGAAATGTGGATTGGTGCGCCGTCGGCGCGGGGCTCTCTTTGCCGGAGTCGCCACGGATGGAATTACCGTCGTAATTCTATCAGTCCAGCCAATTTCTACTTTAACGGTTGAAATAAGGGATTGGACGGACCGCAAGGCGGACCGGCGACGCCCGGAAACGGGGCCTCAGGCCGCCCCGCGCCGCCACACGCCGGGCGAAAAAACCGCCGCTCCGCCCGCCCCGGCATAGGCGATCAGGCCCAGCGCGCTGGCGATCGGGAGCCAGATGAAGCCGCCGCCCATCATCGCCACCGCGACCCACCCGACGCTGACCGTCACCAGGAAGCGCAGCGTCACCCCGGCGCTGGCCCAGATCGCGCTGCCCGCGCCCTGAACCGCGAAGCAGAGGATGAAGCCCGCGGCGAAGACCATGTAGAAGCCGCCCGCCACATGCAGGTAGATGGCGGCGTTCCGCAGAACCTGCCCCTGGTCGGAGAATAGCCCCGCCCAGATGTCCGGCCAGATCGCGACGACGATGCCCGGAATGCCCGCCACGGCCATCGCCGCGCCCGTTCCCGCCCATGCGAATTGCCGCGCATGCGCGACGTTCCGCGCCCCCACATTCATGCCCACCAGCGTGAGGACTGCGGAGGCTATGCCGAAAAGCGGCGGCAGCAGCATCGTGTCCAGCCGCGCCGCGATGCCATATCCCGCCAGGGCGTCGACGCCGAACCGGGTCGCCAGCGACGCCATCACCACCGCCATCAGGCTCTGTTGCAACGAGTTGAACGAACTGGGGATGCCGATACGAAAGATGTCCGCCAATATGGCCGATCGGAAGGAAAAGCCGGCCGCTCCGCTTTTCGCGCGCCATTTGCGCATGCACCATAGCAGCGTCAGCATCGCGCCGCACTGGTAGAGGACCAGCGCCAGCCCCGCCCCGCCGATGCCCAGGGCGGGCAGCGGGCCGAAGCCGAAGATGAAGGCGGGCGAAACCGGAATCATGAAGGCGGCGCCCGCCAGGGAGATCTTGGCCGGCAGCATCGGATTGCCCATTCCGCGAAAGGACGACGCCAGCGCGTTTGTCACCCACAGGCAGGTCACGCCCAGGAACAGCGGCGTCGAATAGTGCAGCGCGTCGCGCAGCACCTCCCCCCTCGCCCCCAATGCCCGGAACAGCGCCGGCCCCGCCAGCAGCATGACGACGGAGCAGGCCGCGCCGATCAGCACCGCCAGCACCAGCCCGTGAAGCTGGATCGCGGCGACATCCTCCCGCCGCCCGGCTCCCGTCGCCCGCGCGATCGCGGAGGATACGCCGTTTCCCAGCCCCCCGCCGGACATGGTCTGCATCAGCATGTAGATCGGGAACACCAGCGCCGCGCCGGCCAGCGCGGCGGTCCCCAGGAAGCTGATATAATAGACCTCCGCCACGCTGACGCCGATCTGCGCGAAATTGACCGACATGGTCGGCAGCGCCAGCCGCCACAGCGGCGAAAGGATGGTGCGCGCATAGGAACCGGTCCGGAAAGACGGCATCGGGCCGTCCGATGCGCCTGCGCCGCCCGTTTCGGCCATCGCTCCATCGAACCGCTTCATCGATCTCCCCTTCTCGCGGCCACCGCTGTTGCCGGAGGAGCATTCCCGATGCGATCCGCCGGCCCCTCCGCGCTGCCGGAAGGGCCGTTATCATCTTTATATGGTATCCGTAATCCTATTTGTAAAAATCATTTGGCCGGCCGTCCGACTCATAGCGCCGGACGGCAGGACAGGACGACAAGGACGACGGTGGACGGTGGACGGTGGACGGTGGACGGGGCGGCGGCGGGAAGAGAAGGCACCGCCCGCCCCCGCCATGCCGTTACTGCTTCAACGCCTGCGCTTCGCCCCATACGCGCAGCAGGTTGCCGCTCCACAGCTTCGCGATCTGGTCCTTCGTATAGCCATGCTTCACCAGTTCGGCGGTGACATTGCCCGCCTCGCCCTCGTCGGACCAGCCGACGATGCCGCCGCCATGGTTGAAGTCCGACGACAGGGCGACATGGTCGATGCCGATGCGCTGCACGGCATGGTCGACCGCTTTCACCAGGTCGGCCACGCTCGCCAGCGGCTCGGTCGCGCGCAATTCATGATAGCGCCTGTCATATTCCCTGGCCTTGTCGAGCGGCAGCACCGCGCTATTCTCCCCCTGAAGCTCATATTCGGCCTTCAGCGCCTCCAGCTTCGCGGTAAAGGCCGGATCGCGGGGCCGCAAATAGGCGCTGAACGCATTGATCGCGACGACGCCGCCATTTTTCTTCAGCGCATCCAACTGCGCATCGGTCAGGTTGCGCCCATTGTCGACCAGCGCGCGCAGGTCCGAATGCGAAGCGATCACCGGCGCGCGGCTGAGGGAGAGCAGTTGATCGAAGGCGGCATCGGACAGCTGGGACACGTCGATCAATATGCCCAGCTTGTTCAGCCGCGCCACGACATCCCGCCCCAGCGGCGACAGGCCGCCATTGCGGCTCGGCCCCTCCGCGCGGACCAGCGCCGGGCGCGAACTGTCCGCCAGCCGGTTATGCCCCGCATGGACCAGGCCGAAGATGCGCACGCCCTGCTTCGCCCAGGCGTCGACATCCTCGACCCTGTCGACGAAGGCGCCGCCATTGACGATGCTTTCGACCAGCGCGAACTTGCCCGACGCGGCGATGCGGCGAACGTCCGCCGGGGTGAAGGCCAGTTCGACCTGCGCGGGATAATGCTTCGCGAAACCTTCGATAACCCCGTGCCGCTCGGCCGCGGCGGCCTTCGCCCGGGCGAGATAGGCGGGGGTTTCCCCCTCCTGCGGCACGAAGACGGCGACCGCCGCGCCCTTCAGTCCGCCGCGCCTGATCTTCACGAGATCGAACTGCCCCTTGCCGTCGCTCGACGCCGGCGATGCAGGGGTATCGAAATCCGGCACGATGTCGACATGCGCGTCAAAGGGCAGGACAGCGGCATGGATCGCCTGCGCATCCTCGGCCGCGAGAAGGCGGTCGCTGGCCAAGGGCGACGCGCCCAACAATATCGCCAGGGCCATGGATCTGATAGGCGTAACCGTCATTGGGTTCATTCTCCTGTTCGGTGATGCTGCGGCCTGCCTCACGAACATGCGCCGCCCCTGCTTCGCACCGCCATTGCGGACGGCGCGGAACCGGACCCTAGAACGGGACGCCCGGCGCCATTATCGACTTTTCCGACGCGGCCCTTCAGTTCTTTCAAACCTATGAGCGCGGATCATCCGACCGCCAGCATGATGAATAGGTCGGGCGTCGGCATCGGCCATATGCGCGAAGGCCGCCGCCACCGGTCATCACCGGCGCGGCGGCGCGGATGTCCTTTTCCGCAGGATCGTCGCGCCCGGCCCGCCCGGACCGAAACGCAATCGCCCCCCATGCAGGGGGGCGGAAAGGCGAAAGCGGACGGAACGCATCCCGTCCGCTTCCGATCAGGTCACTTGAACTTGACGCCCAGCGTGACGCCGTAGGTCACCGGCATGCCGGCAAACCGCACGATCGCATCATAGGCGGTCTGGACGTTCGTCGAATAATATTTGTTCGTGACGTTCTTGCCCCAGACCGACAGCTTCCACGCGCCGTCGGCCGCCTCTATGCCCGCGCGCAGGTCGAGCACGCCATAGGACTTGATCTTGAAGAGATCGTCGAAGGCATAGTCGTTCCGGCTGTTCGCGGGCAGCACCAGTCCGCGCGATCCGCCGATATTGGCGTTCTGATCGCTCCGCCAGTTATAGCTGGCGCCGACGAAGGGCTGAACGGCGCCGACCTGCCACTTATAGTCGGCCGAAGCGTTGAGCTGCCATTTCGGCGTGTACGGGATGGGCGAGCCGGAGAAGTCGGTGAAGGTGTTCGTCCGGCTGAAGTTCGAGAACTCCAGGATCTCGCTGTCGATATAGCTGCCAGCCACGCCGATGCTGAGGCCGCGGATCGGATTGCCGCTGACTTCCAGTTCGACGCCCTTCAGTTCGGAACGCGGAACGTTCACCAGCGCCTCCAGCAGGCCGAAGACCGGGTCCGGAACCTTGCCGCGAAGCTGCTTGTCGCTATATTTATAGTAGAAGCCCGCACCGGTCAGGTTGATGCGGCGATCGAACAGTTCCGCCTTGAAGCCCGCCTCGAAGCTCAGGATCGATTCCTGCGTGACCGCCCGGCTCTGCTCGAACGAAGCGCCGGACAGGAACGGGAAGCTGCCCGCCTTGTAGCCGCGCGCCACGTTGCCGTAGATCAGCAGCCCGTTGGTCGGCTTGATGTCCACGCCCACGCGCCAGGACACATTGTCCTCATTCAGCTTCGCGCGCAGCTCGCCCGGCAGGTAGGTCGCCGGCGTGCCGTCGAAGGTCACATTGTCGAGCGCGGCGCACTGATCGTTGGTCAGCGGTGCGACGGGCGTGAAGGTCGGCGTGAAGCCGGGGATCGGGATGCCGCCGAACTGGATGCCGTTGGCGATGCCGGTGAAGGTCGCGGCGAAGGTGCCGTCGCCGCGGTCGTAGGTGCAGTTGGAGAAGGAACGATCCGCCTGGGTATAGCGGATGCCGCCCTTCAGCGTCACCTGGTCGATCACGTCGAATTCGACGTTCGCAAAGCCGGCATAGTTGCGCATGTTCTGCTGCGAACGCAGCCTGTCGCCGGTGAAGCCGAAGATCGGCGCGGCGCTGATCTCGCTGAAGTTGAGCGTGCTCCGCTCCCGCGTGTTGGTGCGCTCGTAATTCGCGCCGATGACCCAGCGGACCCGCTGGTTGCCCGAATTGGCGATGCGCAGTTCCTGGCTGAAGCTGTTGATCCGGCCGAAAGTATCCCCATAGTCGCCATTGGCGAGCGCGGTGCCGTCGAACTCGAAGCGGCCGTTGTCACGCGAATAGGCGGAATAGGAGGTGATCGACGTCAGCGTGATGCTGTCCGTCAGGTCCAGGTCGCCGCGCAGGACGGCCTGGCCCATCTTCTCCAGGATGTTCGGCTTGGAATAGGGTTCCCAATCGGCCGCGCGGGCATTGTGCGGCGCGAACGGCAGGGTCAGCAATTCGCCCGGAACGGTGGCCGGGAACTGCGGGATCAGGCCGACATATTGCGGCGCGGCGGGGTCGCTCGAATCGCGCCAGCCGTTGAGGTTCAGGCGGAAGCGCAGGCTGGAGCTGGCGTCCCAGTCGAGCAGGATGCGGCCGGCAATGAAGCCGACCTGGCCGTTGCGCTCATTGGGGCGGGTATAGCTATATTGCCAGTCGTCGCCCATCGCGCCGTTGATGGCGATGCGCCCCGTCAGGTTTTCGGCGAGCGGGCCACTGATATAGGCATTGCCATCGACACGGGAGAAACGGCTGTAGCTGAGATCGCCGCCGGCTTCGAAGCTGTCGGTCGGCTTGGCCGCGATGAAGTTGATCGCGCCGCCGGTCGAGTTGTTGCCGAACAGCGTGCCCTGCGGTCCCTTCAGCACTTCGATGCGCTCCAGGTCGAACGCCGTGTGCGAAGTCATGACCGGCAGAGGCTGCGGCGCTTCGTCCAGATAGACCGACACGGTCGGATAGCTCGCCAGCGTGCTGTCGTAGAAGCCGACGCCGCGCAGCGTATAGACCGGCGTCGAATATTGGGTCGGCTGGAACGTCAGCGACGGGACGGCGCGCGACAGATCGGCCAGCGACGTGACCTGCTGGTTCTTCAGCGTCTCGCCCGACAGGGCGGTCACGGCAAGGCCGACATCGTTCAGCGACTGTTCGCGCTTGTTGGCCGTGACCACGATGTCCGCGGGTTCGGAGGACGGGCCCTGGCTCTGCGGGGCGGCCGCCTCGGTCTGCGCGGCGACGCTGACCGGCGCGGTCAATCCGGCGATCGCGGCAGTGCCGAGCAGAACCGGTCTATAAAGTCTTCCAAACGATTGCATTCGTCTCCCCTCCTCAAGCAGGTGATGGTGATGTTCCGGCTTGGACGTGGGGATTCTACGATCCTCCCCGCCCAAGGAATTCCTGCAAAACATTCATCAAGGGCCGCTGGACGGTCGAAATGCGACTCCACCGGCGCTTGCAATCGTTTGTAGATGACGCATGGGCAGGCACAGGTCAATAGCCGACATGACGTCAAGGCCAAAATGGCGCAGAACGGAAACCCATCGTTGCGCATTTGACACAGTCGGCCCGAAAGGCCGCCGATCGGGCGGTTTGCCAAGCCCATGGGATTGCGTAGAATTTTCCGGAAGCGCGCCGCAAAGTCAGTTGGCGCTTTACGATATATGCAAACGATTGTAACTAGACGGCTGCTCATATTCAGTCAGGAGAGTGCTCATGGTCGATTCAACATCCGCTTCCGGAGAGGACGCCGGCCGCCTTCCTTCCCGTGGCGAAGTGTTGATCCGCAACGCCACGATCCTCACCATGGACCCGAAGCTGGGCGATCTCGCGGGCGCGGACATCCACATCCGCGACGGCCGTATCGTGGCGGTCGGAACCGCGCTCGACGCGCCCGGCGCGGAAGTGATCGACGCATCGCGCAACATCGTCCTGCCCGGCTTCATCGACACGCACTGGCACCTGTGGAACGGCCTCTTCCGCGGCCTGGTCAGCTATTACCGGCCCGAACTCGGCTATTTCCCGATGAAGAAGCTGCTGGGCAAGCTCTTCACCCCCGACGATATCCACTGGGCGGTGCAGCGCGGTCTTGCCGAAGCGGTGAATGCGGGGATGACGACCGTCCACAACTGGGCGCACAACATCCCCAGCCCCGCCCATGCCGACGCGAATATCCGCAGCCACATCGCGACGGGCGTGCGCGGCCGCTTCAGCTATGGCTGGGCGGAGGGTCAGGCGGACGACCAGCCGATGAACCTGGCAGACCTGCCCCGCGTGAAGGATGAATGGTTCGCGGACGGCCAGGACCATCTGCTGCACCTGGGCATCTGCGTCCGCGGGCCGGAGACGCCGCAGCCCGAAATCCGCCGCGACGCCTATCTCAAGGAATGGGAAACGGCGCGCGCCCTGGGCCTGCCGATCACCATGCATGCGGCGCAGATGCGCGCCGCCAGGTCGCGCGCGATCGAGCTGCTGGAGGCGGACGGCCTTCTCGGCCCCGACCTTCAGCTCGTCCACTGCATCCATGCCTCCGCCGACGACCGCAAGCGGATGGCCGATTCGGGAACCAGCCTCAGCATCAGCCCGCTGATCGAGCTTCAGGTCGGCATGGGCTTCCCCCAGACCGGCGAGATGCTGGAGGCGGGCGTGCTGGTGTCGCTGTCGACCGACACCGTGGCCGTGACCGGCGCGAACATGTTCGCGATCATGAAGGCGACGCTCGACATCGAACGGGGACGTGCGGAAAATATGGCGCTGGCGCCCCGCCGCGTGCTGGAAATGGCGACGATCGATGGCGCCCGCGACCTGGGCATCGCCGACCAGGTCGGCTCGCTGGTTCCCGGCAAGCGCGCCGACCTCATCATGGTCAACCTCGACCGCGTCAGCATCTCCACCCTGCCCGCGGCCGACTGGGTCAGCCTTCTCATCCATCACGCACAGCCGGCCAATGTGGACCTCGTCATGGTCGACGGGCGCATCCTGAAAAGGAACGGCAGGCTGACCGCGCTGGACGAGGAACGGATCATCGCCAATTCGGAACAGGCGATCACCGGCCTGATGCAGCGCGGCGGCCTGCTCGCCGCCGCCTGACCTCTTCTTCCCTCATCATCATAGGTAGGTCCGATGCCAGGCTTCATCGCCACGCTGCTTGAATCCCGCTGGTTCCTGTTGGTCGCACGGCTGCTGCTGACCTTCGTCTTCTGGACGGGCGGGCTCGCCGGGATTTTCGACTTCTCCGGCCGGGTGGCCGAAATGCGCCATGCGGGCCTGGCGCCGGCGGAACTCTATGTCGTCGCCGTCACCATCGTCGAACTGGGGGGAACCGCGCTGATCGTCACCAACCGCTGGTCCTGGCTGGGCGCGGGCGCGCTCGGCGTGTTCCTTGCCCTGACCATTCCGGTCGGTCACCCCTTCTGGGCCATGGAGGAGCCGCAGCGCACCGCGTCCTTCTTCGTGTTCCTGGAACATGTCTCGGTCATCGGCGGACTGATGCTCGCCGCCTCGCTCGGGCATCTGACCGCCGCCCGAAAGGCTGCGTAAACCATCACGGCAACCGCCGGACAAAGGGGGACGCCGGGCATATCCGGTGTCCCCCTTCTGCCATCAGCCGCCGCACCCGGCGCTGGCGCCGGTCAGATCTTCCGATAGGCGAACATGCTCGTTTCATAAGGGAAGGCGATCTCGGCCCGGTTCGCCAGTTCGGGCGTGTGCGCGATCAGGGCGCGGACCTGCCGTTCGACCTCCTCCCGCTGCCCGGCCGCCAGCGCGGCAATGAAACTGACCGACAGGCTGCGCTGGACGATGACCTGTTCCGCGCTCCCGACATGCCGGTTCCGCGCATGCCGCTCCTCCACGAAGGCGAAACCCGGCGCAGGGAAGGCGCTTCGCCACTGGCCGGTGCGATAGCGCGGCGTATCCCCTTCCCAGGGATCGATGATGGCGGAAAGTTGCGCCACCCAGGCAACGCTCTCGTCCCGCCCGTTCCAGATCAGACCCAGCCTGCCCCCCGGAACCAGCACCCTGCGCATTTCCTGCACCGCAGCGGCAGTCGCAAACCAGTGAAAGGCCTGGGCGCACACGATCGCATCGACCGATCCGTCGGGCAGCGGGATCGAGTCGGCCGCCCCCGCCAGCGCCTCCACCTCCCCGAAATCGTGGATGAGCTGCGCGCGCATCGCGTCGATCGGTTCGACCGCAATGATCCTGCCGCCGCACTTCCGGAGGAGCGGGATGAATTTCCCGGTGCCCGCGCCGACCTCCAGCGTCGTGCGCCCGGGACCGACGCCCAGCACGTCGCGAAGCCATGCCGCCGCCTCGGGGGGATAGCCGGGCCGCCCGCCGACATAGTCGGCGGCGCCCGTCTCATAACCTCTCGACTTTTCATGGATCGGCATGCTGTTCCCGCTCCGGCGCCCGCCCCATGCAAGAGGAAGCGCGCGCCCGGGTCAAGCCCGGCGTCGCGAAATCAGCGCGGCAGATCCGGACGAACGACCCGCGCCCGCCCGCATCATCCGCAGGCGCGATCCGGCTCGATCGAATCGATATGCCGTTTGGCCAGCCGCGCATAGGCGGCGGGCGCCTCCCGGTTGCGGCGCAGTTCCTCCTCGCCCAGCATCCGCACGAATTTCGCCGGAGAACCGGCCCATAGCTGGCCGCTCTCGACGCGCTTGCCCGGCGTCAGCAACGCCCCGGCCGCGACCATGGCATCCGTCTCCACCACGCATCCGTCCATCACCGCCGCGCCGAAGCCCACGAAACTGTGGTCCTGAAGCGTGCAGCCATGGATGATCGCCTGATGCCCGATCAGGCAATGGGCGCCAATCGTGGTGGCGAACCGCCCCGTCGTCACATGGACGATCGTGCCGTCCTGGATGTTGGTGCCCTCGCCGACGACGATCGGCTCCACGTCCCCGCGCAGCACGCAATTATACCAGACCGACGCGCCGCGCCCGATGGTCACGCGGCCGATCACCTGCGCGCCGGGGGCGATGAAGGCGTCGTCCGCGATGCTGGGCCACGCCCCTTCAAAGGGATGGATCGGCATGTCCCGCCCTCACGCCAGCCGCAATGCCTTGCGCGCCTCGGCCGGGGTCGCGAGCTGCCCGCCCAGATCCTCGACGATGCGGCGCGCCTTGGCGACCAGTTCGGCATTGCTCTTCGCCAGCACGCCCCTGTCCAGATAGATGGTGTCCTCCAGCCCGACCCGGACATGGCCCCCCGCCAGCAGGGACTGCGCGACCGTGGTGAAGGCGAAGCGGCCGATGCCGAACGCGCCCCAGATGCTGCCCGCGGGCAGCTCGCCCCGCGCATAGAGGATGGTTTCCGGACTGGGCTGGAAGCCATAGCGCACGCCCGTCACCAGCGAACAGAGCGGCGCCGGATCGATCGTGCCGTCCTTCACCAGATCCGCCAGCATCGCGATGTCGCCGGAATCGAACAGCTCGATCTCCGGCCGCGCCCCGGATTCGCGGATGACCGCGGCCATCTTGCGGACATTGCCGGGCGTATTGATGACGACGGCGGAACCCGAATTCATCGTGTTCAGGTCGAGCGTGCAGATTTCCGGCCGCAGGATGCCGATATGCTCCACCCGCTGTTCGGGCGGCAGCAGCGTCGTGCCCGGCCCCGCCACGCTGGGATCGTCCTCGGACGGCACGAACCGGCCGCCGGGACCGGTCGTGATGTTCAGGATCAGGTCGGGATTGCCGTCGCGGATGCGGTCCACCGTCTCCCTGTAATGGGCGATGTCCATCGAGGGCCTGCCGGTCTCCGGATCGCGGACATGCAGGTGGACGACCGCCGCTCCCGCCTTCCCCGCCTCCAGCGCGGAGGCGGCGATCTCCGCCGGGCTCACCGGCAGGAAGGGCGTCTGCTCGCGCGTCGTCAGATTGCCCGTCACCGCGCAGGTCAGCACGACGGGCGACTGGATCGGATAGGTCGAACTCACAGCGCGCGCCCTCCGTCGACCTGGATGATGTGCCCGGTCGAATAGGTGAGGTGGGTCGCGCAGGCGGCGATGGCGCGGGCGATGTCGTCGGCGCTCGCGATCCGCTTCAGCGGCGTCGCATCGGCCACCTTCTGCGAGAAGTCGGCGCCGCGCCCCGGCACGAAGCTGGTGTCCACCACGCCCGGCGACACGGCCAGGACGCGCACTTCGGGCGCCAGCACGCGGGCAAGCGCCTTGGTCATCACGTCGATGCCCGCCTTCGCCGCGCAATAGGCGATGTTCGATCCGACGGCGGTGAAGCTGGCGATGGAGGACAGGGACACGACCAGCCCGTCGCCCGACGCCTTGAGCAGCGGCGCAAGCTCGCGGACCGTGGCGAACTGGGCGCGCCAGTTCACCTGGAGCATCTCGTCGATGAACGCGTCGGTCAGGGCGTCCAGGTCGCCATGGGGAATCGCCTTGGTGAAGCCGCTGGCGTTGATCAGGCCGTTCAGCGCCCCGCCGCATTGCGCGGAAAGCGAGTCCCGCAACTGCTGCAAGGATGCGGTGCTGGTGATGTCGACGTCATGCAGGCCGCCGCCATGGGCGAGCGAGTCGAGGACCGCCGCGCCCCGTTCCGCGATCGCCGGCGCGCGGTCGGCGATGTGCACGACGGCGCCCTCGGCCGACAGGGCGCGCGCGGCGGCGGAGCCGATGGCCCCCGTCCCGCCGACGACTACGAAGCTTTTTCCCGTCAAAGGGCCGTTGATGCTCATGCTGGCGTTCCTCTACAGAAGAGTGATTGTGAATTTCGCAAATACTATTACAATCGATTGCAGAGATTTTGCAAGCACGGAGACCAGGATGGAGGATTTCGAAACGGCCAGCGGGATCGCGGAAGCGGTCCGGACCCGCCGCGTCAGCGCGCTGGAGGTCGTCGACGCGGCGATTTTCAGGATCGAGGCGCGCGACCCGACGCTGAACGCCTTCGTCCATCGCGGCTTCGAAGAGGCGCGGCAGCGCGCGAACGCCATCGACTCGAAACTTGGACGGGGGGAGGAGGTCGGCCCGCTGGCCGGCGTGCCCACCGCGCAGAAGGACCTGTTCAACTTCTATCCCGGCTGGCCGAGCACCTTCGGCGGCATCGGGCCGCTCCGGCATTTCTCGCTGGACCTCAAGACCACCTATCCGCAACGCATGGAGGATGCCGGCGCGGTCGTGCTGGGCATCACCAACTCTCCGGTCATGGGGTTCCGCGGCACATGCGACAATCCCCTGTTCGGCGCCACCCGCAACCCCTTCAACCCGGACCATAACAGCGGCGGGTCGTCGGGCGGCGCGGCGGCGGCCGTCGCGGACGGCATGCTGCCGGTCGCCGGGGCCAGCGACGGCGGCGGATCGATCCGGATTCCCTCCTCCTGGTGCGGGACCTTCGGCTTCCAGCCCTCCTTCGGGCGGGTGCCCATGGTCATGCGGCCGAACGCCTTCGCCGGCGTGTTCCCGTTCGTCTATGAAGGCCCCATATCCCGGACCGTCCGGGACGGCGCGCTCGCGATGCAGGCGCTGGCCGGCCATAATCCGATGGACCCCTTCAGCGTGCCCGACGATGTCGACTGGCTGGGCGCGATCGGCCGCCCGGTCGGAAAGCTCCGGGTCGGCCTCGCGACCGATCTTGGCGGCTATCCGGTCGACCCGCGCGTGGCGGCGGCGATCGAATCGGCCGCAAGGGGGCTGGAGGATGCGGGCATGACCGTGGTCCCGCTCGATTTCCAACTCCCCTGCCCACATGCGGAACTGACCGATCTCTGGTGCCGCATGATGGCCGGGATGATGATCTCGGTGTTCGACGGCTTCAAGGCGCAGGGCCTGGACATATTGGGCGACTTCCCCGATTCGATCCCTGCCGAGCTGACGCAGTGGATCGACGTGGCGCGCGGTCTCAGCCGGCGGGAGGTCGAGGCGGATCAGGAACTGCGGTCCCGCGCCTTCGACGTGCTGCAAGGCGCGCTCTTCGGCGTCGACCTGATCGCCTGCCCGACGACGGCCTGCCTGCCGGTGAAGAACGCAGGGGACGGCAATACCAGGGGCCCGGCGGAGATCGCCGGAGAACCGGTCAATCCGCTGATCGGCTTCTGCCTGACCTATCTCACCAATTTCTGCGGCAATCCCGCGGCATCGCTGCCGGCCGGCCTGGTCGACGGACTGCCCGTGGGCCTGCAACTGATCGGCCGGCGCTGGGCCGATGCGGACCTGCTGGCGGCCTGTTCCGCCTTCGAGGCCGCACGCCCCTGGCAGGACAGCTACCGCATCTGCGCCGCCCGCCCGCTCGGCTGAAACGCATGACCTGAAAGGAAAGGGGCCTGAACCGAAAGGGCCTGAAAGGAAAGGGGCCTGAACCGAAAGCGGCCCCTGGCGGAAAAGGCCCCGGCTCCACCGAGCCGGGGCCTTTTGCTTCGGTCAATCGATCGGCGGCTTGGGAATGAAGGTCTCGCCCTCATGCATGGCGAAGGTGCGCTCCATGCGATAGCTGCCGTCCGCCTGCTTCTCATATTGCCCGATCAGGCCGGGGGTGACGCCGAAGACCACGTCGGTGTCGATATATTGGTCGTCGTTCACGAAGACCTGCGAAATGCGGGTCTCATAGCCGGGCTTCCACAGCAGGAAATGGAGATGGGCGGGCCGGAAGGGATGCCGCCCCTGCGCCTTCAGAAGGCCGCCGACCGGCCCGTGGGTCGGCACCGGATAGCCCGCCGGCAGGACCGTGGTGAACCAGAAGCGGCCCTCGCTGTCGGTGGTGAACTTGCCGCGCAGGTTCATGTCGACCTGGTTTTCATCCTGATTCTCGTAAAGGCCGACAGGGGAAGCATGCCATACGTCGACCTCCACCCCTGCAATCGGTTGCCGCTGCGCGTCGATCACCTGCCCATGCACTTCCAGCTTCGGACCGGGCGTTGCCGAACGGCAGATGGTGCCGCCATTTTCCGTCCGGGGCGAGTGCATGCGCCAGAACGGCCCCAGCAGCGCCTCGGCCTCCTCGGCATGGTCGGGATCGCCGTCGCACAGCAGCGTCGACAGGCCAAGGACATCGGCCAGCAGCACCGCCTCATTATGCCGTTCGTTGGTCGCCTTGCCCACCGCGTTCAGGAAATCCAGGGCTATATCCAGCTCCGGCCGCGTCAGATTGGTCCGCCGCGCGAAGTCGTGAAGGTTCTCGACCAGCACCTCCATGATCTGCCGGAGGCGCGGATCGGCCGTCCCGGACATGGCGCGAATCACTTCCTGCGTGATCGCTATATCGGCTTTTGCTTGCATGCTGTGCTCTCCTGCGCGGGATGCCGCGAGGCCATGGGCTGGTCCATCGCGGAAGATGGCATTTGACATCCTCCGCCGACAACAACTACAATCGATTGCAAAGTTCAACCCCGTTTTCGAGCAATCGCCATCACCCGGCACCGACCAGACCCAATTTTCTCCCTTAAACCAACAGGATATTAGGAATGAAGGATTCCCAGAACGGCGTTACCCGGCGGCTTCGCCTGACGGAAAAGGCGAATGACGCCTCCAGCGTCCGCCTCCCCGTCGAATCGGACGTGCGCCTGGAGGTGAAGCCGGACCAGGTGCTCGTCGAAATCGCCTGCGCCGCCGTCAATCCCAGCGACGTGAAGGCGGCGATCGGCATGATGCCCTATGCCGTCTGGCCGCGCACGCCGGGCCGCGATTTCTCCGGCCGCATCGTGGAGGGGCCCAGCGAACTGGTCGGCGTGGAGGTCTGGGGATCGAGCGGCGATTTCGGCATCCGCTGCGACGGCACCCATGCCTCGCATATCGTGCTCGACCTCGATTGCGTCTCGCAAAAGCCGTCCAACATCTCCCTGCTGGAGGCGGGCGCCGCGGGCGTGCCGTTCGTCACCGCATGGGAAGGCCTGCGCCGCGCCGGCTTCCCGCAGAAGGGCGATACGGTCCTGGTCTTCGGCGCCAATGGCAAGGTGGGCCAGGCGACGATGCAGATCGTGACGCTGCTCGGCGCCCGCGCCATCGGCGTCACCCGCCGGGACGAACCCTATATCGGCCACGCCAACGCCCCGGTCGAGATGATCGACGCCAGCGCCGTCAACGTCGCGGATGCGGTTCGCGACCTGACGGACGGCAAGGGCGCGGGCCTCATCTACAACACGGTCGGCAGCCCCTATTTCGAGGCTGCTTCCGATTCGCTGGCCAAGCGCGGCAAGCAGATCCTGATCGGCACGATCGACCGCGTCGTCCCCTTCGACATCCTGAAATTCTACCGCGGCCAGCATGAATATATCGGCATCGACACGCTGTCGCTCAGCACCCGCGACACGGTGGCGATGCTGACGGCGATGACGCCGCATTTCGAAAGCGGCGCGCTGCGGCCCTTCTCGGTGGGCCAATCCTCCATCCACGCGCTGGAGGATGCCTCGTCCGCCTATGCGAAGGTCATGCAGTCGGATCGCGACCGCATCGTGCTGGTCCCGCGCTGACATGAACGTCACCCGCTTCGCGGAGGCGCCGGAATATAACGCGCCCGGGCATGACGGCATGCGCTGCCTGCGCATGCTGGGGAAGGAGGCCTGCCCGTCCGGCTTCGCCTGGATGGGCCTGTCGATCATCGAACCGGGCGGCTGTATCCAGCCGTCCGCCTCTCCCTATGAAAAGCTCTATCTGGTGGTCGAGGGAGAGCTGGAATTTTCCAGCGGCGGCGTTCCGGCGACGCTTGGCCGGTGGGACGCATGCCGCTTCGCGCCGGGGGAGGAAAGGACGATCGCCAACCGGTCCGACCGGCAGGCGACGGTCGTGCTCGCCATGGCCAATGTGATCCTGGAGGACTGACGGAACCGCGTCGGTCGCCGCCGCGCCTCGATCCCGGACCGGCGGCCGCGCCTCCGGCGGGATCGAAGGCCGGTTTTCCCCTATGACCCGACGAGCTGCTTCGCCGCCCCCCCGCCGGGCAGCCCCGCCTTTCGCGGCGCGGCGGCGGACTCCCGCACGATCAGGCTGGGCGCAAGGACGATGTTCCGCCGACCGCTATCCTCTCCCCTGATCCGGTGGAGCAGAAGGTCGGCGGCTTCCCGGCCGAGCGCCTCCTGGCTGATCCGCACGGTCGTCAGCGGCGGCGATACCAGGTCGACCATCGGCATGTCGTTATGGCCCACCACGGACACGTCCTGCGGGCACCGCAGTCCGCATTCCCGCAAGGCGTCATAGGCGCCCAGCGCCAGCAGATCGTTGGCGGCGACGATGGCGGTGACGTCCGGCCGCCGCTCCAGCAGCCTGCGCGTGGCGGCCGCCCCCTCCTCCCGGCTATAGCCCTGGGTCGATTCGTGCAGGTCGTCCCCGCTCCGCAATCCGTGATGGTCCATCGCGCCGTAAAAGGCCCGCCGCCGCAGATGGCCGGTCGAAATGGCTTCCGGCCCCGCGAGATGGGCGATGGCGCGATGGCCCAGTTCGAAGACATGGTCGACCGCCAGCTGCATGCCCAGCGCATCGTCGGAAACCACCGCCGACAGCCGCCGCTTTTCCTCCGCGCGGTTGACCAGCACCGTCGGAATCCCCTGCGCCAGGCAGAAATCGACGACCGGATCGTCCCGCTGCGCCGTCGCCAATATCAGCCCCTCGACCTGCCGGGTCGCCAGTTCCCGGGCGACCTCCAGCTCCCGCGCCGGTTGCCGGCCGACATCCGCGACCACGGTTGAAAATCCCTCCGCCGCCAGTCTTTCCGCCGCGCCGCTCAATATGGGCGAGAAGACGGTGTTGGCGATGTCGGGCACCAGCATGCCGACCAGATGCGACCTGCCCGTCCGCAAGCCCGCGGCAAGCAGGTTGCGCCGGTAGCCTAGGGTGCGCGCGACGGACGTCACGCGCTCCGCCACATCTTCCGCCACCAGATGGCGGGTTTCGGGGTTGAGCGCGCGCGACGCGGTCGAAGGATGAACGTCCGCCTCCTGCGCGACCCGCTTGAGGGTCACGATCCGGGACGGCTGAATAGTGGCGGGCAAGGCTCTCTCCATGATTGGGCGCTACCCTTCACGGGGCCTGCAATCGTTGGCAACATAAATCGCAGCTTGACATGTCTGGCAATGGTCTGCAATCGATTGTAAACATTCGCGATGACTCTTATGAGTCCCTTTTCCAGATGCGGAGGCGAAAGTCACATGAGCCATTCGACCCTGACCAGGCATTTCGGGATCGTGACCCCGCCGGAACATGCAACGCCGCGAACCCCGGCGAAGGCCGCCGTTTACCGCCGCCGATAGGCAGGCTCGGCCAGGGATCGGAGGGATTGCGATGAGGGAGCCTGCCGCCGGATTGCAGCCAGCGCAGCCCCTTCCGGGAAGCGGCGGACATCCCTCCCCGGCCCCGGCGCCCCCGGATCATGCCGCAGTCCGGAGGAACCCACCAACCCCTTAGCCCGGCAGGAACGCCGCCAGAAGCGCTCCGCCGGTCATCCACTGAATGGAGAGGACATATGTATGTACGCAATGCCTGGTATGTAGCAGGCTGGGCGCAGTCCCTGGCCAATGGGGAACTGCTCGCCCTCAAGATCCTCGACAGGCCGATCGTCATCTACCGGACGGGATCGGGCAGGCTGGTCGCGCTGGAAGACCGCTGCCGCCACCGTTCCGCCCCCCTGTCCAAGGGCCGGGTGGAGGGGGAGGAGATCCGGTGCATGTATCACGGCTTCAAATATGGGGCGACCGGCGCCTGCACGGAAATACCGGGCGCCGCCGCCATCCCCGCCACCGCGCGCGTCACCGCCTATCCGGTGGTCGAGCGGCATAGCTGGATCTGGGTCTGGATGGGCGACGAAGCCGGCGCCGATCCCGCGCTGATCCCGCCGGTCAGCGGAATCGACGAAGGCCGGTTCGTCCTGAAGCCGGGCGTCATCGACTATCGGGCGGCCGCCGCCCTGGTCTGCGACAACCTCCTCGATTTCAGCCATCTGAGCTACGTCCACCCCAACAGCTTCGGCGTGACGGAGGAATGGGCGCTCACCCGCCCGCGAATCGAACAGCGCGACCGCGGCCTGCATCTGGAACGCTGGGTGCGCGACCAGCCCGCCCCGCATCATCAGCCGGAACTGGGCAGGATCGATTATTGGAACGAATATGAATTCTCGGTCCCCGGCATATTGAGCCTGACGTTCAAGATGTTCCCGGTCGGCGCCGCCGAACGCCATGGCGGCCGGTCGCCGGGCGACGATCCGTCCCTGCTTTCCTTCAGCTATTCGCTTCAGGCCGTCACCCCCATGACGGAGGGCACCGCACGCTATTTCTTCGCCTACGGACCGCGCGTGGAGGAGGATGTCGACGGCTATGCGGAGGCTTTCTCCGCCGTCGCGAACGCCGCCTTCCTGGAGGACAAGGAGATTATCGAGGCGCAACAGGCCCGGCTTGCGGAGGGGGATGCGGACATGCTGATCGTCCGGGCGGACTCGGCGCTGGTGCAATATCGGCGGCTCGTCGAACGCCTCTCGGCCGCCGAAACCGGCCTTGACAAAAAGAACAAACCCCAACTTGATATGCAATCGATTGCAAGTTAGTTTTTGCAGCAGTGAGTCGCCGCTTCGACGGCGAAGCTGGATTGGTTCAAAACAGCGCTGAGAGGACCAGCTATGTCTGAAGGTAAGATTGTCGCCGGCTTTGTGGCACCGCACCCGCCGCATCTCGTCTATGCCGAAAACCCGCCCCAGAACGAGGCGCGCTCGGAGGGCGGCTGGGAAATGCTCCGCTGGGGCTATGAACATGTTCGCAAGAGCATCGAGGAACTGAAGCCCGACGTGCTGCTGGTGCATTCGCCGCACTGGATCACCCTGGTCGGCCACCATTTCCTGGGCGTGCCGCGCCTGACGGGCAAGTCGGTCGATCCGATCTTCCCCAACCTCTTCCGCTATAATTTCGACATGCAGGTCGATGTCGAACTGGCGGAGGCCTGCTGTGCGGAGGCGCAGGCGGCCGGCCTCACCTCGCAGATGATGCGCAATCCCAATTTCCGCGTGGATTACGGCACCATCACCACGCTGCACATGGTCCGTCCGCAATGGGACATTCCGGTGGTGGGCATCTCGGCCAATAATTCGCCTTATTATCTCCAGCTGGACGAGGGGATTGAGGAGATGGAGCGGCTGGGCGTCGCCACCCGCCGCGCCATCGAAAAGAGCGGCAAGCGCGCCGTCCTGCTCGCCTCCAACACCTTCTCGCACTTCCATTTCCATGAAGAGCCGGAAATCCCGGAGGATATGAGCCGCGAACATCCCCAGAGCTACAAGGGCTATAAATGGGACATGCGCATGATCGAACTCATGCGCCAGGGCAAGCTGCGGGAAGTGATGAACCTCTTCCCCGAATGGGTCGAGGAAGCCTTTGCCGAAGTGAAGTCGGGCGCCTTCCCCTGGATGGTGTCGGCCATGGACTATACCGACGTCCCGGCGCAACTTTATGGCTACGGCACCGTCATCGGCACCGGCAACGCCGTGATGGAATGGCGCCTCGCCTCCTGACACCCGGCCCGGGGCGCGCCGCGGCGAACGCGGCGGCGCGCCCCGCATTCTTCGTTACCGCATCGCCGCCGCGCAATCCTTCGCTCATTCGCGCAAGATGCTCTGGAATTGGAGTTCCGCATGCCAATCGTTTCCGCATTTCTGATGCCGGGCAATCCGCTTCCCTTCCTTCGGCCTGAAAACCCCGCCTGGGCTCCGCTCGCGGATGCCAGCCATGCGGCGGGCCGTGCCCTCGCCGCTTCGAAGCCCGACGTCCTGCTGATCTATTCGACGCAGTGGTTCGCGGTGCTCGATGAATTGTGGCAGGCGCGCCCGCACAGCACCGGCATCCATGTCGACGAAAACTGGTACGACTATGGCGACCTCCAGATGGACCTGCGCGCCGATGTGGAACTGGCTCATGCCTGCGCCGCCGCCGCAAACGATTGCGGATACAAGTCGAAGACCGTCGACTATCAGGATTTCCCCATCGATTCCGGAACGATCGTCGCCAACGCCTTCCTCAATCCCGGCGGCGTCATTCCCGCCGTGGTCGCAGCGAACAATCTCTATCAGGACTTCGCCACGACCGAAGCGCTCGGCAAGGTCGCGGCGGCCCAGGCAGACCTGCAGGGCAAGCGCGCCGCGGTGATCGGCATCGGCGGCCTGTCGGGCAGCTATTTCGATCATGCCATCGACATCGCCACCGACCGCATCGTCCGCGACGAGGACGATGCCGCGAACCGCGCCCTGCTCGACGCCATGCAGCGCGGCGACCAGGCCCTGCGCGACGGGCTGCCGGCCTATCTCGAAACCGCCAAGGGCGACATGGGAATGAAGCATCTGGGCTGGATTCTGGGCGCGACCGGCGGCTTCAGGGGCGCGACCGTGCACGGATATGGCGCCACTTACGGCGCCGGCGCGGCCGTCGTCGAATTCACCCTCAACTAAGCGGCCGGCACGGCGCCTTCGGGCGCCGTGTCCGCCTCGGAGCGAACATGCCACGAATTGACTATCGCAATTTCATCAACGGCCGCTTTGTCGAAAGCAAGCGGCGGTTCGAGGACATCAACCCGGCCACGGGTCAGGCGCATGCGATCGTCCATGAGGCGGACGAAAGCCTGGTGGAGGAGGCGGTGGCCGGCGGCCGCCGGGCGCTGGCGGGCGATTGGGGCAGGTCGACGGTCGAGGAACGCGCCGCCCTGCTGGACAGGATCGCGGCGGGCATCGACCGCCGGGCCGATGATTTCCTGGCCGCCGAAGTCAATGACACGGGCAAGCCGGCCTCGCTGGCGGGATCGCTCGACATACCGCGGGGCGCGGCGAATTTCCGCACCTTCGCCAACATCATCCGCACCTCGCCGGGCGAGGT
>NZ_LTAB01000023.1:0-92441 GCF_001580035.1 Sphingobium sp. 22B | reverse complement strand
GGATTTCCCCGTCAAAGGCTTTGCGGCGTCCTTCGTCCGGGAGCCGCCCTTATGCATTGACCTCTGTCAAAGCCCGCGCCGCAGGTATGTAGGGGAATGTCCGCAATCCACCCCGATACGGACATTCCCCTACATACCTGCGGCGCGGGCTTTGACAGAGGTCAATGCATAAGGGCGGCTCCCGGACGAAGGACGCCGCAAAGCCTTTGACGGGGAAATCCTATGGAGCAACTGGTTTGGAAGACGGGCGGCTGGTTCGCGCTCGCGACGCTGGCCTTTCTGGCGGCGCTGGCGGCGGCGGATTTCGGCTTTGCCGTGCATATGGGGATCGTCTGCGCGGCCGCGCTGGCCGTCGCCGTGCTGACGATGCGGCATGCCGATTATGAGGCGATCACCCGCGGGCTGCTGAAGATGCCCGCATCCCAGGGGAAATATGACGACGACCCGATCCGCTGGGGCGTGATCGCGACCGTCTTCTGGGGGCTGGCTGGCTTTCTGGCGGGGTTGTACATCGCGCTTCAACTGGCCTTTCCGGCGCTCAACCTGGGGATCGAATATACCAGTTTCGGGCGGCTGCGGCCGCTGCATACCTCCGCCGTCATCTTCGCCTTCGGGGGCAATGCGCTGATCGCCACCAGCTTCTACGTGGTGCAGCGGACATGCCGGGCGCGGCTGGCCTTTCCGGCGCTCGCCCGGTTCGTCTTCTGGGGCTATCAGCTTTTCATCGTGCTGGCGGCGACCGGCTATCTGCTGGGCATTACCGAGGGCAAGGAATATGCCGAGCCCGAATGGTATGTCGACCTGTGGCTGACCATCGTCTGGGTCGCCTATCTGGTCGTGTTCGGCGGCACCATCCTGCGCCGCAGCGAGCCGCATATCTATGTGGCGAACTGGTTTTACCTGAGCTTCATCCTGACGATCGCGATGCTGCACATCGTCAACAATCTTTCCATGCCGGTGAGCTGGCTCGGTTCCAAGAGCTACAGCGCCTTCGCGGGCGTGCAGGATGCGCTGACCCAATGGTGGTACGGGCATAATGCGGTCGGCTTCTTCCTGACTGCCGGTTTCCTCGCCATGATGTATTATTTCGTGCCCAAGCAGGCGGAACGGCCGGTCTATAGTTACAGGCTTTCCATCATCCATTTCTGGTCGCTGATCTTCCTCTATATCTGGGCGGGTCCGCACCATCTTCATTATACCGCGCTGCCCGACTGGGCGCAGACTTTGGGCATGGTCTTTTCGGTCATGCTGTGGATGCCGAGCTGGGGCGGGATGATCAACGGGCTGATGACGCTGAACGGCGCCTGGGACCGCATCCGCACCGATCCGATCATCCGCATGATGGTGATGGCGTTGGCCTTTTACGGCATGTCGACCTTCGAAGGTCCGATGATGTCCGTGAAGGCGGTCAACAGTCTCAGCCACTATACCGACTGGACCATCGGCCATGTGCATAGTGGTGCGCTGGGGTGGAATGGGCTGATCACTTTCGCCTGCCTCTATTATCTGACGCCACGACTGTGGAAGCGGGAGCGGCTGTACAGTCTTCGGCTGGTGAACTGGCACTTCTGGCTGGCGACCGTGGGCATCGTCCTCTACGCCGCGTCGATGTGGGTCGCGGGCATCATGCAGGGGCTGATGTGGCGCGAATATGGCAGCGACGGTTATCTGGTCTACGCCTTCTCCGAAGTGGTGAGCGCCATGTTCCCCATGTACCTGATCCGTGCGGCGGGAGGCCTTCTGTACCTGAGCGGCGCGATCGTCATGGCCTGGAACATCGGCAGGACCATCGCGGGCAGCCCGCTGCGCGTGGAAAAGCCGATGAACGATGCGGCCTATGATGTGGAGGCCGACCGGCCATTGGTGCCCGCGGCGACCTGAAACCCCTCTCCGTTCGGGCTGGGCCTTCAAGAAGAAGAAAAGCCCTTCGACAGGCTCAGGGCGAACGGGGGTTGGAAGTTTCCCTCGATTTGAGGACTTTGAGAATGGCAACCAAGACCAAGGGTAAATTCTTCGATCATGGCAGGCTCGAGCGGAATGTTTCGCTGCTGGGCATCGCAGCCCTGATTACAGTCGCCATCGGCGGCATTGTGGAGATCGCGCCGCTTTTCTGGATCGACAATACGATCGAGAAGGTAGAGGGCGTGCGTCCCTATACGCCCCTGGAGCTGGCGGGGCGGAATATCTACATCCGCGAGGGCTGCTATAATTGTCATAGCCAGATGATCCGGCCCTTCCGGGACGAGACGGAACGCTATGGCCATTACAGCCTTGCCGCCGAGAGCATGTACGATCATCCCTTCCAGTGGGGTTCGAAGCGCACCGGGCCGGATCTGGCGCGGGTGGGCGGCCGCTATTCGGACGAGTGGCATGTCCAGCATCTGAAGGACCCCCGCGCCGTGGTGCCGGAATCGATCATGCCGGGCTATGCCTTCCTGGCGGAGCGGGAATTGAAGCTGCCCGACATGCGCAAGGACCTGACGGCGCTCAATGATGTCGGGGTGCCTTATACGAAGGACGACATCGCCAGGGCGAATGACGATCTGAAGGCGCAGGCCGATCCGGATGCGGACAGCAGCGACCTGCTGAAACGCTATCCCAAGGCGCAGGCGCGCGATTTCGACGGCGATCCGGGCAAGCTGACCGAGATGGACGCGCTGGTCGCCTATCTCCAGATGCTGGGCACGCTGGTCGATGTGGACAGCGCGAAACCGCAGGAGGTCGACAGATGAGCTACGACGCCTTGCGGCATTTTGCCGATAGCTGGGGGCTGGTCTTCATGGGGGTGCTCTATGTGGCCCTCATCGGCTGGCATTTCCTGCCCCATGGGCGGCAGCGCAGCGCGGAGGCCGCGCTCGCCATTTTCGACGATCAGACGGAGGCCGGGCATGGCTGACGACAAGCGTATCGATCCCGCCACCGGGACGGAGATCAAGCATCATGAATGGGACGGCATCCAGGAACTGGACACGCCGCTGCCCCGCTGGTGGCTGTGGACCTTCTACGCGACGATCCTGTTCGCTATCGGTTATATGATCGCCTATCCGGCTATCCCGATGATCGACCGGGCTACCGGCGGCATGCTGGGCTGGTCGAGCCGGGGGGCGCTGGACAAGGAATTGGCGGCGCGGGAAAGGCAGATCGCGCCGATCCGCCGGGCGATTGCGGAGACGCCGATTACGGCGCTGCCGGGGCGGCCCGAACTGATGCAGCAGGCGGTCGAGGGTGGGCGCGCCGCGTTCCGGGTGCATTGCGTCCAGTGCCATGGGTCGGGCGCGGCGGGGTCCAGGGGTTATCCCAACCTCAATGACGACGACTGGCTGTGGGGCGGCGATCTGGCGACGATCGAGAAGACGATCACCGATGGCGTCCGCAATCCCGATCACGACGCCACGCGGCAGTCGCTGATGCCGGCCTTCGGCAAGGACCAGTTGCTGACGGCGGCGCAGGTGGACGATGTGGTGGCGCATGTCCGGGCGATCAGCGGGCAGGACCGCCCGAGCGCGGCTTCGCGGCGCGGGGACAAGGTCTTTGCCGATAATTGCGCGGTCTGCCACGGCCCGGCGGGCAAGGGGAACCGGGAACTGGGCGCGCCCAATCTGACCGATGCGATCTGGCTTTACGGGGGCGATGCGGGGACCATCCGCGAGACCGTCTGGAACAGCCGCCATGGCGTGATGCCGCGCTGGGACGACAAGCTGGACAAGGCGACCATCCGGATGCTGGCGGCCTATGTGCACAGCCTGGGCGGGGGTGAGGCGGCCCCTCCCGCTGCTGCGGGGGCAGGTCGATAAGCCATGTTCATGTCCGGCTCCGCCTCGCTCTATGAGAAGCGCAAGGGCGTCTATCCCAAGGCGGTGGACGGCTTCTACCGCCGCCTGAAATGGGCGATCATGGCGGTGACGCTGACCATCTACTGGGGCACGCCCTGGCTGCGCTGGGACCGGGGGCCTTATGCGCCCGATCAGGCGGTGCTGGTCGATCTGGCCCATCGGCGCTTCTACATGTTCTCCATCGAGATTTGGCCGCAGGAATTTTATTATGTCGCGGGCCTGCTGATCATGGCGGGGATCGGGCTGTTCCTCGTCACGTCGGCGGTGGGGCGGGCCTGGTGCGGCTATGCTTGTCCGCAGACGATGTGGACCGACCTCTACCAGCATGTCGAACGCTTCGTGGACGGCGACCGCAATGCGCAGTTGCGGCTCGCCAAGGCGCCATGGGGGGCGGCGAAGATCGCCCGGCGGCTTTTCAAATGGTCGGTCTGGCTGGGGATCGCCTTCGTCACCGGGGGCGCGTGGATATTCTATTTCGCGGACGCCCCGACGCTGCAACGGGAGTTCTGGAGCGGGACCGCCGCGTGGCAAGCCTATACGACGACTTTCGTGCTGACCGCGACGACCTTCTTGCTGGGCGGGTTCATGCGGGAGCAGGTGTGCATCTACATGTGTCCCTGGCCGCGCATCCAGACCGCGATGCTGGACGAGAAGTCGCTGATCGTCACCTACAAGCATTGGCGCGGGGAGACGCGCGGGAGCCTGAAGAAGGCCCAGGCGCATCCGGGCGCGTTTGGCGACTGCGTGGATTGCAACCAGTGCGTCGCGGTCTGCCCCACCGGCATCGACATTCGCGAAGGGCCGCAGATCGGCTGCATCACCTGCGCGCTCTGCATCGACGCCTGCGACAAGGTGATGGCGCAGGTCGGGCGGCCACGCGGCCTGATCGATTATTGCACGCAGGACGATGCGGAGGCGGAGCAGAAGGGCGCGGCGCCGCGCCCGGTGCTGAAGACGCTGCTGCGGCCGCGCACCATCGCCTATTTCGCGGTCTGGGCGGGGATCGGCGCGGCCATGCTGTTCGCGCTGGGCGCGCGCGAGCGGCTGGAGATCAGCGCGCAGCAGGACCGCAATCCGATCTTCGTGCGCCTGTCCGACGGCGCGATCCGCAACGCCTATACGGTCAAGCTGCGCAATATGCAGGCGCGGCCCCGGCCGATGGAGGTGGGCCTCACCGGCCTGCCCGGCGGCCGGATGTGGACCGATGCGGGGTCGCGGGAGAGTGCCGCCGCGACGGTGCGGACGACCGTGCCCGCCGACAGCGTGGCGAAGCTGCGCATCTTCCTGACGCTGCCGTCCGGCGGCCCGGCGCGGCAGGATTTCCGCTTCACCGTGCGCGCCCTGGATCGTGAGGGCGGCAGCGCCAGCGAACCCGCCCGATTTGAAAGGCCCTGAAGCATGACCCCTGCTCCATCCCCCATCCGCCGCTTCACCGGCTGGCACATGACGGCGATATTGGTGGCGTTCTTTGCCGTGGTGATCGCGGTGAACATGCTGATGGCGACCGTCGCGGTGCGATCCTTCGGCGGCACGGTGGTCGAGAACAGCTATGTCGCCAGCCAGAAGTTCAACGGCTGGCTGGCGCAGGCGCGGGCGCAGAAGCGGCTGGGATGGCGGGACCGGGTGACGCTGGATACGGCGCGGCATGTCGGCTTGACCCTTGCCGACGCCAGGGGCGCGCCAGTGACGGGCGGCCAGGTGACGGCGGTGGCGCAGCATCCGCTGGGGCGGGCGCCGGACTTGTCGCTGGTCTTCCGTGAAACTGCGCCGGGCGTCTATGCCAGCGATCGTGCTTTGCCGAAGGGCCGTTGGCAGGTCCGCTTCGACCTCCGCCTTGCCGGGCGCGAGGAGCATCTGTTGAGGGAGGTCGACTGATGGCCACGAAGGCGCTGATCCCCGATCCGGTGGCGGAAGAGACGGCCGAAAGCCTGTTCGCCGTTCCCGGCATCCATTGCGTCGGCTGCATCGCCAAGATCGAGGAGGGGTTGCCGCGCCAGCCCGGCATCCTGTCGGCGCGGGTCAATATGGGCGCGAAGCGCGTCGCCGTCCGCCACGATCCGGCGCTGACCCCGCCCGACCTGCGCGCCGCCATCGCCGCTTTGGGATTCGAGGCGGAGCCGCTGGCCGATGCGGGGCTGGATGTCGCGGCGGCGGAAAGCCGGCGGCTGACGCGGGCGCTGGTGGTGGCGGGCTTCGCGGCGATGAACATCATGCTGCTGTCGGTTTCGGTCTGGTCCGGGGCGGCAGGGGCGACGCGGGAGATGTTCCACTGGCTCTCCGCCCTGATCGCCCTGCCGACGGTGGCCTATGCGGGCCAGCCCTTCTTCCGTTCGGCCTGGGCGGCGTTGCGGCAGGGGCGGACCAATATGGACGTGCCGATCAGCATCGGCGTGCTGCTGACGACCGGGATGAGTCTCTATGAGACCGTCACCGGTGGGGCGCATGCCTGGTTCGACGGGGCGGTGATGCTGCTGTTCTTCCTGCTGGCGGGGCGCTCGCTCGACAGCATGATGCGCGGGCGGGCGCGGGCGGGCGTGGCGGCGCTGCTGAAGCAGACCGCGCCGGGCGCGCTGGTGCTGGAGGCGGACGGGAGCAGCCGGTGGACGCGGGCCGACGCTCTGCGCCCCGGCATGACGATATTGGCGGCGGCGGGCGAAAGGCTGGCCGCCGACGGGCGTGTGACGGAGGGGGAAAGCGGGCTCGACATCGCCTTTCTGACCGGGGAAAGCGCGCCGGTGCGGGTGCATCCCGGCGACGATGTGCAGGCGGGCTCGCTCAACATCGACGGGCCGATCCGGGTGGAGGTGACGGCGGCGGGGGCCGACACCGTCATTGCCGACATCGCCCGGCTGATGGAGGAGGCGGGGCAGGGCAAGTCGCGCTATGTGCGGCTGGCGGACCGGGCGGCGCGGCTCTATGCGCCCTGCGTCCATCTGCTGGCGGCGCTGTCCTTCGCGGGGTGGATGATTGCGGGGGCGGGCGTGCATCAGGCCTTGCTGATCGCGGTCGCCGTGCTGCTGATCACCTGCCCCTGCGCGCTGGGGCTGGCGGTGCCTGCCGCGCAGATCGTTGCCTGCGGCGCGTTGATGCGGCGGGGCGTGCTGGTCAAGGACGGGTCGGCGCTGGAACGGCTGGCGGAGGTCAGTGAGGCGGTGTTCGACAAGACCGGCACGCTGACGCTGGGCCGTCCGGTGCCGCAGGGGTTGCGCCGTCTGTGGCGGGACGACCGGTCGATCCTGCTGTCCCTGTCGCGGGCGTCCCGCCATCCGCTGAGCGTCGCCTTGAGGCAAGCATTGGAGGCGCGGGGGGTGACGCCCGCCGCGCTCGACAATGTCCGCGAAGTCGCCGGAGAGGGCGTGTTCGGGGACTATGAAGGCGTGGCCGTGTCGCTGGCGCGTCCGCGCAGCCTGATCAACCTGTTCGGGCTGGCCGCGGAATATCGGCGCGGGGATCAGGCCTTGCTGCTGGGCTTCACCGATGCGTTGAGGCCCGATGCGGCGAACACGCTGGACGTGCTGCGCGGCATGGGGATGAAGATATTGATCGCCAGCGGCGACCGGCCCGAAGCGCTGGAAGAGATCGCCCGCGAAACCCGCACCACCGCCATCGGCCATCTGCGCCCCGCCGACAAGCTGGCGCTGATCGACCGGTTGAAGGCCAGGGGCGAGAAGGTGCTGATGATCGGGGACGGGCTGAACGACGGCCCGGCGCTGGCGGCGGGGCATGCCAGCATGGCGCCCGCTTCGGCCAGCGATGCGAGCCAGCTTACCGCCGACGCCGTGTTCCTGGGCGACAGGCTGGCGCCGGTTGCGCTGACCGTGCATGCGGCGCGGCGGACGGTGGCGGTGGTGAAGCAGAATTTCGCGCTGGCGATCGGTTATAATGTGCTGGCGGTGCCGCTGGCCATAGCGGGGAAGGTGACGCCGCTGGTCGCGGCGGTCGCCATGTCGACATCCTCGCTGATCGTGATCGCCAATGCCCTGCGCCTGAAAGGAGCCGTGAAATGACCGGTCTCAGCCTGTTGATTCCGATTGCGCTTGGGCTGGGGCTGCTGGGGCTGGCGGCCTTTTTCTGGGCGCTGGGCAATGGCCAGTTCGAGGATACGGACGGGGCGGCGGTGCGCATCCTGATTGACGAGGATTGATGGCAGGCGGATTTTCGCCCCTTTTGGGTGGATACGGTGGACGATTTGACGGAATAATCGCGAATAATAAGGCATATTGCCTTAATATGAGCTGTTTATAAGTCGGATTGCATGCCATGATTTGCCTATCATGGCGCACATGACGAACCCGCTCCCCTTCACCGATTTCGCCCCCGCCATCCGGCCGCAGTCACCGCTCCGCCGGGCCATCACCGCCGCCTATCGCCGCGATGAAGCAGAGTGCTTGGCGCCCCTGCTGGAAGCCGCCGCGCTGCCCGACGCCATGCGGCAGGGGGTGCGCGACATGGCGCGCAGGCTGGTGACGACGCTGCGCGCCAACGGCAAGGGCAGCGGGGTCGAGGCGCTGGTGCAGGAATATTCGCTCTCCAGCCAGGAGGGCGTGGCGCTGATGTGCCTGGCCGAGGCGCTGCTGCGCATTCCCGACGATGCGACCCGCGACGCGCTGATCCGCGACAAGATCGCTGACGGCGACTGGGGCGGGCATCTGGGTGGCGGCAAGTCGCTGTTCGTCAATGCGGCGACCTGGGGACTGGTGGTGACGGGCAAGCTGGTCGGCAGCGTGGACGACCGGGGTTTGGGCGCGGCGCTGACCCGGCTGGTGGCGCGGCTGGGCGAGCCGGTGATCCGGCGCGGCGTCGACCTCGCCATGCGGATGATGGGCGAGCAGTTCGTGACCGGCGAGACCATCGGGGAAGCGCTGAAGCGGGCGCGGACGGAGGAGGCCAAGGGTTTCCAGTACAGCTATGACATGCTGGGGGAGGCGGCGGCGACGGCGGCGGACGCGGCCCGCTATCTGGAGGATTACCGGCAGGCGATCCACGCCATCGGCCGGGCGTCGGACGGGCGCGGCGTCTATGCCGGGCCGGGCATCTCGATCAAGCTGTCGGCGCTGCATCCGCGCTATTCCCGCGCACAGGCGCAGCGGGTCATGGGGGAATTGCTGCCCCGGGTGAAGGAGCTGGCGCTGCTCGCGAAAGGCTATGACATCGGCCTCAACATCGACGCGGAGGAGGCGGATCGGCTGGAATTGTCGCTCGACCTGCTGGAGAGTCTGGCGCTGGACCCGGAGCTTGCGGGGTGGAACGGGCTGGGCTTCGTGGTGCAGGCCTATGGCAAGCGCTGTCCCTTCGTCATCGACTGGATCGTCGATCTGGCCCAGCGCGCCGGGCGGCGGATCATGGTGCGGCTGGTCAAGGGCGCCTATTGGGACGCGGAGATCAAGCGGGCGCAGGTCGATGGGATGGCGGACTTCCCGGTCTATACGCGCAAGCTGCATACGGACGTCGCCTATATCGCGTGCGCGAAGAAGCTGCTGGCGGCGCGTGACCGGGTGTTCCCGCAATTCGCGACGCATAATGCGCAGACGCTGGCTACGGTCCATCATCTGGCGGGGCCCGGTTTCACGCTGGGCGACTATGAGTTTCAGTGCCTGCACGGCATGGGCGAGCCGCTCTATGAGCAGGTGGTGGGGAAGGGGAATCTGGACCGTCCCTGCCGCATCTATGCGCCGGTCGGCACGCATGAGACGCTGCTCGCCTATCTGGTGCGGCGGCTGCTGGAAAATGGCGCGAACAGTTCCTTCGTGCACCGTATTGCCGATCCGGCGGTGCCGGTGGAGGAGATGATCGCGGACCCGGTCGAGCAGGTGCTGGCGATGCCGCATCCGGGCGCGCGGCATGCGGAGATCGCGCTGCCGTCCGGACTGTATCCGGATCGGCGCAATTCGGACGGGATCGACCTGAGCGACGAGAATGCGCTGGCGAGGCTGACGCAGGCGCTGGCCGAAAGCGCGCAAATCAATTGGACGGCGGCGCCGGAAGGCGAGGAAGGCACGGCGCGGCTGGTGCTGAACCCCGCCAATCGGCGCGATGTCGTGGGGACGGTGTTCGAGGCGTCGGCGGACCATGCGCGGGCGGCGGTCATGCGCGCGGAGGGAAGCGGCTGGGCGCTGGTGCCGGTGGCGGAGCGGGCCGCGGTGCTGGAGCGGGCCGCCGACGCGATGCAGGCGCGCATGCCGATCCTGCTGGGCCTGATCGTGCGGGAGGCGGGCAAGTCGCTGCCCAACGCCATAGCCGAAGTGCGGGAAGCGATCGATTTCCTGCGCTATTATGCGGCGCAGGCGCGGGCTGCCTTCGGCGCGGCGCAGACCGCCCTGGGGCCGGTCGTCTGCATTTCGCCCTGGAATTTCCCGCTGGCGATCTTCACCGGGCAGGTCGCGGCGGCGCTGGTCGCGGGCAATGCGGTGCTGGCCAAGCCCGCCGAGGAGACCCCGCTGATCGCGGCGGAGGCGGTGCGGTTGCTGCATGAGGCTGGGGTGCCGGGCGATGCGTTGCAGCTTGTGCCCGGCGCGGGGGAGATCGGCGCGGCGCTGGTGGCGGCGCCGCAGACCGCCGGCGTGCTGTTCACCGGATCGACCGAGGTGGCGCGGCTGATCCAGCGGCAATTGGCTTCGCGCCTCTCCGCTTCGGGCAGGCCCATTCCGCTGATCGCGGAGACGGGTGGGCAGAATGCCATGATCGTCGACAGCTCCGCGCTGGCGGAGCAGGTGGTGGCGGATGTCATCGCCTCCGCCTTCGACAGTGCGGGACAGCGCTGTTCGGCGCTGCGCATCCTCTGCCTGCAGGAGGATGTGGCGGACCGGACGCTGGCGATGCTGAAGGGGGCGCTCAGGGAATTGCGCATCGGGCGGACCGACCGGCTGGCGGTCGACATCGGGCCGGTCATCACCGACGAAGCGAAGGAAGGGATAGAACGGCATATAGAGGCGATGCGGGCGCTGGGCTGCGCGGTGGAACAGCAGCCGCTGCCGGAGGAAACCGCGCATGGCAGCTTCGTGCCGCCAACGATCATCGAGATCGACGACATCGCGCAATTGCGGCGCGAGGTGTTCGGGCCGGTGCTGCATGTCGTCCGTTTCCCTCGCGCCGGGTTGAACGCGCTGGTCGATGCGATCAACGCGACCGGCTATGGCCTGACCTTCGGCCTGCATACGCGGCTGGACGATACCGTCGCGCAGGTGACGGGGCGGGTGAAGGCCGGCAATCTCTATGTGAACCGCAATGTGATCGGTGCCATCGTGGGCGTACAGCCCTTTGGCGGGCGGGGCCTGTCGGGCACCGGGCCGAAGGCGGGCGGGCCGCTTTATCTGGGGCGGCTGGTGGCGGTGCCGCCGGTCTTTGCGGAGCGGGCCGGTTCGCTCCGGTCGCCGCTCAGCGATTTTGCCGACTGGCTGGCGGCGAAGGGCGAGGCGGAGGCTTCGGCCATGGCGCGGCGCTGTGGCGATGCCTCGGCTCTGGGGGTGGAGATGGCGCTGCCGGGGCCGGTGGGGGAGCGCAACCTCTATGCGCTGCATCCGCGAGGACTGATCGGGATGAGGCCCGCGACGCGGCAGGGGTTGTTGCAGCAGATGGCGGCGGTACTGGCGACGGGCAATCGCGGGGTGCTGTGGGACATGGAACTGCCGCTGGGATTGCCCGCACATATTGCAGCGCATTTCACGTCGCAGGCGGATGGGCCGCTTGGGGCGGTGCTGGTGGAGGGCGATGCCGCGCGGATCGGTGCGGTGGTTCGGGACGTGGCCGGCTTGCCGGGGCCGGTCGTCAGCGTCCATGCGGCGGGGGCGGATGGGGGATATCCGCTCGACTGGCTGCTGGAGGAGGTGTCGACCTCCATCAACACGACGGCTGCGGGGGGTAATGCCAGCCTGATGATGATTGGGTGAGGGGCTAAAGCGCGCCTTCGCAGGAGCAGGTCACGCTCAGCTTTTCTTCAGCAAGCCCGTCACGACCGGCGCGATCTTGCCGACGATGATGTTCACTCCGGCCGGATTGGGATGGATGGAATCGGCCTGCATCAGCCTGGGATTCCCGATCACGCCATCCAGGAAGAAGGGGTAGAGCGGCAGGCCGTAATCCTTCGCCAGCCGGGGATAGATGGCGTCGAACTTCGCGCCATAATCCTTGCCCATATTGGGCGCGGCCATCATGCCGGTGAGCAGCACGGGGATCTGCCGCTGCCTGAGCTGGTCCAATATGGCGCGCAGATTCTTCTCGCTGTCCTCCGGCGGGAGGCCGCGCAGCATGTCGTTGCCGCCCAGGTCGAGCAGCAGCAGGTCGGGCTTGCGCGGCAGGCCGTCGAGCGTGAAGGCGAGACGCTGCATGCCGCCCAGAGAGGTTTCGCCCGAAACCCCGGCATTGCGGACCTGAACCGCCAGCCCCTTTGCCTTCAGCGCCTGTTCGAGGCGGAAGGGGAAGCTTTCATTCTGGGCCACGCCATAGCCGGCATAGAGGCTGTCCCCGAAGGCCAGGACCAGCTTGCCGTCGGCCATCGGGGCTGCGGCGTTCCGGACCTCGGCCGTCGGCGCGGCGCTATTGTCGGCGGCGGGTTCGCCCGAACAGGCGGTGAGCAATTGCACAATCGCCATGGCGCCCACATATATCGACCATCTTCCCGCCTTCATGGGGTTCCTTTCGCTGATGCACGGCTCGTCCTTCCTTGCCCATATTGCGATTGAAGCGCGCAATGTCACCCTTTCGCTTGGCACGCGCGAGGCGCCGACGCTGATTTTGAAGGGCGTCGACCTTTCCATTCCCAGGGGCGAGAGCCTGGCGATCCTGGGGCCGTCGGGATCGGGCAAGTCGTCATTGATGGCGATATTGTCGGGGCTGGAGCGCGCCAGCGGCGGCGAAGTGCGGGTTGCCGGGATCGATTATGGGCCGCTGGACGAGGATGCGCTGGCGCGGGCGAGGCGCGGGCGCGTGGGCATCGTGTTGCAGAGCTTCCACCTGCTGCCGACCATGACGGCAGTGGAGAATGTCGCCGTGCCGCTGGAACTGGCGGGCTTCGGGGACGCCTTCGCGCGCGCGGCGGGCGAGCTGGAGGCGGTGGGACTTGGGCACCGGCTGCACCATTATCCGGCCCAGCTTTCGGGCGGCGAGCAGCAGCGCGTGGCCATCGCCCGCGCCGTCGCGCCGGGGCCGGACATCATCTTCGCGGACGAGCCGACGGGCAATCTGGACGGTGCGACCAGCGGGGCGATCGTCGAACTGCTGTTCGCCCGGCGGGAAGCGAATGGCGCGACATTGGTGATCATCACCCATGATCCCGGACTGGCGGAGCGGTGCGACCGCGTCGTGGAGATGCGGGATGGACTGATTGTCGCGGACCGGAGGCTGTGACGGGGCCTGAAACCGCTCTGGGCTGGCGGGGTTGCTGGCGGATTGCACGTCGCGACCTGCATCGCGGTTTCCGGGGTTTGCGGCTGCTGTTCATCTGCCTGTTCCTGGGCGTGGCGACGCTGGCGACCATCGGCGGGCTGACCGCCGCGATCACCGGCGAGATTGCGAGCAAGGGGCAGGTGTTGCTGGGCGGCGACGTCGAGGTGGCGATGTCCCAGCGCGAGGCCAGTGCGGCGGAGAAGGTGGCCTTCCGGCGCGAGGGCGTGCTGAGCGAGACGATCAGACTGCGGGCCATGGCGCAGCGGGTGGGGGAGGGCGCCGGACCCTCCGCCGTGCTGACCGAACTCAAGGGCGTGGACGGGGCCTATCCGCTTTATGGCGCGCTGGCGCTGAAAGGCGGGCGGGCCGGGCCGATGCGCACCGATGAGCTGGTCATCGGACAGGCGCTGGCGGACCGGCTGGACGTGAAGCCGGGCGATGGCCTGCGCTATGGCGCGGCGACCTTCCGCATCCGCGACATCATCGCGGAGGAGCCGGACCGGGTGGGGGAGGGCTTCACCCTGGGGCCGGTCGCGCTCACCTCCATGGAGGGTATCAGGCGCAGCGGCCTGATCCAGCCGGGCAGCCTGTATGAGAGCAAATATCGCATCCGCCTGGGCGCGGGCAGGGATGCCGGGGCGGCGGGGGACCGGCTGAAGCGCGCCTTCCCCTCTGCCGGTTTCGAGATCAAGGACCGCGACGGCGCGGCGCCGGGGACCAGCCGTTTCCTGGAGCGGATGGGGCAATTCCTGTCGCTGATCGGCCTCGCGGCGCTCGCCATCGCGGGGATCGGGGTCAGCAACGGGGTAGCCTCCTATCTGGCGATCAAGCGCAACGGCATTGCGACGCTGAAGATATTGGGCGCTTCCTCCGCCGACATCGCCCGCATCTATCTGATGCAGATCGGCGCGGTGGCCGTGCTGGCCATCGGCTGCGGGCTGGCGGCGGGGGTCGTGCTGCCGCTGGGTCTGGTGACGGCGATGCGGGACATATTGCCGGTGCAGCCCGGTTTCGCCATCGCGCCCTGGCCGCTCGTCACCAGCGCGCTTTACGGACTGCTGATCGCCTTCATCTTCACCGTGCCGCCACTGGCGCGGGCACGGACCCTGCCCGCCGCTGCCCTGTTCCGCGAAACGGTGGACCGGCGGCGCGGGGTCGATCGGCTGAGCATGATCGCGGTGGGCGCGGCGGGGGCGGCCGCCGTGGCGCTGGCGCTGGGCACGGCGCGGGAGCCCTGGTTCGCGGCGGCGATGCTGGGCGCGGTCGCGGCCATGCTGGCGCTGCTGACCGGCATCGGCCTATTGGTCCGGCGCGTCGCCCGTCGACTGCCCGCGCCGCGTCGTCCGCTTGCCCGGCTGGCGGTCGCCAATCTCCATCGGCCCGGCGCGCAGACGTCGGCGCTGGTGGTGGCGCTGGGGCTGGGCCTGACGCTGTTCGTGACATTGGCGGCGATCCAATCGAGCCTCAGCGCCGAAATCCGCAACACCGTGCCCCGCACCGCGCCGGACCAGTTCGTGCTGGACATCCCCATCGCCGCCAGGGACAGGTTCCTTGCGCTGGTCGCCAAGGAGGCGCCGGGAGCCAAGGTCAATATGGTGCCGACCCTGCGCGGGACGATCGTCGCCTATGGCGGACAGCGCGTGGCGGACCTCAAGGAACTGCCCGAGGGCGCCTGGTTCCTGCGCGGTGAGCGGGGCGTCACCTATAGCGCGGCGCTGCCGGAGGGGTCTGAACTGGTGAAGGGGCGATGGTGGCCGCGAAACTATGCCGGGCCGCCGCTGATATCGCTCGATAAGGAAGCGGCGAAGGTGATGGGCGTCGGCATCGGCGACACGCTTACCGTGTCGGTGCTGGGGCGGGAGATCGAGGCGCGCATCGCCTCCCTGCGGCAGGTCAATTGGGAGACGATGGGTTTCAACTACATCATGGTCTTCTCCCCCAACACGCTGCGCAGCGCGCCGCACAGCCTGTCGGCGACGATCACGATGAAGGGCGCGTCGGAAGGGGCGATGACGCGCGCGCTGCTGGCGGCCTTCCCCTCCGTCTCGATCATCGCCGTGGGCGAGGTGGTGGCGCAGGTCACGGTGCTGCTGGGGCAGATGTCCACGGCCATCGTGCTGGCGGGATCGGTCGCGATCCTGGCGGGGATCGCGGTGCTGATCGGGGCGATTGCGGCGTCGCGCCAGGCGCGGGCCTATGACAGTGTGATCCTGAAGACGCTGGGCGCGACCCGCTGGCAGATATTGGGCGCGCAGGGCATTGAATATGCGCTGCTGGCCGGTGTGCTGGCGCTGGTGGCGCTTGGCCTTGGCCTTGGCGCGGGCTGGTTCGTGATCGTGCGGATATTCGATTTCCACTGGGCGCCGGACTGGCTGCTCGTACTCTCGACCCTGGGCGCGGGCGCGGTGCTTACACTGGGGATCGGGCTGTTGGGGTCGATCCCGCTGATGTCGGTGCGGCCGGCCCGCGCCTTGCGGGCGTTGTAGGGAGCGGCCCCGTCGCGCAGGGAAGCGGCCGCTACTGCGCGAACAACCGTTTCGGCAGCACGACATGCACGCCCTTGTTGCGGTCGACGAGCTGGGTGACCTCCACATCGCCCGCGACGCTCAGCAGCATATAGGCGTCGTCGCGGCTCATTCCCTTCACCGCGACCAGAAAGTCGATCATGTTGCGAAGCGCCTTGCGCGTGGCGTGGCTCAGATCGTCGTCGAACCCCATGGCGATGTAGGCGTCCGGCGTTTCCGCCCGCGGATAGGCCGGTCCGGACCCGTCCCGGCCGGGCGCGCGCTTGTGCAGGATGAATTCGAACGTGCCGGTGAGCGACGTTTCCAGCGCGGTGAGGTCGACCTCTCCATTGCCCTGCGCCGCGTGGCCGTCTCCGGCCTGGAACAGCGCGCCGGGCACGTGCACGGGCAGGAACAGCGTCGTGCCCGCGACCAGCGCCTTGTTGTCCATATTGCCGCCGTGGATGGCGGGCGGCGCGGAATCGACCCGGCCGTGCGTGGGCGGCGGCGCCACGCCCATGCTGCCGAAGAAGGGCGCAAGCGGTATTTCGATGCCGGGGCCGAAAAGCCCCACCATCCGGTCGCGGTCCAGCGGCACGATCCGGGTCCGGGAATAGGGGAAGTCGTCCGTCAGGAAGCCCGCGCCATAGCGGAAGATGTTGATCGCATAGGGGATGGCGAGTTCGACCTTGCGGATGCGCACCTCCAGCGTGTCGCCGGGCTCCGCGCCTTCGATGGCGATCGGGCCGGTCAGGATATGCACGCCCGGACCGCGCGAGGCGGCGGGAACGCCGCCATGGACGGTGCGGAGCGCCGGCTCCACATCGGCCGGGGCGACGCCCGCCGCCTCGATCTGCGCGGGACTGCCCGTGATCAGGCTATGGATGATCACGCAATCGCCCGATCGGATCGTCAGCACCGGCTTTGCCGACGCATCATAATGCCCCCAGGCGACGGTCTGCGGCGAGGCCGGAAGCCGCCACACACGCGCCGCGCCGGGGGCCGCCATGAGGAGGAAGGCCAGCGACGCCGACAAGGCAAGGGCCGATGCCGCCCGGCTTCTTTTCATGGCTTTCCTTCCTCCCATGGGTCCGCGCGATGCTTGCGGTGCGATCCAGGCGCGGACGGATGTTCATGCAGGATCATCCGCCTGTGCAAGGATCGCACCGACCGGCCGGGAGAGGGCCGGGTCCCTGTCACTGTTCCCCGAAATTATACTTCAGGCGGATGCCGTACATGCGCGGCGGCTGGATCTGCGCGACCACATAGGGATAGCCATTGGCCGCAACCGCCCTGTTATAGGCATAGCCGCCCGTATAAACGGCTTCATTGGTGATGTTGGTCATATATCCGCTGATCGTCCAGTCGCGGCCGGGCGGGCTGAACCGTATCTCCGCATTGAGAACGGCGTAGGAAGGCGCGCGGGTATTGGGCGTATAGCTGGTGTCCAGCCAACGCTTCGACGCGAACTGGGCATTCAGATCGAGGGTCAGCTCGCTGCGCCCGACCGGGATGGTGTGCAGATAACCGGCCGTGCCCGACCATTTGGGCGTGCGGGTCAGTTCCTGGCCCGTGCAGTTGGCGCTGAAGAAGCCGGGCTGTCCGGAAACCGGCGCGGCGGAGCAGCGGCTGCCCAGGCCCGATGCATAGACGCCCAGTCCATTCTGCGTGAAGGTGAAGCTGTCATATTCGCTATGCGTGAATTCCAGGCCGCCATGCAGGGCGATGGTCGGCGTGACATGGAAGGTGACGTCCAGATTGCCGCCATAAATGGTGGCGTCGCCGGGGTTGCGCACATATTGCCCGGTATTGCCGCAGGCGTCCCGTTGGACCACCGCAACCTGCTGGTCCTTATATTTCCAGCGGAAGCCCTCGACATTGATCTGGAGCCTGTTGCCGATGAAGCGATTGCGCGACCCGACCGTGAACGCGGCGATCTCCTCCGGCTCGTACACGTCGGCGCCGCAGAAAGTGGGCTGGAACCCGCCCGCCTTGAAACCGGTGGCATAGGTCGCGAACAGCATGGACTGCGGCGCGACGTCGAACTCCGCGCCCAGCTTGTAGTTGAACTTCGACGAATTGATGGGATCGGCCGGGATGCGCGGCGTGTTGGTTATCAGCGGCTGGAACGGCACCGCGCCGGTGCCGTAGGCGAAGCCGCCGGTCACCTTCTCCTCCGTATAGCGTCCGCCGGCGATCGCGCGCAGGGCGGGCGTGAGCGAAACGGTCGTCTGGGCGAAACCGGCAAAGGAACGGCGGGACGAGTCATAGGCCGCGCCCTGGATGATGGCGCGCGCGCTGGAATAGACCTGATCCTGGTCTTCGTCGAAATAGAAGGCGCCGGCCACCCATTTGGCGGGGCCGAATTCACCCCCCAGTCTTGCCTCCGCGCTGATCTGTTCGCTGATCATATGTTCGGCGTAGAGGAAGTCCTGGGCATAATAGATGCCGGTATGGTCCTGATGACGATAGGCCGGGATGAATGTCAGCGTGGCGAAGCCCAGGTCGTAATTGGCTTCCAGGCTGACGCCCCGGTTCTTGCTGTCGATCATCGGCTTCTGGGGATTGCCATAGGGCGCGATGTTCGCGGACGAGAACTGGAACGGCCAGACCAGCGGCTTTTCCAACTGGTCGCGCCAGGGATTGCCGTTGGGCGAGGGAAGGATGGCGAAGCCGCCGCCCACGCCGTTGATCCGGGACCAGTCGCCGTTCAGCAGCAGGGAAAGACGTTCGGTCGGTTCCCAGAGCAGGCGCGCGCGCACGGCCCGGCTATGCTCGTCATTCCCGCCGGCGGAGAGATAGCCGTCGCGATCCACGATCTGGCCGGCGACGCGCAGCGCGACCGTGCTGCCGAGCGGCAGGTTGACCGCGCCGTTGAAGCGGCGGTTGTCCAGATTGCCGAATTCCGCGCCCAGATAGCCTTCGGCGCGGCCAAGGACGGGCGATGCCGTGATGATGTTCACCGCGCCGCCCGACGCATTGCGTCCATACAGAGTCCCTTGCGGGCCCTTCAGGATCTCCACCCGCTGGATGTCGAACATCGAGGGGCCGACGGCGGTGGAACGGGCATAATAGACATTGTCGATGTTGAAGGCGACGCCGCTCTGGCCGCGACTGTTGGCGCTCTGGTCCCCGACGCCGCGAATATAGACCTGGGGCTGGGGCCCGTAGTTGCCGACCACGACGCCCGGCGTGATCGCGGTAAGATCGGAAGGTTTCGTCAGCGAATCGAGGCGGGCGCCCGAGATGACTTCGATGGCAAGGGACGATTTCTGAAGTGATTCGGATCGACGTTCCGCCGTGACGACTATCTCATCGATGCCGGATGACTGATTCTCATCTGCGCCTTGTGCAGCGATCTGCGGGGACGGTTCGCCCTGCGCTTGCGCGCCCTGAGCTGACAGACCCAGACAAAAAGCCATTGCGGCGCAAGTGCTTTGCATAACCGTACGCATATTCGTCATCGTAACTCCCCCATTATGATTTTCGCGCTTCCAAGGGCGGCAGCTCCTTTGCGGAGTCCGTAAAGCCGCCCTGTGACCCGAAGGCTCATTATCTCACTATTCAAGATAATGATCGCAATCATTGATATTATAGAAGATGAGGGGTGTCAAGCATTCGCCGGGACATGATGAATTGTTGCGGCATCATGGGGCATGAAATGTAATGGGCGGTTCATTACTGTTTCGGAACGGGTCGAGGGGTCGGGAACAGCACCCTTTGCCGCGCCTCCGCGCGGCAAAGGCGGGGCGAAGCGCTTTCGGGACGAATTTGGCCCTGTTCGCCAGACGGTCGTTGACGACGCAAAATCCAGCCACTATGTCTTACTAATCGGTTTCAAAATCTCAATTATCAAGATTTTGAACAAGAATTGGCATTTGCGCCCGGTTGCACCGCCGGAGCAAGGCCCGACTGGCGTTTCGTCCGAAGCGATGGCTGGCCGAGCCGCCGCGTCAGGCGAAGGGCCGCGCAGCCGTCTTCTGGAGTAGATATGACCGAAGTGCACTACAGGAATTTCATCGACGGCCGTTTCGTCGAAAGCTCCAGCCGGTTCGAGGACATCGATCCTGCGACCGGCCGCGTGCGCGCCATCGTGCATGAGGCGGACAAGGGGATGGTCGAGGAGGCGGTCGGCGCCGCCCGACGCGCGCTGGACGGCGCATGGGGCAGAACGACGATCGAGGAGCGTGCGAGTCTGCTGGATCGGGTCGCCGACGCCATCGACCGGCGCAAGGCCGACTTCCTGGAGGCGGAGGTCGGGGATACGGGCAAGCCGGCCTCGCTGGCGGGATCGCTCGACATACCGCGGGGCGCGGCGAATTTCCGCACCTTCGCCAACATCATCCGCACCTCGCCGGGCGACGTCGGAGGAAACCCCCGGAACCGCGACCCTGCTGGCCGAAGTCATGCAGGAGGCCGGCGCCCCCGACGGCGTGTTCAACCTCGTCCACGGCTTCGGTCCCAATTCGGCCGGAGAGGCCATCGTCACGTCGAAGGGCGTCAACGCCATCACCTTCACCGGCGAATCGAAGACCGGCGCCACGATCATGCGCCAGGCGGCAGAGGGCGTTCGCCCGGTCTCCTTCGAACTGGGCGGCAAGAACGCAGCGCTGGTCTTTGCCGACTGCGATTTCGACAAGGCCGTCGAAGGCGTGGCCCGCTCCACCTTCCTCAACACCGGCCAGGTCTGCCTCTGCACAGAGCGCGTCTATGTCCAGCGCCCCATCTACGACCGCTTCGTCGCCGCGCTCGCGGAAAAGGCCAAGGCAATGCGCCTGGGCGACCCATGGGACAGCCGGACCGAAATGGGCCCGCTCATCTCCTGCGGCCATCGCGACAAGGTGCTGTCCTATTATGACCTCGCCCGCGAAGAAGGCGCGGAGGTCGTGGCCGGCGGCGGCATCGCGGAACTGCCCGGCGCGCAGGCGGGCGGCTGGTACATCCAGCCCACGGTCTGGACCGGCCTCGCCCAGGATTCGCGCTGCATGCAGGAGGAGGTGTTCGGCCCCGTCTGCAACATCATCCCCTTCGACGATGAGGAGGAGGCTGTCCGGCTGGCCAATGACAGCAAATATGGCCTCGCCTGCGCCATCTGGACCAGCAATCTGGTCCGCGGGCACCGTCTGGCCGGACGGATCGAGGTCGGGCTGGTCTGGCTCAACACCTGGTTCCTGCGCGACCTGCGCACCCCCTTCGGCGGCGCCAAGCTGTCCGGGCTGGGCCGCGAACCGGACGGATCGAGGTCGGGCTGGTCTGGCTCAACACCTGGTTCCTGCGCGACCTGCGCACCCCCTTCGGCGGCGCCAAGCTGTCCGGGCTGGGCCGCGAGGGCGGGCACCACTCGCTCGACTTCTATTCCGAACTCAAGAATGTGTGCATCAAACTATGACCTCTTTCATCCATGAAGCGGCCCTGCGGCTGCGCGAAGCCCAGACGCGGGGCGTGCCTTGCGCGCCGGTGAGGGACCTGCTGCCCGCCGGGGACATTGAGGCCGCCTATGCGGTCCAGGACGAGAATGTCCGGCATGCGGAGCGGGAGGGCAGGCGAATCGTCGGGCGCAAGATCGGCCTGACCGCCAAGGCGGTGCAGCGCCAGCTCGGCGTCGATCAGCCCGATTACGGCATCCTCTTCGCGGACATGGCCGTGGCGGACGGAGAACCCATCGCCGCCGGCCGCGTGTTGCAGCCCAAGGCGGAGGCCGAAATCGCGCTGGTGCTGGACCGCGACCTCGATCATGAGGACCCGACCGTGGCGGAAGTGATCGCCGCGGTGGGCTATGCCCTGCCCGCGATCGAGGTCGTCGGCAGCCGCGTCGCCGGCTGGGACATCAACATTCTCGACACCATTGCCGACAATGCCAGCAGCGGCGCCTTCGTCCTGGGGACCACCCCCCGCAAGCTGGAGGGGCTGGACCTGCGCCTCTGCGGCATGGCGATGTTCAGCGGCGGCGAACCGGTGTCCGTGGGCGCCGGGGCCGCGTGCCTGGGCCATCCGCTGACGGCGGCGGCCTGGCTGGCGGGGACCATGGCGCGGGTCGGCCGTCCCTTGCGGGCCGGCGAGATCCTGCTGACCGGGGCGCTCGGCCCCATGGTCGCGGCGCGTCCCGGCGACCGGCTGGAGGCGCGCATCGAAGGGCTGGGCAGCGTGACCGCCGCCTTTGCCGGGGAAGATCGAAAGGAGGCCGCCAATGACTGATATTGCGGCGAGCGCCGAAAGAATCGACGAAGCGGCGCGCACGGCGACGGCGGTGGCGCAGTTCGAGGAGGGCTTTTCCGAAGCCGATGCCTATCGCATCCAGGCGGCATCGATAGAAAGGCGGCTGTCCCGCGGGGAACGCCGGATCGGCATGAAGATGGGCTTCACCAGCCGGGCCAAGATGGTCCAGATGGGTGTCCATGACATGATCTGGGGCCGGCTGACCGACGCCATGCTGGTGGAGGAAGGCGGATCGCTGGACCTGTCCCGCTATGTGCATCCGCGCGTCGAGCCGGAGATCGCCTTCCTGATCGGCAAGCCGCTGGCGGGCACCGTCTCGCTCCTGGAAGCGCAGGCGGCGATTGCGGGCATCGCCCCGGCGATGGAGATCATCGATTCCCGGTATGAGAATTTCAAGTTCAGCCTGGGCGACGTGATTGCGGACAATGCGTCCTCCTCCGGCCTGGTGGTCGGTCCCTGGAACGCGCCGGACAGTTCCATCGAGAATCTGGGGATGATCATGAGCTTCGACGGCGTTCCGGTGCAGATCGGATCGAGCGCGGCGATACTGGGCCATCCGCTGCGCGCCCTGGTGGCGGCGGCGAGGCTGGTCGCGCAGGGCGGGGAGAGCCTTTCGCCCGGCGACATCGTGCTCGCCGGCGCGGCGACTTCGGCCGAAGCGCTGAAGCCCGGCGTGCAGGTCCGGCTGGAAGTGCAGCGGCTGGGGTCCATCGAATTTGGTGTTAGGAAATAAAAAGTGGTGACGACGATTAGCGAGGCGTCCGATCGGTCGGGCGTCCTCAAGGACAAGGCCGTGCCGCGCGGGCGCTTCCCGCATTTCCGGCGGGCCGGCGATTTCATCTTCGTGTCCGGGACGAGCTCGCGCCGTCCGGACAACAGCTTCGAGGGCGCCGAGGTCGATCCCATGGGCGTCACCGATCTCGACATCCGGGCGCAGACGCGGGCGGTGATCCGTAATATCGGGGACATCCTCAAGGAAGCGGGCGCGAGCTTCGACGATCTGGTCGAGATGAACTGCTTCCTGGTCGACATGAACGATTTCGGCGGGTTCAACGAGGTCTGGGCCGAATTCTTCGATGAAGGCGGCCCGTCGCGCACGACCGTCGCGGTGCATCGCCTGCCGCACCCGCTGCTGCTCATCGAGATCAAGGCGGTCGCCTACGCGCCGCTGGACAGGGACTGAAGATGGCCGGTTCCAGCCGGCAGGCCGGCCTTCCGACCCCCCATGGCGTGAAGGCCGCGGAATGCGCCCTGGCCGTGGGCGGGCTTGCCCTTGGAACCGGCGAGTTCGCCTCCATGGGCATCCTGCCCGACGTGGCGCGGGAGATGCAGGTCGGCATACCGGCGGCGGGACATATGATCAGCGCCTATGCATTGGGCGTGGTGATCGGCGCGCCGGCGCTTGCCGTCATCTTCGCCCGGTCGCCGCGCCGCTGGCTGCTCATCGGGCTGATGATCGTCTTCGCGCTCTGCAATCTGGCGAGCGCGGCGGCGATGTCGATGGGCTTTCTCGATCTTGCCCGCTTCGCATCCGGCCTGCCGCACGGCACCTATTTCGGCGTGGCCTCTCTGGTTGCGGCGTCGCTCGTCCCGCCCGGCGAGCGCGCGCGCGCCGTGGGGCGGGTGATGCTGGGGCTCAGCATCGCCAATGTCGTCGGCGTGCCGCTGGCCACCGCCTTCGGCAACTGGTTCGGCTGGCGCGCGAGCTATGGCCTGGTTGCCGCGCTGGGCCTGCTGACGGCGGTTCTGATCCGCCTTTTCGTCCACGAACAGCCCGCTTCGGAGGGCGCCAGCCCGATGCGCGAACTCAGCGGGCTGAAGCGGTTGCAGCTATGGCTGACGCTGCTGACCGCGGGCGTGGGCTTTGGCGGCCTGTTCGCGGTCTACAGCTATATCTCGCCGCTGCTGACCCAGGTCACGGGCGTGTCGACCCGGTCGGTACCCCTGTTCCTGAGCGTGACGGGGCTGGGCATGGTCGCGGGGTCGCTGTTCGGCGGATGGCTGGCCGACCGGGGCGTGATGCGGGCGATCGGCATCATGTTGCTGGGCAGCGCGGCGGTGCTGCTGGGCTTCCTCTTCTCCTCCTACAGCGTGCCGGCGATCCTGCTGAACCTGTTCCTGATGGGGGGCGGCATCGCGATCGTTCCCGCCTTGCAGACCCGCCTGATGGACGTGGCCGCCGATTCGCAGGCGCTGGCCGCCTCGCTCAATCATTCCGCCTTCAACATGGCCAATGCGCTCGGCGCCTGGCTTGGCGGGGTGGCCATCGCGCAGGGCCATGGCTGGACATCCACGGCGGTGGTCGGCGCGATGCTGGGCATGGGCGGCTTCCTCATCTTCCTGCTGTCGCTCGCGACCAGCCGTACGCGGGGGACGGAGGCGCCGATCTACGGCTGACGCGATGCCGATGGCCGCAGCGACGAGGGAATGATGGCAACGTCTGGAAAAGCAGCGCGCGATGCGAAGGCACCGGCCAGGGATGGCGCGGAAACGAAGCTGCGGAAGAAGCGCCGCGCCGCTTTCGTGCGGGCGGCGGCGCGCATATTCCTGAAGAAGGGATATGAGGGCACGTCGATCGACGACATCACCCGGCGTTCCGGCGGGTCCAAGGCGACGCTCTACAGCTATTTCGAGAGCAAGGAGCGGCTGTTCGAGGCGGTGATGGTCGAAGAATTGCGCCGCCGGGCGACGGCGACCTTCGCCATGCTCGACGGCGCAAGGGACGGGGATGGCGAGGCCGATCCCGAGACCGTCCTGCGCGCTGTCGGCACGCGCTTCATCAATCTGCTGCTGGAGGAATCCTCCCGCGCCTTCATGACGATCAGCATGCATGAGGCGGAAAAATTCCCCAATGTCGGCCGCGCCTTCCACGAGAGCGGTCCCCAGGTCGTCCATGATCATCTGGCCGCGCTGATCCGGCGGGCGGTGGAGCGGGGCGAGCTTCATGCGGACGATCCGCTGCGCGCGGCGGAGCAGTTCTGCCTGTTGTGCCAGACCGGTCTGATCCTGCCTTTCCTGGTGCGGCTGATCGACAGGCCGGGGCCGGAGCAGATCGCCCGGTCGGTAAATGCGGCGGTCGACGTCTTCATGGCGGCCTATGGGTGCGGGGGTAAGCGCGGCGATCGGGCATCCATCGCCACCGGGCCGGCGACGGTCGACGGGGATGCCGCGGCCCGCGCCCCAGCGGCGAGCGGCCCATGGGCGGTCGCCGGAACATCATCATCATCCTGACAGCGGAGAGCAGTCTTGACCACTGACATTGCCGAAGACATTCAGGCGCAGTTTCGCGATGCGATGGCATCGGTCGCCGCGCCGGTCTCCATCATGACATCCTATCAGGACGGCATTCCCTACGGTACGACGGTAAGCGCCTTTTCGTCGCTGTCGATGGACCCGCCGATGGTCCTCGCCTGCCTGGACCGGCGTTCGAAGCTGTTGGCCCCGATCCGCGCGACCGGGACGTTCGCGCTGAATGTGCTGGGCACCGATCACCACAGGCTGGTCCGTTCCTTCGCGAGTCGGGAGGGCGACCGCTTCGCCGGGGTGGAATGGCGACTGCAACATGGCGTCCCGCAATTGCAGGGCGTGCTGAGCTGGATCGGCTGCGACGTCGAAAGCCTGATCGCGGCGGGCGATCACGTCGTCGTCATTGGATTGGTGCGTCAGGTGATCAATCGTACCGGTTCGCCGCTGACCTATTATTCGCGCAGCCTGGGCACGCATACCGACCTCAGCGAATTGCAGGCGGCCTGACGGCGCGCCGTCAGCGCGGCCGGATGCTGGTTTCGCTGATCCGCCCGTCCAGCATCGAAATCTGCACATCGGCGGCGGCGGCGACATCGCCGTCATGGGTGACGCAGACCACGGCGCGGCCCTGATCATGGGCAAGGCTGCGGAACAGTTCCACCACGCGGGCGCTGTTCTGGCTGTCGAGATTGCCGGTCGGCTCGTCGCACAGCACCAGCGCGGGGTCGTTGGCGATGGCGCGGGCGATGGCGACGCGTTGCCGTTCGCCGCCCGAAAGCCGATCGGGCGTCTTGCCGCTCTTGGCGCCCAGTCCCATGGCTTGCAGCAGTTCCTGCGCCTTGTCCCGCGCCTGCCCCCGCGACAGCCGCCCCAGCCGCCGCATCGGCAGCATGACGTTTTCGAGCGCGGTGAATTCCGGCAGCAGGAAATGGAACTGGAACACGAAGCCGAAGCTCGCCAGCCGGATATGGGCGCGCTCATCGCCGGTCAGCGGGTTCATATCCCTGCCCTGGAACAGAATATGGCCGCCGGTCGGACGGTCGAGCAGCCCCAGCAGATAGAGCAGCGAGGATTTGCCGCAGCCCGAAGGCCCGACGATGGCGACGAAGCTGGCCGGCTGGATGGCGATGGCCACGTCCGTCACCAGCGGCACGGGCGGCGTGCCCGGCAGGCTGCGCGACAATCCCTCCGCCTGCATGATCGCGCTCATATCGCGCCCCGCAATATGTCGACGGGATCGACGCGCGACGCCCTGCGTGCCGGCAGCCAGGCCGCGACGGCCCCGGCCAGCAGGGACGCGCCGGCCGCGATCGCATATTGCCGGGCGGACCGGTCGAGCGGCAGGCGCTGGTTTTCGCCCGCAATCGGAAATTCCAGCGAGCCCAGGATCGCCATCAGCCCATAGCCCAGCAGCCATCCCGCAGCGATGCCGATCAGCGCCAGCATCAGCCCCTCCATCACGAAGATCAGTTGCAGGTCGCCCTCCGAAAAGCCGATGGAGCGCATGATGGCGATGTCGCGCCGCTTGTCGTTGATGCTGTTCGACACGACGGTGTAGATGCCGAAACTGGCCACCAGCAGGATCGCGGACACGACGCTGTACATGATGACGTTGCGGGTCACGAGCAGGGAAAGGAAGTCGGCGGACCGTTCCTGCCAGCTTTCCGCCTTGTAGGAGAAGCGCGCCTCCAGCCGCCGGGCGATCGGTTGCGCGGCATAGGGATCGTTCAGGTGCACGCCGATGCGGTTGATGATGAAGGGGCGGCCCAGCAGCGACTGCGCCTCCCGCAGCAGCACATAGCCGGCGGTCGCGGCCAACTGGCTCTGGCCGCGCTTGAACAGGCCGACGATGCGGAGCGACCGGCCCTGGCCCGAAGCCGGGGTCGCGCCCACCACGTCGCCCATGGCGAGGCCTAGGCGCTGGGCCATCTCCTCCCCGATGATGATGCCGCCCTGCGTGCTTTCCAGGTCGCGCAGGCGGCCGATGCGCAGCTTGTCGTCGACGCTGCTCACCTTCTCCTCCACGGCGGGGTCGACGCCGATGACGGTCAGCGCCTCCTCCCGCCCGCCGCTGCGCAGGGTGATCGCGCCGGTCAGGCTGGGCGATCCGACCGCGCCCGGTTCGGCGTCGACGGCGCGCAGGATCTCGGCCCAGCCCTTCAGTCCCCGAACCTCGTTGCGCACCTTGTAATGGCGCAGGGCGATGGCCGCGCCGGGATAGGCGCGGATGCCCGGCTGGGGCGGGGGGCTGCGCAGTTCGTCGGAAATCACGATATGGGGGGCGGCGTCGATCAGCGTCTTCACGAAATCATTCTGGCTGCCGATCATCATCGCGGACACCGCCAGGAAAAAGCCGACGCCGACCGCGACGCCGCTGACCGCGACAAGGGTCTGCCGCCGCCGCCCGGCCAGGTGGCGCAGCGCGACGGCGACGAGCAGGCCGAACTGCCCGCTCATCGCCGGGTCCGCACCCGGCCGTTCTCACGCAGTCCGTCATCGGGCCTGGCGACGACGGTCTCGCCCCGCCTCAGGCCGGACAGGATCTGCGTATCGCTGGGGCCGGCGATCCCCGTCCGTACCGCCCGTTCATGGACGCGTCCGTCGCGCACCACCCAGACCCGGCCATCGCTCACCGCCGTTGCCGGGATCAGCAGGGCCTGCAGCGCCCGGCGCGTCACGATATTGACCTCCAGCGTCAGGCCCAGCGGCATCGCCATGGGCGTATCCGTGACGATCCGGGCGCGGAAGGCGCGCTGTTCGGGATCGCCGCCGGGCGTCACGTCCCGCACATGGCCGCGCAGCACCCGGCCGGGCCAGGCGTTGCTGGACATGAGCGCGGGCTGGCCGGGGCGGATGCGCGGCACGTCGCGTTCGTCGATGGTGGCGGTGATGCGGATGCGGGCGGGATCGCCCAGCGTCATCAGCGTACGGCTCGGCACGGCGAGGTCGCCGGGCTCCACATCCCGGCGCAGCACCATGCCGTCCATGCCCGATCGCACCGCCATCTGATCGAGCCGGGCGGCGGCGCTGTCCTCCGCCGCCCGGGCGCCGTCCGCCGCGGCGACGGCCTGATCGCGCGCCGCCCGCGTGACCCAGCCCCAGGCGAACAGCGCGATCACGCGCGCCGCGTCCTGCATGGCGACGCGGCGTTGCGCGCCCGCCTGTTGCAGGGCGTGGCGCTGTTCCTCATCGTCCAGCAGGATCAGCGGCTGGCCGCGCCGCACCCGGTAGCCCTCATCGACCAGCACCTGCCGCACCGGCGCGGTCAGGCGCGCGACCACGGATACCGGATGCTCCGGCTCGACGAAGCCGGTGGCATAGACCAGTTCCACCGCTTCCCCGATGCGCGCGGGCGCGGTCGATACCTCACGCGGCCGCCCGCCCATCAGCATATAGGCGGCGGCGCCCGCCAGCAGCGCCGGCGGCAACAGCCAGAGCGTGATGCGTTTCATTCCCCCTGCCATATCATCATGCGTTGCGATTGCCTGCGGCGCCGTCCCTGCCCACCATCGGGGATTTTCCGCCAGCGCCCCGGACGGCGCCATAGGTAGAGTTACGCATCGGCATCGCCGGAGGATGCACTGGCCGTCATGGCCAGATTCCGGGCGCTGCGCCTTTTCCGCAAGGTTGCCGTTCCGGCAACTATGCTTTCCCGATGCCGCAGTTTCCTCTTCGGACGCGATTATCCATGATGGCGGGGGAGGAATGTCATGGCGGAGGCGATTGCGGAACAGAGGCGGGGCGAAACCGGCGGCGCTCATCATCCCGGCCCGCTTTCGGTCGCGGCCATGATAGGCCTCTGCCAGCCGGGGGGCATCGGCATCGCGATCCTTCCGGCCCTGCTGGGCGCGCTGGTTCGCTCGGGCGGTTTCTCCCCGGCACAGGCGTCGATGACCGGTTCGTGCGAGCTTGCCGGGATGACCTTCAGCCTGTTGCTTTCCCCGCTGCTCCTGTCCCGCCTCGACCGCCGCGCGCTGGCCATCGCCGCGGTGGGCGTGGCGATGGCCTTCCATCTGCTTTCGCTCTGGTGCCTGCATCGCGATCTGGTTTTCCCGACCATGGCGTCCCGCTTCGGCGCCGGCCTGGGCGAAGGCATGATCTCTGCGGTCGGCGTGGCGTCCCTGGCCTCGCTTGCCCGGCCCGACCGCGCCTTCGGATTCGTGGTGACGGGCAATCTTGCCGGGTCGGCGCTGGTCTTCATGGCCATCGACCGGCTCGGTCTGGGCGACAGGCCGGTGGGGGTGCTGGTCCTCGTCCTCCTCTACAGCCTGATTTTCGGACTGTCCGCCCTCGGCATACCGCGCCGCGCGCCCGCGCTTCCTCCCCGGGGCGGGGACGGGCGCGGCGCGGGGAACCTGGCGCCGGGGCTGCTCGGCCTGGCCGGCACGCTGCTCCTTGTCTGCGCCATGGGTGCGGTCTGGCCACTCGCGCCCCAGATCGCCGCCGCGAGTGGAATAGCCGCCGGCGACATCAGCGGCGCTCTGGCGCTGTCGGGTTTCGTGGGCGCGGGCGCGGGTTTGCTCGTCGGGCCCTTGGGCGGTCGTCTTGGCAGGATGACGGCGCTGGCCCTGGGGGCGGCGGGGCTGTCGATCGCCATGTCGGCGCTTACAATGCCGCTCGATGCGCAACGCTTCTACGCGATCGCCACGATCATGATGCTGTGCTGGATCTTCAGCCTGCCCTTCTTCTTCGGGGTCGTCGCATCCATGGACCTGTCCGGGCGGCTGGCCGCCCTGAGCAGCGCGACGCAGGCGCTGGGCATGTCGGTCGGGCAGTTGCTCGCCGCATTCCTGCTGCTGCATGCGACATTCCGGACCATCATATATGCGGGGTCGGGCCTCGCGCTGATCGCGATCCTGACGATGTTCTGCGCCGTGACGGTCGGCGGCGGGAGGATGCGGCGGGCTGCGGCCTGACCGGCGGCGCCTTACCGTCCCTTGTCGCGGACGCCGGCCTCAGCGAAGAAATCGATGAAGGCGCGCGTCGCCGGCAGCAGGCCCCGGCGGCCGGTGAAGACCATATGGACCAGCCCGTCCATGCTGTGCCATCCGGGCATGAGGCGGACCAGCCGCCCGTCCGCGAGCGCGTCGTCAACAATCTCTTCAGGCAACAGCGCGACTCCGGTGCCGGCGAGTGTCGCTTCCATCAAGACGGAGAAATCGCTGCAACCCAGGCGCGGCTGGACCGTCAGCAACTGTTCCTCGCCATCCGGACCCAGCAGGCGCCATCGGTCGCGCTCGACCGTCTCCGTCATCGATATGGCCGGCATCTCGCCAATATGCTGGAAGGTGATCGCCGCAGGGTCGGGAACCAGCGCGGGCGCCGCCACGATCACCCGCTTGCTGTGGCCCAGCATCCGCATGGTCAGCGATGTGTCGGAATCCAGCCGGTCCCGCACGCGGAAGGCCACGTCGACCTGCTCCTCGATCAGGTCGATGCGCCGGTTGGTGATCATCATGCGGATGCGGATCTGCGGGTAAAGCTGCATGAAGCGCGGCAGCAGGCCCGCCACCATATATTGCGCGATGCCCGGCGGGCAGGCGGTCCGGATGGTGCCATGCGGCGCCATCTGCGCCTTGGCGGCCAGCGCGACGCTCGCCTCCACGCCGGCCACCACCGTTTCGGACTGCCGGTATATGGCCTCCCCGATCTCCGTGACGCGGAAACGGCGGGACGAGCGCTCTATCAGCCGCACGCCCAGATCGGCCTCCAGCCGCGCCAGCCGCTTGCTGAGGAGCGATTTGGGCACGCCCGTCTGCTGCGCCGCGGCGGTCAGCCCGCCATGCTGCACGATGCTGTGGAAAAGGGAGAGGTCGTTGATATTGATCATGAGACAATCCTTGGCGATGCAGCCTTGGGGCAATGTTGCCAATTCGGGAACTTTACTTTCAGATTATCGCTGTTTTCTCTTCCCCGGCAGCCATTCATAAGGGACTTCGACAGATTTAGAGGACCCATCCCATGAATATTCTGCACGTCGATTCCAGCATACAGGGGGATAATTCCGCTTCCCGTCGCCTTTCCGCCGCCGTCGTCGGCAAGCTGACGCAGGCAGGCGGCGCGAAGATTGTCTATCGCGACCTCGCCGCCTCTCCGGTCGCGCATCTTTCCCCGGCTTTCGCGGCTGCCGTCGCGGGTCTGGCCGGGGAGATCGGGCCGGAGCTTCAGGCGGATCTGGCCGACAGCGGGGCGGCGCTGGAGGAATTCCTGGCGGCGGATGTCGTCGTGATCGGCGCGCCCATGTATAATTATACCGTCCCCAGCCAGCTCAAGGCGTGGATCGACCGTCTGCTCGCGCCCGGAAAGACGTTCCGCTACACGGAAAAGGGCGTCGAGGGGCTTGCGGGCGGGAAGCGCGTGATCCTCGTCTCCTCGCGCGGCAATATCTACAGCGAAGGCACGCCGCTGGCGGCGATCGACCACCATGAGCGGCTGATCCTGTCCCTGTTCGCGATGATCGGCATCACCGACGTGGAGATCGTCCGCGCCGAAGGCCTGGCGCTCAGCGATGCGCACAGGGTCAGCGCGATGGCCGCGGCAGAGGCGCAGATCGCCGCCCTGGCCGTGGCCTGATCCGCCGCCGCCATGACGACCCATTCCGTTCCCCGGGGCATTGCGCGGCTGGCCGATCCCCCCGTCCGGCGCGGGCCGTTGCCCGACCATCAGGTCCGCATCCTGATCGACTTTGCCGAGGCGGCGGAAAGCGATCCGTTTCTTGCGCTGGCGGACGATCGTCTGGGCGCGTCGGCCTTTGGCCCGCATCCCCATCGCGGCATGGAAACGGTGACCTATGTCATCGCGGGGCAGGTCGATCATCGCAGCAGCATGGGCAGTTCCGGCGTGATCGGGCCGGGCGACGTGCAGTGGATGACCGCGGGGCGCGGCGTCGTCCATGACGAGAGGACGGCGGAGGACAGGCCCAATCGCATCCTCCAGCTCTGGGTCAACCTGCCCGCGCATGCGAAGATGGCGCCCCCGCGCTACCAGACGCTGCTGGCCGGGGACATGCCGCATCGCCAATGGCCGGGCGGAGAATATCGCCTGTTTTCCGGCGCCCTGGACGGGTTGACGGCGCCGACGCTCAACCATGTGCCGGTCCTGATGGTCGACCTTCGGCTCGATGCGGAGGGGGAGGCGCGCATCGACATACCCTCCGGCCATAATGGCTTCCTGGTGGTGCTGGAAGGAACCGTGCTTGCGGGCCGCGACCGGACCATGTTGAGCGAAGACATGATCGGATGGATGACAGGCGAGGAAGAGAGTTCGGGATCGCATATTCCACTCGCGGCGATGGATGGGCCGACCCATATATTGCTGTTCGCGGGCCGGCCCATCGGTGAACCCATCGTCGCGCGCGGCCCCTTCGTCATGAACAGCGAAGAGGAGATCGTCCGGGCCTATGCCGACTATCGGGCGGGCAGATTCACCGAATTGTGATCCTGCCCGCATCGATCGGCAATCGAGTTCGACGGCCTGGAGAACGCGTTGAACAAAGATCTGGAGCGGCCGGGCCGACGCCATCGGACAGGAATTGACAACAGCAACCTGGCGCGCGCGACCTGCGTTCGATTCAACGCGGCGCGCTCTAGCCGTCGGTGTTCACCAGCACGGGCCGGCCGGGCGCGGGCCATGCCTCGTCGACGAATATGTCGACGCGCAGCGGCTCTCCCGGAATCACGGCATAGGGAGAGAAATCGGTGACGCCCTCCGCCGCGAGTATGTCGTCGTCGATCAGGAACTGGCCGCTGGTCTGCCGCGCGGGCCGGGCGAACAGGGCGCAGGCGGCGTCCGCCATGATCTCCGGCCGGCGGGACTGGCGCAGCATGGCGTCGCCGCCCAGCGCGAACTCCACGGCGGCCGTCGCGATGGTGGTGCGCGGCCACAATGCATTGCAGGCGATGCCGTCCCCGCGAAGTTCTTCGGCAAGGCCCAGCATGACCATCGACATGCCATATTTGGACAGGGTGTAGGGCAGATGCTGGCCGAACCAGTCGGCGCGCATCTCCAGCGGAGGGGACAGCGCCAGGATGTGCGGGTTGGCGGCGCGGCGCAGATAGGGGATGCAGGCCCGTGACGTGACGAAGGTGCCCCGCATGTTGATCTGCTGGATCAGGTCGAAGCGCCTGATGTCGATCTCCTCGCTATGGGCGAGGTTGATGGCGGAGGCATTGTTGACGCAGATGTCGATGCCGCCGAAGCGGTCTGCCGTGGCCTCCACGGCGGCGCGCACCGCCTCCTCGTCGCGGACGTCGACGAGCAGGGGCAGCGCCTTGCCGCCCGCGGCCTCGATCTGCTCCGCCGCGCTGTAGATCGTGCCGGGCAGCTTGGGGTGCGGTTCCGCCGTCTTCGCCGCTATCGCGACATTCGCGCCTTCGCGGGCCGCCCGCAATGCGATCGCCAGACCGATGCCCCGGCTGCCGCCGGTGATGAACAGGGTTTTTCCAGCAAGACTCATGATGTCACCTATGCGATTAAAATTCTTCCACGGGCATGGCGCGGGCCGTGTCGCGCGCTTCCCTGACCTGATCCAGCCACAGGGCCGCCCGGGGCAGTTCGGTTTCGAAGAACCAGCGCGCCGCCCGCAACTTGCCAAGGGCATGATTGCGGTCGCGGGCCGATCCGTCCGCCAGGGCTTGCGCGCAAAGCGCCGCGATGTCGAGCCACAGCCACGCCACGACGATATGGCCGAAGGCGGACTGGAACGGCGTGGCGTCGGCCAGCGAGGCGGCTTCGTCGGGTCTTGCAAGCAGCATGTCGATGCTGTCCGTCAATCCGCGCCAATGCCGTTCCAGCATGGGCGCCAGCGCATCCGTGCCGGCATGGCCCGCCGCCCGTCCGACCGTGTCCGCGATGCGCCGGCCGAGAGCGGCGACGCTGGCGCCCCGCTCGCGCAGCACCTTGCGGCCCAGCAGGTCGAGCGCCTGGATGCCCGTCGTCCCTTCATGGATCGCGTTGAGGCGGTTGTCGCGCCATAACTGTTCGACATCGAAGTCGCGGGTATAGCCATAGCCGCCGTGGATCTGGATCGCGATGTCGTTGGCCGCCAGTCCCCATTCGGAAGGCCAGGTCTTGGCGATCGGGGTCAGCAAGGCGAGGATGTCGGCGGCTGTCCCGCGGTGCTGCGCGGTCGGGCCATTGCCTTCCTCGTCGATCAGGCGAGCGCAATAGAGCACGAGTGCGATGGCCCCCTCGGCATAGGCCTTCTGGGTCAGCAGCATGCGCCGGACGTCGGCATGGGCGATGATCGGCGCGGGCGGCGCGGCGGCATCCCGCCGCTGGTCCAGCGGACGGCCCTGCATGCGTTCCTGCGCATAGCGCAGCGACAGCCGGTAGGCGCGCAGCGCAAGCATGGCGGCGCCCAGGCCGACGCCCACCCGCGCCTCGTTCATCATCTGGAACATCTGCGTCAGACCCTGGCCGGGCGATCCGATCATCCAGCCGACAGCGCCCCCGCCGTCACCGAAGCGCAGCACGCAATTGGACAGTCCGCGATAGCCCATCTTGTGGTTGAGCCCGGTCACGGCGACATCGTTGCGCTTGCCGGAGGGCAGCCATTTGGGAACCACGAACAGCGATATGCCGCGCGTTCCCTCGACCATATGTCCGTCGGGTCCGGGCACTTTCGCCAGCACGAGGTGAACGATGTCGCGCGTGATGTCATGGTCCCCGGCGGAGATCCACATCTTGTCGCCGGATATGCGGTAACGGTCGCCCAGTTCGTCGCTGCCGTCGGGAACTGCGCGGGTGCGGATGTCCGCCAGCGAGGAACCGGCCTGCACTTCCGACAGGCACATGGTGCCCAGCGTCGATCCCGCGACCTGCGGCCGGGCAAAGGCCTCGATCTGCGCGGCGGAGCCGAAGGCCGCGATCAGCCGGGCATTGGCGACGGTCAGCATGATGTAGGATGCGGTGCCGATCGATCCGGCCTTCAAGAGGCCCAGCGCGGCCAGGTAGATGGAGCGCGGCAGGCCGAGTCCGCCCAGCCCGGCGGGGAAGGGCGCGCCGAACAGGCCTGCTTCGGCAACGGCCCGCACCGCGTTCGCCACAGCCGGAAGGAGAGTGACCGCGCCGTCCGCCAGTGCCGGCTCCCGACTGTCCGACGCCTTGAAATGGGGCAGGATGTCCCGCTCCGACAACCGCCAGGCGAGGTTGAGCACGGCTTCGAACGTCTCCCGCTCCTGCCCCGCCAAATCCGGGCTGCCGGGCAGGGCGTCGACCTTCAGCCATTCGAACAGCAGCCAGTCGAGGTCGCGCCGGTCGATCAGTTCGGTCATGGTCGGTGCGCGGCCCTGAAGACCGGGCTCGCCGCGATCCTGCTGATCCGCAACTGCCCGTCGCGTTCGACCACGGTGGCGCGGATGTCGCCCAATATCTGCGGCAGCTCCAGCGGATAGGGCGGCTTGTCCCCATCCTCGGTCAGGCGGCCGAATGCCGTCAGCAGGAAGAAGACTTCCTGCCCCTCCGGCGCATCGTCCACGACGATGTTCGAAATGATGTGCCGCACTACCATATTGGACGGCCGCTTTTCCAGTTCGGCCGCAACCGCCGCGCGCCCTTCGCACATGGCGCTGACCTTCCACTCGACATCCTCCGTCAGCAGGTCGAGCATGGCGGGATAGTCCCGCCGGTCGAGGGCGTTCCAGTAGCGGAGGATAAGCTGTTGTGCCGCGCCATGATCGGTCATCGTGCGTTCCATTCCTTGGTCGGGGGTCATGCGGCGGTCGCGGAGCGGCCGGCCGGTCGTTCGAAATGGGCCAGCCGGTCGGCCAGAGCAGCGCGATAGGCTGCGATCGCCGCTTCCTTGACATGGCCATAGCCGCGAACCTCCATCGGCAGGGCGGCTATGGCGACGGCTTCGTCGAGCGTGTCGCGGGACAGGCCGGCGATCAGCCGTTCCAGCAATGCCTCATATTCCCCGATCAGCGCCCGTTCGGTCCGGCGTTCGGCGGTGTAGCCGAAAAGGTCGAGGGCCGTGCCCCGCACCCGCTTCATCGGCGCGAGCAGGCGCAAGGCGTAGAGCATCCAGGGGCCGAAGCGGCGTTTGCGCGGCTGGCCGGTGACGGGGTCCCGGCGCGACAGGATCGGCGGCGCCATGTGGAAGCGCAGCTTCAGCCTGCCGTCGAACTGCCGGCCAAGACTTTCCGCGAAGGCGGGATCGGTGTAGAGGCGCGCGACCTCATATTCATCCTTATAGGCCATGAACTTGAACAGGGCGTTGGCCGCCGTCCGGGTCAGCGTCTCGCCGCCGACCCTGCTCTCCGCATGCCGCACCCTGTCGATGCTGGCGCGGAAACGCGCCGCCCAGGCCGCGTCCTGATATTGGGTGAGGAACACCTCCCTTCCTTCGATCAGGGCATCGAGCGTCTCCGGTTCGGACCCGGCCAGTCCGGCGGCGCGATGGACGGCCTGCGGGTCGACGATCAGCCGCCGGCCCCAGGCGAAGGCCTGGCGGTTCATTGCGGTCGCCTGACCATTGAGGTCGATCGCCGCCTCGAACGCTTCGCGGTCCAGTGCGATCCAGCCCTTCTGCCAGGCCGCGCCCAGCATCATCAGGTTCGACCCGATGGCGTCCCCGAACAGCCCTTCGGACAGGCGGCTGAACGGGAAGGCGACGAAACCTTCCTCGCCCGCGCGTTCGGCAAGGCGGCGGGCGAGCAGTTCCCCGCTCACCACCGCGTTGCGGTTGCGCGTGAATTCGCCGGTGATCGCGACATCGGCATTGGCGACGACGCGGGTCCGGCCCGGCGCCATCGCGCTCATGACATCCTTCGCATTGCCGACGATCTGGTCGCAGGCGAGGATCAGGTCGGCGCCGCCCGCAGGGATGCGCAGCGCGGTGATCGGATCGCTGGCGACATGGACATGGCTGGTGACGGCGCCCCCCTTCTGCGCCATTCCCACCTGGTCGAGCACGCCGGCCTTCCGGCCGCCGATATGGGCCGCCATCGCCACCAGCGCGCCCACGGTGACGACGCCGGTGCCGCCGATGCCGGCGACCAGGATGCGCTCATGGTCGGGCGCCGTCCGGGCCGGGGGATCGGGCAGGGGCTCGCCCCCGGATGCGGCCTGCCGCTTGCGCGGCGTCGCCCCCTCCACCGTGACGAAGCTGGGGCAGAAGCCGTCGAGGCAGCTCATATCCTTGTTGCAGCTCGACTGGTTGATCCGCCTCTTGGCGCCGAAGGCGGTGTCGACCGGTTCCACCGAAAGGCAGTTGGACTTGACCGAACAGTCGCCGCACCCTTCGCAGACCCGTTCGTTTATGAAGACGCGGGCGGGCGGTTCGGCCAGCTTGCCGCGCTTGCGCAGGCGGCGCTTTTCGGTGGCGCACATCTGCTCATAGACGATGACGCTGACCCCCGGCGTTTCCCGAAGCGCGCGCTGCGTCGCCTCCAGCTCGTCGCGATGACCGACGCGGGCAAGGCCGCGCACCGGACTGGCGGACGCATATCGGCCGGGATCTTCGGACAGCAGGACGATCCGCTCGACCCCCTCCGCATGAAGCTGGGCGAGGATTCGTTCGACGGACAGTTCGCCGTCCACCTGCTGCCCGCCGGTCATGGCGACGGCGCTGTTGTAGAGAAGCTTGTAGGTGATGTTGAGATTGGCGGCGATGGCCTGGCGGATCGCCAATATGCCGGAGTGGAAATAGGTGCCGTCGCCGATATTGGCGAAGACATGCCGTTCCTCCGTAAAGGGAGAAAGGCCCATCCAGTGGATGCCTTCGCCCCCCATTTGCGCCCAGGACGCGGTGTTCGGCATGAAATAGGCGGCGAGGCCGTGGCAGCCGATGCCCGCCGTGGCGCGGCTCCCCTCCGGCACGACGGTCGAGCGATTGTGGGGGCAGCCGGAACAGAAATGGGGGCGGCGGATCGCCGGGGGCAGGGCGAGCCGCCTCTGGTCCGCCAGTGCGGCTTCGATCGGCTGCATCCTGTCGCGCAGCGCCGTGTCGCCGGTTTCCGCGACGGTCGCCGGGGCGATGGCGGCGGCGATGCGTTCCGGCGTCAGATCGCCATGCGCGGGCAGCAACGGTTCCCCCGTCGCGCCCGCCTTCCCCCATATGCGGGGCGCATTGGCGCTGCCGTAGAGGATATTCTTGATCTGGCCCTCGATCAGGGGGCCTTTCTCCTCCACCACCAGGATCAGCGAGAGGCCGTCCGCGAAGGCCCGCAATCCTTCCGGTTCCAGCGGCCAGATCATCGCCACCTTGTAGAGCGCGATGCCGAGCGCCTCCAGCCTCGCCTCGTCCAGCCCGATCAGGCGCAGCGCTTCCAGCAGGTCGAGCCAGGACTTGCCTGCCGACACGATGCCCATGCGGCTGGCGGGGGTGCGGTGATGCGGCCGGTCCAGCCGGTTGGCGCGGGCATATTCGAATATGGCGGGAAGGCGGAATTGCTGCTGGCGCGCCTCCTGCTCGATCGGCGGGTCGGGCCAGCGGACGTGCAGCCCGCCGGCAGGCGGAGCGATGTCCGGCAGGACGATGGGCATGTCCATCTCGTCGGCGTCGACCGACGCGGTCGCGTCAGCGACGTCCGTCACGATCTTGAGCGCCGCCCAGGAACCGGTGTGGCGCGACAGGGCGAAACCATGCAGGCCCAGGGTGACGATTTCATGGGCGTCGGACGGGTAGAGCAGGGGCAGGCGCAGCGCGGCGCAGACATCCTCGCTATGGACCACCAGCGTGGATGATTTGGCGATATGATCGTCGCCCACCGCCAAAAGCACGCCGCCATGGGGCGAACTGCCGGCGGAATTGCCGTGGCGAATGGCGTCGGATGCGCGGTCGAGGCCTGGTCCCTTCCCGTACCAGAGCGCGAAGACGCCATCGACGCTGGCGCCGGGCGTCTGCGCGATCTGCTGCGTCCCGGCGACGGCGGTGGCGCCCAGTTCCTCATTGACGGCCGGTCTGACGACGATGTTGCGCTCCGCAGTGAGCATGCGCGCGCCTGCGAAGGCGGTGTCCAGCGTGCCGAGCGGCGAACCGCGATAGCCCGACACGAAGCCGCCGCTGTTCAGGCCGGCCGCCTTGTCCCGATCCGCCTGCACCAGCATCAGCCTGACCAGCGCCTGGACCCCGGTGAGCATGATGCGACCGTCGCGCCTGCGATATTTATCGTCGAGGGCCACCCCGTGGAGGGACGCCTCATCCGGCCTGCTCGCGATCGACACGCTCGATGACACTTTGCTCTCCTTGGGCCGTCGCTCCTTGTCCGCGGAGGCGTCTGACCGTCTTGTCATATCAGATTGACATTATCGTCACTTTGTTCGATGACTTTGTCAAGCGCAATGTCACGGGATGAGGAGATAAGGGATGCGGCTGGTCAAATTCTCACGCGGCGGGCTTGTCGGAGAGGGGTTCCTCGACGGCGACGACATCCTGCTGTCGGGCGGCTGGTCGGAAGGACCCGTGGAGGATGCGCCCTTTACGCTGGCGCGGCTTGGCCGGGACGCGCTGGATAAAGCCTTTCGGGACGCGCATGTGCGGATTCCGCGGAGCGAAGCGAAGCTTGAAGCGCCGCTCGATCCGCGCGCCAAGATCATCTGCGTCGGCATCAATTATCGGGATCATGCCGATGAAGTCGTGTCCGACCTGCCCGMCCAGCCCGCCCTTTTCACCAAGGAACGCAGCGCGCTGGTCGGGCCGGAAGATGCTCTGGTCTGTCCCAGGGCGTCGGTCAGCTATGACTATGAGGGGGAATTGGCGGTGGTCATCGGTTCCCCGGCGCGGCATGTCGCGCCGGAAGCCGCGCTGGACCATGTCGGCGGCTATGCCTGTTTCATGGACGGGAGCGTGCGCGAATTCCAGCAGCATTCCTTGTCCGCCGGCAAGAATTTCTGGCGATCCGGCGCCTTCGGCCCGGCAATCGTCACGCCCGATGAGCTGCCGAACATCGCGGACGCCGCCCTCGTCACCCGGCTGAACGGCACGGTGGTCCAGTCCGCGCGGACCAGCCTGATGCTTTACGACATCGCGACGATCATCGCCTATTGCTCTCGCTGGACGCGGCTGGAGCCGGGGGATGTGATCGCCACCGGCACGCCGGGCGGGATCGGCGCCCTGCGTAAGCCGCCCCTCTGGCTGAAGGAGGGCGACGCGGTCGAGGTCGGGATCGAGGGCATCGGCCTGTTGCGCAATGACGTGCGGGGCGAACCGTAAGAGGCGTCGGGAGGGCCGGTCAGGCGGCGCCCAGGCTTCTCCACCAGCCAAGGCGTTCGGGCGCATATTGCGTGAAGAAGGCGTAGATCTCCTCCGTCGCGGTGCGCGCCGTCGCATGCGGGACGCCCAGGCCCTGGAGGATGTGAATGGTCATCTGGTAGATATAGAGTTCCGGATCGACCCTTCCGGTGAGCAGCCGCCTTATGCCCTCGACCACCGAACCCAGCACGATGTCCACGGCGACGTCGGGCAGCGCGAACACGAACTGCCCGGCCGCATGCCCCTCCGACAGATTGCGGCGGGCCAGCTTGCCGACGGCGGTATTGGGCGTCAGGAAATCGGAATGCACGGCGAAGGTGCCCCATACCGGATCGATGGCGGCGCGCGACAGCAGCAGCCTGACGCCGCCCGCCGTGCCCAGCAGCCCGATCGGCAGTTCGGGCATGAGCAGAAGGGATTCCTCTGTCAGGTCATCGCTCAGTTTCGTTCCGACCGCTTCGGCCAGTTCCTCCAGCGAGGCGAAATATTTGTAGAAGGTTCCCCGCGCGACGCCCGCCGCCTGGATCACCTCGTCGATGACATTGGGCAGGCGATGCTTTTCGGCGCAGACCTGCATCATCGCATCGAACAGGCGCGCCTGCATCTTTTCCCGCTTCACCCGTGCGGCGCGGACGCGGAAATCTTCGTCCGGCTCTGGCATGTCGTATGGCTGGTCCGTCATTTCGTCCTGAGCAGGCAAGGATTTCGTCTTCCGGCCATCGTCATATCGCCAAGCCCTGTCGATTGACAACCAAAACACCTTGAGCGGAGCGAATTAAAATGACAATAATGCCATGCTGACAGAAATGGGGAAGGGCGGTCGATGTCGCACCGGCAGGAAATGGACCGGATAGCCGAATCCCACATGATGTCGGTCGTGCGCGGCGACATGGCGCTTCTGGACTCGCTGCTGTCGCCTGATTTCATCCTGACCTACAATGTCATGGAGGGCGAGATCGGGAGGGAGCAGGCGCTGGAGATCGGTGCGGCGCTGAGTGCCGATTTCTCCGACCTGCGCTATGAAGGCGTGCGCCGCTACTATACCGAGGATGGATATATCCAGCGTCATGTCGTGGCGGGGCGAAAGCCGGACGGCACGCCCTTTCGCGTGCCGGGTTGTTTCTTCGCGACGGTGCGCGACGGACGGCTGAGCCGCCTCGACGAATATTTCGATTCCGCGCAGGACCCGCGCAATTAAGCGGCAGACGGTTAGGCGGCGGGATTTCTCCCAGGGCCGCGTCGGGGGAAGGCAATGGCCGCGAAACCGCCAGCGGCTTTCCGGGCCATTGCGATTCCAGGCCGGCAGCCGCGCTTCAGGCGGAGGCCGCCTGCAATGCCGATGCCTCCGCCCGGGTCGCAGACGGCCGGAGAATCCCGGCCAAGGCCTGCCGCAGCGTCTGCGCCGGATCGGCCGCCATCGTCATCGCGCGCCAGCCGACATGCTGGTCCGGGCGTATGAGGACAGCGCCATCCTGCGCGATTTCGCGGACTGCTTCCCAGTCGCGCTCTCCGCTGATCCGGACGGCCTTCAACGAAATGCCGGTTTCCCGGGCCACGGCCGCCGCTGCCTCCACCCAGGCTTGGCCCCGGTCGCCCGCGATCAGGACGAAGCTGCCCGGCTGGACCAGATCCAGCGTCGACATGCGCTTGCCCCGGTCGATCACCCATGCATGGGGCAGGCGGTGGCCCGGCCGTGTGGTCGGCCGATATTCCGTGCCGAACGGATCGCGGGGCGATGCCTCGCTGCCGTCGGGCATGATGGCGCCATTTTCGTAGGCGAAGCCGATTTCGATGTCATGGGCTTGGAACTCGATCCGCTGCGTGCGGATCACCTCTCCGGTTCTGGCGCGGATGGATGCGCCCACCCGCGTCGGTGCGAAATAGCTCTCCATCGCGGCCATGTTCATTTCAGGCGGCGCGCCCGGCAGCAGGCCCATGGCCATGTCGATCACGCGGAAGTTCAGCGATGCCGACAGGGCCCAGTCGCAATTGTCGACCGCCACCGGCAGGCGCTCCGCCCCATAGCTGTCGAGCAGGGCATCGTCCGCCTGGCCCTTCAGGACCGCCGCGATCTTCCAGCACAGATTATGGGTATCCTGAATGCCGCCGTTCAGGCCAAGGCCGGTGGTGGGCGGATGCCGGTGCACGGAATCGCCCACCAGGAAGATCGACCCTTCGCGCACGCGCTCCGCCTGCACGCGGTCGACCGACCAGCGGCCGACGCGAAGGACCTTGAGATCGAGGTCGGGCAGCTTGCAGACCGCCCTTATCCGTTCGGCCATGGAGGATTCGTCCAGCTCTTCCGGATCGTCCGGACGGAAGGCGAAATGCACGACCCATTCCTCCGAATGGCGATCCCATTTCGGACCCATCTTGACCAGCGACCCGCTGGCCCAGGAACCCTCTCCGTCGGGATTGAGAAGGCGGGTGATGAGCGTATCGTCCGGGACATAAGCGGACAGGTCGGCGGTGAAATGTGCCGCCACGACCTTCACCATCTGCGTCGGTCCCACCATCGCTATGCCGAGTTTCGGCCCGATGGTCCGGCCGCCGTCGGCCGCGATCATATATCGCGATCGGACGATATAGGTCTCGCCGGTGGCCCGATCCAGAATCTGCGCCCGGACGCCCGCGCCGGTCTCTTCCCAGTCGACAAGCTCCCGGTTGAAGTGCACCGATCCGGGCGCGCGCTGTTCCGCGGCGGCCCGGAATATGGGTTCCAGGCGCATCTGCGGATAGTTGCTCGGCAGGCTGGGGCTGTCGCGTTCCAGCAGGGCGACATAATCCTGATCCATCATCTCCAGCGCATAGATTTCGCGGCGATCCATGGGCCCCTGACCGCCCAGCGACGTCATCCAGCGGATCGTGCGGAAGGATTGCGGGGGCGTGCCCACGGCGTAGATCGCCTCGTCCAGGCCATGGCTGCGCATGACCTCCATCGTCCGCTGGTTCAGATAATGCGCCTTGGAAAGGGCGAGGTGGTTTCATGCCGTTCGACCAGATGATGTTCGATGCCCTGGTCGCTCAGGAAAATCGAAGCGCACAGCCCGCAGCCGCCCCCGCCGATGATCAGAACCGGAACGTCAATTTCTCGCATGATTGCCTCTCTCCATCTCATCGTCCGGATACGCGTCGAACAGCGCGCTCTTGAATATTGTCATGGCATATCCACAAAATGACAAAAACGTCAATATCTTTATGGACTGGAGCTACGACGGGAGGTGTGGCATGCAGAATTCGCCTGAAATGAGGGGGATTTATCAGCCATATGCGGGTATTAGCGGACTTTGCCGGCGCGTTCATGAGGTGCCGACGAATACATATTGACAATATCGTCATTCAATCTCATAGATAAGGAATAACGGCGGAATCGCCCGGATGGGCGGTTGCGGGGAAAGGGGGACGCATCCAAAGGAGCGCCCCCTTGAGAGGATGGTGAACCTATGATGGAGCTGGCCACTCGAGCCGAGGCGAAGCCGCCTCTTATTCGACCCAAGAAATTGGCCCATATCGTATTGCGGACTCCTTCGGTCGATGCGATGCGCGACTGGTATGCGGCGGTGTTGGGGGCGAGCGTGGCCCATGAGGCCCCGGCTTCCCCCAAGCTGTGTTTCCTGACCTTCGATGAGGAGCATCACCGCATCGCCCTGGTAGAGGAGCCCGGCATTGCCCTGGCCAAGGAAGGCGTGCGCGCCAGTCTCGACCATATCGCCTTCACTTATGGCGATCTTGGCGACTTGCTCCATACTTATGAACGACTTGCCGAAAAGGGGATAGAACCGTTCTGGCCGATCCACCATGGTCCGACAATTTCCCTCTACTACAGGGACCCCGATGGAAACCGCATCGAATTGCAGGTGGATACCATGTCGGCGGATGAGGCGCAGGATTTCATCCGTTCGCCCGATTTCACGACCAATCCCATCGGCGTGATCTTCGATCCGGCGGACCTGGCGGCGCGGTTCAGGGACGGCGAGAAGCTGGCCGACCTGCTGCGCCGTCCGTCATTGCCGCCGGGAGTTCATCCATATGAGATGCTGCGGGACTAGAGCATCGTGCAGAAAAGTGAGCACCGGTTTTCTGCCTGAAACGATGCCACAACGAGAATAGGAGCGCGGGCCCCATACCCGATTGAACGCTGCGCGCTTCAGGCAGAACGTCAGTTTCCACGAATATCGATAAAAATACAGCGATAACATCAACAAAGTGGGAGAGAGATGGTGAGGAAGAGAAAGAGCTTGCTGTACCTGTTGTTGTCGACCGCAAGCCTCGGGGCTGGCGTCGCCCAGGCGCAAGTACAGCCCGAAGAACGGACAACGACCGAGGAGATCATCGTCACCGCGCAGAAGCGTTCCGAACGGCTGAGCGACGTTCCGCTGTCGATTACCGCGGCGACGGGCGATCAACTGTTGAAGCAGGGCGTTACCAGCCCCTCCGATCTTGCCAGGATCGCGCCCGGTTTCGCTTTCCAGAAGAGCGCCTATGGCGTGCCTGTCTTCACCATCCGCGGCATCGGCCTGTTCGACAATTTCCTGGGCGTGTCCCCGACCGTGACCGTCTATGTCGACCAGGCGCCCCTGCCTTATCTGGCAATGACGCCGGCCGCCGGCCTGGACGTCGAGCGCGTGGAAGTGCTGAAGGGGCCGCAGGGCACGCTGTTCGGACAGAATTCGACCGGCGGCGCGATCAACTATATCGCCGCCAAGCCGACCAAGGATCTGCAGGCGGGCATCGACCTCACCTATGGCCGGTTCGACCAGATCGACGCGCAGGCCTTCGTCAGCGGTCCCTTGACCGACACATTGGCGGCGCGGGTGGCCGTGCGGCACGAATATCGCGGCGACTGGCAATATAGCATGACCCGCCCCAATGACAGGCGCGGTCAGCGGGACTTCACGGCGGTTCGCCTGCTGCTGGACTGGACGCCCAGCGATAGCGTCCGGTTCGAACTCAACGCCAATGCCTGGTGGGACAAGTCGGACACCCAGGCGGCGCAATTCCGTTCCTTCGCCGCGGCGTTGCCCAATGGCTATCCGGAAGTGACGCAGGCCATCGGCAATCTGGCCTCCGCGCCGGACAATAATCGCGCGGCCGACTGGGATGTCGGCGCCGATCTTCGGCGTGACGACAGTTTCAGGCAGATATCGCTGCGCAGCGACGTCGACCTGTCGGACGACATAACGCTGACCGCGATCACCAGCTATATCGATTTCAGCCTCTATAGCCCCAATGATAATGACGGTACCGATTTCGTGGACTATTTCGGTACGCTGGTGGGCGATGCGAAGACTTTCTTCCAGGAAGTCAGGCTGGCCGGAAAGGCCACCGACCGGCTGACGTTCACCGTGGGCGGGAATTACGGCCACGACAATGTGAAAGGCACGTCGGTCGGCCGGAACTTCGGTTCGAACTCGGGCATCGGTCCGTTCCGCTATTATGATTTCAACCAGCGCGCGGATCAGAAGGTCCGGACGCTGGCGGGGTTCGCGGCATTGGACTATCAGATCACGGACAAGCTGACCATCCAGGCTTCGGCCCGCTATACCGACCAGAAGCGCAAGTTGAGCGGCTGTCTGGAGGATGGCGGCGACGGGCGCCTGGCGGCCGCCATCGACTTCGTCCACTTCCTGGCGAACGGCGTTTCAGACCCGGCATCCCCGGGCGGATGCGTCACGCTGGATTCGACGACGTTCGAGCGGCAGAGCGACTATCGGGACAATCTGTCGGAGAACAACCTGTCCTGGCGCGCCAGCGTCAACTGGAAGCCTTCGGACGACAGCCTGCTCTATGCCAATGTCACGAAGGGCTACAAGTCGGGCACCTTCTCCTCCGTGCCGGCGGTGTTCACGGCGCAGTTCGATCCCGTCGTGCAGGAATCTGTGCTGGCCTATGAGGCCGGCTTCAAGGCTTCGGTCCTCGACCGGCGGGCGCAGATTTCGGGCGCGGCCTTTTACTACGACTATCGGAACAAGCAGGTATTGGGCATCGCAAACACGCTTTTCGGTTTGCTGCCCGCATTGCAGGGCGTGCCGAAGGCCAGCGTGCGCGGCGCGGAGCTTGAGGTCACGCTGCACCCGACCGAGCGCCTGCGCCTGACGGCGGGCGGCACCTATGTCGATTCCTCGGTCGACCGGGCGAATGCCAACATCACCGATCCGCTGGGCGTTCCGATCAATATCGAGGGGGAAAGCTTTCCCAACACCCCCAAATGGCAGTTCGTCGGGGATGCGCAATATGACATTCCGCTGTCGGCGGACCTGAATGCCTTCCTGGGCGGCGGCGTGACCTATCGCTCATCCTCCTTCGCGGCGTTCGGCCGGACGCCGGAATTCAAGATCGACGGCTATGCGCTGGTCGACCTGAGGGCGGGGGTGGAGACAGCCGACGGCCGCTGGCGCGTCCAGCTATGGGGGCGCAATGTGTTCAACACCTATCACTGGATGGGCGTGGTGCATCCGGTGGACACGACGGTGCGGTTGACCGGCATGCCCGCGACCTACGGCATCACGCTGAATTCCCGGTTCTGAGCGGACGAAATCCTGTTTTGGAGTATGACATGACTGCCGAATATCCGATCAAGGCAATCCCGCGTAGCATAGCGGTCTTTGGCGCCGGCGGGCGCATGGGCCGCCCCTTCGCCCAATATGTGCGCTATGCCGCGCCCGACATCCGCCTGCGGCTGATCACCAGCTCTCCCTCCAAGGTCGCGGCGGTGCAGAAGCAGTTTCCCGGCGTCGAGGTCGTGGCCGCCGATTATTGCGACCGCGCGTCGCTGGTCCCGGCGCTGGAGGGTATGGAGGGCATTTTCGTCGTGACGCCCTCCGGCCTGGACGAGCAGGTGGGCATGACCAACCTGATCGACGTGGTGCGGCAGGCGGCCGCCGCCACCCATATCATACGGGTCGTCGGCTATGAGCCGGAATCGCCGCCGTCCCGGGTGCCGGCCCATCTGCGGGAAATGGGCGGCGACGGCAGCCAGCACTATATCGCCAAGGCGATGCTGGACGAGAGCGGCCTGCCCGTCACCTTCCTGAACTGCGGCGCGTCGCTGATGGACAATCTGCTCTACACCGCGCCGGGCCTTCAGCGCACCGACACGCTGATCTGGCCGCAGCGCTACATTCCGCTGATCGATCCGCGCGATTTCGCTGAAGTGGCCGCCCGCGTGCTGCTGTCGGACGATGCGCGGCACATCACGCAGTTCCACACCGTCAACAACGGGCAGGACCAGTTCACGACCACCGTCGTCGCTGAAATCATGAGCGACGTCTTCAAGCGGCGGATCGTCCATGACGGCAGCAAGGAAGGCTTCCTCAAGGAATATGGTCCGTTGCTGGAACAGCGTCAGGGCCGCAAGGGCGAGGGCGAGTATCGCTGGGCCTTCTTCGAATATGAATATGGCAATTCGGTCGTCTGGGCATTGAACAATTTCGCGGAGCGGATGCTGGGCCGCAAGCCCAACAGCTTCCGTTCCTGGCTGATGGAGCATCGGCATCACTTCTTTCCCGATCAGCAGGGCTGAACGCTGGAACGACAACCGGGGGCGCCCGTGAGCGGCCCTCGCGGCGGCGGTTGCCCTGCCGCCGCCGCATAAGGAAGAAGACATGTCCAAAGTCATAATCAGTTGCGCCATCACCGGTTCGGTGCATACCCCGACGATGAGCCCCCATTTGCCGATCACGCCGGACGAGATCGCGCGCCAGGCCATCGACGCGGCGGAGGCGGGGGCGGCCGTGCTGCACCTGCACGCCCGCGACCCTGAAACGGGCAGGCCGTCCGCCGATCCCGACCTCTTCATGCGGTTCCTGCCGCGCATCAAGCAATCCTGCGACGCTGTCGTCAACATCACGACCGGCGGCGGGCAGGGGATGTCGCTCGACGACCGGTTGGCGGCGGCGGAGCGCGCGTCACCGGAACTGGCGTCGCTCAACATGGGGTCGATGAATTTCGGCATGTACCCCATGCTGGGACGGTACAGCGAATTCCGGCATGAATGGGAACCCGCCTATCTGGAATCGTCGCGCGACTGGATATTCCGCAATACCTTCAAGGACATCGAACAGGTGCTGGAGCGGTTGGGCAAGGGGCATGGCACCCGCTTCGAATTCGAATGCTACGACACGGCGCATCTCTACACCCTGGCGCATTTCCTGGACCGCAAGCTGGTGACGCCGCCGCTTTTCGTTCAGTCGATCTTCGGCATATTGGGCGGCACGGGGGCGGACACCGAAAACCTCGTCCATATGAAGCGGCTGGCGGACAAGCTGTTCGGCAACGACTATCGCTGGTCCGTGATGGCGAGCGGGCGGCATCAATTGCCGTTCGTCACCATGGGGGCGCTGAACGGCGCCAATGTCCGGGTGGGGCTGGAGGATTCGCTGTTCGCCGGGAAGGGGAAATTGGCGAGATCCAATGCGGAGCAGGTCGCGCTGATCCGGTCCATCCTCGAACTTCTGTCGCTGGAGGTCGCGACGCCGGAGGAGACCCGCGCGATCCTTGACCTCAAGGGCGCCGACAATGTCGCCTTCTAGGCACGGACCCGCCGGCAGGAGGATGAGGCAAGGACCGCTTGCGCGTTCAGGCAGGCGCCGTCCGGGAATCTACGGATAGGAATGAAGCGCCGGTGAGAGGAACTTCCGGGGGATCGCCACTGAGGCGAACCATCTGGAAGGGATCGGCCATCGTGAAAGCCTTGATCTATGGAGGACCGGGCGAGAAGAGCCTGGGCGAAAGGGCCAAGCCGCAGATCGCGGAGGGCGGCGACGCGATCGTCCGCGTGACGCACACCACCATCTGCGGCACCGATCTTCATATCCTGAAGGGCGATGTGCCGGGTTGCGCGCCCGGCCGCATATTGGGGCATGAAGGCGTCGGGGTGATCGATTCCGTCGGGCCTGCCGTCACCAACTTCACGCCCGGCGACCATGTCCTCATTTCCTGCATCACTGCCTGCGGACGGTGCGACTATTGCCGGCGCGGCATCTATTCCCATTGCAGGACCGGCGGCTGGCTGCTGGGCAATGAGATAGACGGGACGCAGGCGGAATATGTCCGCATACCCCATGCCGACACCAGCCTCTATCCCATTCCGGCGGGGATGGACGAGGAAGCGCTGGTGATGCTGAGCGACATCCTGCCGACCGGTTTCGAATGCGGCGTGCTCAACGGCAAGGTCGCGCCCGGAAGCAGCGTCGCGATCGTGGGCGCGGGGCCGATCGGGCTGGCGGTGCTGCTGAGCGCGCAATTCTATACTCCGGCGCAGATCATCATGATCGACATGGACGCCAACCGGCTGGCCGTGGCGCGGCGGTTCGGCGCCACACGCACCATCGACAGCCGGTCCGAAGACCCGGTGGAGATCGTCAGGGGCCTGACGGACGGACAGGGCGTCGACGCAGCCATAGAGGCCGTCGGCGTCCCTGCCACATTCGAGCTTTGCCAGGACCTTGTCGCGCCGGGCGGGGTGATCGCCAATATCGGCGTGCATGGCAGGAAGGCCGACCTGCATCTCGAACGGCTCTGGTCGCACAATATCACGGTGACGACCCGGCTGGTGGACACGGTGACCACGCCGATGCTGCTGAAGACGGTGGCGGCGGAGAAGATCGACGCCGGACAGCTCGTCACCCACCGCTTTTCGCTGGACGCCATATTGGACGCCTATGACGTTTTCGGGCGGGCGGCGGAGACCCAGGCGCTGAAGGTCCTGATCACGCCCTGAGCCGGTCGAAGGGCGGCAACCGGCTTTCCGCCTGAAGGGATGCGGCGATAAAGATTCGGCGCGCGATCTTGCGTCCGGTTCACCGCGGCGCGCTCCAGAATGGCGGCGCGAAGCGGGTTTTCGATGAGGGAGAAACAAGATGTCGATGGTGGATCGGGTCAGGCAATCGCTGGATGTCGTCTTTCTGGCGACGCTGTCGTTCGGACTGGTGATCGCGATTTGCGCGATCATCCTGGCCAAGCTGCCGGGCTGAGGGGGGATGAGGCCGCGCCGGCGGTCACGCCTTGCTGTGGTCCAGCGCCGCCATCAGGTGGACCGACAGGTCCTGGATCGTGAACGGCTTGGCCAGCAGCGGCACGCCCTCCTTCGCGGCGGAGGCCGCCGCGGCGCTGTAGCCCGTCATCAGCATCGTGCCCAGATGCGGCCAGTGCTTCCTGATCCGCAGCGCCAGCTCCATGCCGCCGACCTCGCCCGGCATGATCATGTCGGAAAGGATCAGGGAGAAATCGTCCGCCCGCTCCAGCCGGCGCAGCGCCGCGTCGCCATTGTCGACCCGCTCCATCTCATAGCCCAGCGTCGTCAGCATGCCGCCCACCGTGTCGGCCACCGTGTCGTCATCCTCCACCAGCAGGATGCGCTGCCTGCCGGATGCGCCGACGGGTTCGGCCGGCCTGTCGCTTTCCCGGGGCGCGAGCAGGGATCGCGGCAGCAGCAGGGTGATGGTCGTCCCCCTGCCGACGATGCTGTCGACCAGCACCTCCCCGCCTGACGCCCGCGCGAAGCCGTAGACCTGGCTGAGGCCAAGCCCCGTGCCCTGACCGACCGCCTTGGTCGTGTAGAAGGGTTCGAAGATCTTGTTGACCAGTTCCGGCGCGATGCCGGCGCCGCTGTCCGTCACCGCGATCTGCACCCGGTCGGGCAGGTCGCCATGGACCGGGCGGTTCGCGCCTTCGATGACGATGGTGCCGCCCTTCTGCATGGCGTCCCGGGCGTTGAGGGCGATGTTGAGGATCGCCACCTCCAGTTCCGACGCATCCACCTCCACCGGCCAGAGGTCCGCGGGAAGGTGCATGGTTACCCCTATGCTTTCGCCCAGCGATCGTTCGAGCAGCGCATCCATGCCCCTGATCCGCTCCCGCAGGTCGACGACCTCCGGGTTGAGCGGCGTGCGGCGGGAGAAGGCGAGCAGTTGCCGCGTCAGTTTCGCCCCCCGGTCCAGCGCCTGGCGTATCCCGGCGCGCAGCTTTTCCAGCCTGGCCGCGTCCTGGGTGCGTTCCATGAGGTCGAGACCGCCGGAAGCGACCATCAGCAGATTGTTGAAGTCATGTGCGACGCCGCCGGTCAACTGGCCCATCGCCTCCATCTTCTGCGACTGGCGCAGCGCCTCTTCGGCCTGCTGGCGGCTGGCGATTTCCGCCTGGAGAGCCTGGTGCGCGCGGCGCAGCGAGGAATAGGAGGCGGCGAGCATCACGATCAGCACCGCCGCCGCGATGACGATGACGGCGATGCCCAGATAGCGGGTCAGGCGGCGCGACAGGCTGTCCATGGTGGATTGGAGATAGACGGAGCCGAGCCGCGTGCCGCCCTGTTTCACCGGAACGGTGACGGCGAGCGCGGCGGGCGGCGCGTCCCGGCTGGCCTCTTCCGCCCGTTTGGGCAGCCGGGCGGGAGGGCGCGCGAAGCCGGCGGCGAAGGCGCCCTTGCCGTCATAGGCGGCGACCGCGACGATCTGGGGATCGGCCTTCAGCGCGTTCAGATATTCCTGGAGCGCAACATCGTCCTCGAACGCCAGCGGGGCGGCGATCCCATTGGCCAGAACCTGCGCCTGGACGGTCGTCTGACGCAGCTTTTCGACGCGGCCGAGCTGTTCGAGCTGGATGGCGGCGGCCAGCCCCGCGGCCAGCAGCAGGAAGGCGATCAGGACGGCGGAAAGGGGCGTCGCCATCTGTCCGACGACTTTGCCCAGGCTGAGCCGGCTTGGGGTCGCTTGCTTCATTTCCGGTTCACCGCGATGGCAAGGCCCAGCAATTTGGAACTGATCTTGAGGCCGTTGGCCCGGGCCGCGCCGTCATCGATCTGGAACCGAACCCGGCCGCTCTGCCGCACGAATTCGATCATCGCACCGCTGGGCCCCGCGCTCTTGTCCGCGACCGTCAGCACCGGCTGCCCCTCTGTCGTCGCGAAGGGCGCATAGCCGGGATCGGTCGAGTGTCCGGCGAACAGGATGTGGCAGCCGGCCGGGCCCGCTTCGCCGCCAGCACGCCGCACCACCACCGGCCGGCCGACCATCTTCTGGCCGCGCACCACCTCGTTGAGCAGGGTGCCGAACGGGTCCTCTCCGACGACGCAGATGACGAAATTCCTTTCCGTCCCGGAAAATGCCGCCGGGGGCCATTCCACGAAGGGCGCGAACTTGAACAGGAAATTCGCCTGGATCGCGCGTTCCAGCGTCGTCGGCGAATTGGCCGGCACCGGCGCCGGAACGACGATCGCGGCCGCCGCGAGACAGGACAGGGCGGCCCATCGCCGGCGTCGTGCCCGCCTGCCGCGCGGTGAAGGGTTCAGATCGTCCATTTGAGCGCCACGAACACGCTGCGGCGAAGCGGCGTCGCCTGCGAAGCGGGAAGCTCACGGTGGCGGCGGTGCAGCAGGTTGAAGCCCGATACCGACAGTTCGGCGCGCTCATCGAATTGCCAGCCCAGTCTTGCCCCCAGCTCCACATAGCCCGGCACATGGGGGTCGGGCAGGGCGGACACATAGCGCAGGTCGAAATCGACATTGACCTCCGGCCCGATGTCCATGGAGGAGCGCAGCGTCGCGCGGTGTTTGGGATCGTTGCCGACCTGCGACACGCCGAGCAGGGGCACCGAGTCCGGCTTGAAGCGGAACTTCTGGATCAGCAGGCTGTAGCCGGGCTTGAGCCGCCACCAGCTTGCCAGACGGATGTCGGCCCAGGCGTCGAAGCCATAGCTGTCGCCCTTTATCCCATTGCCCCAGCGCAGCGGCAGCAGCCCCTCCGGCGCCGGCTCCACCGTCCGCAGGTCGTCATAGACATTGTAGAAGGCCGAGACCGAAAGCGACGCGCGGGGCGAGAGCATCAGCCGCGTGCCCAGTTCGAAGGCGGTCAGCTTTTCGGAGCGGAAGCTTGGAAGGGCGGTCAGGAAGACGGTGCCTGCGATGGATTCGACCACATCCTCGTCGAAGGGAGTGGGGGAACGCACCGCGCGGGAGACCGCGCCCCAGACCAGGGTTCCGGGGTCGGGCTTCCAGGACAGGCGAACGCTGGGGAGGAAGGTCAGGTCCATGTAGCTGCGCTGCTCCAGCTTGGCCCCGACCGTGCCCGTGATGGACGGCGTCAGGGCGATGCTGTCCTGCGCGAACAGATTGCCGACGAAAAGGTTTCGCCGCTCGGGCACGAAGTCCAGGCCGGGAATGTCGCGGATCACATAGCGGCCGAGGCGCGCCCCGCCGCCCCAGACGATGCTGTGGTTGCGCCCCAGGGTGAAGCTGTGCTGCCCCTCCACATCGAAGGTGTCGAGCGCGAAGCGGCCGCCGTCATCCTCGATCTTGCGGGCGGTGTGGTCGTAATAGGCCTGGAGCTGGAGCGTCGCGCCGGACGCCGCGCCATGGCGCCAGCGGGCAAGCAGGTCGTAGCCGTGCAGGCTCTCGTCGGGCGCGGTCCCCCGCGAGCGGGAGCCGTAATAGCCGTCCCCCTGCACCATCAGCGCGTCGGCGGGGGTCGCGTTCCAGTCGAAGCGGAAGCCGCCCTGGGTGCGGCGGTTGCCGTCGTCCGCGTTCGACGCGCTTTCGAAATTCTCATGGCGCTTCACGAACAGGCGATAGCTGGCGTTGCCGCCGGCATGGCCGCCATAGCGCAGCCCCAGATCATAGGTGCTGTTGCCGACCACGCCGGTGCCGTACAGGCCCTGTGTCGCCCCTGCGTCGCGGGTGATGATGTTGATCACGCCATTGACGGCGTTCGATCCCCAGAGCGTGGCGCCGGGGCCGGAGATCACCTCTATGCGGTCGACATCCTCCGGCAATATGTCCTGCATGTCCCAATAGACGCCGGAATAGAGCGGCGAATAGACGCTGCGCCCGTCGATCAGCACGAGCAGCTTGTTGGAGAAATTCTGCGCGGCGTCGTTGCCGCCAAGCCCGCGGGCGGCGACGACCGTATCGTTGGGGCCGCCGCACATGACCTGCAGATTGGGCGCGAGCCGGAGAATGCCGGGCAGCGTCAGCGTGCCTGAACGGACGATGTCGTCATGGGTGATGACATAGATGGATGCCGGGGAGTCGGCCAGCGAAGCCGCCGACCGGGTGACGGACGTGACGTCCAGCTTCGACAGCGCGGCGATCGGCATGTCGCGCAGTTCTTCGATGCTCTGCGCCTGGGCGGCCGTACAGTATAGGGACAGAAGGCCCACGGCCACTCCGCCGAACGCCGCGCCGCCAAAAGCCCATGCCATTTTCGTTCATCCCCCTGCGCTGCCCGTTGCGCTTGCCCCCGGCGCGAGGATCGCCCGCGCATCGTGGAGTCGTTACGCAGCCGCGTCGGAAAAGTTCCACGCCAACCTCCGCAATTCCATGCATAATGTGCCTGAAACCCACGGTCGGACGCCGGCAGCCGCACGCCGCCTTCACAGGGCCGCAAGGCTCTTGGCCAGATCGATCTGCTTGAAGGGCTTGGTCAACCGCGGCAGTTCCGCCGAAATTCCGGCATTTTCGGCATAGCCGGAAATCAGCAGCGCCCTGATCTCCGGCTTCAGCACCCTCGCCTGCTCGATCAGGTCGGTGCCAGTCGTGCCAGGCATCAGATGGTCGGTGACCAGCACGTCGATGCCCGGCTCTGCCTTCATGATCGCGAGCGCATGTTCGGCGGAGCTGGCCTCCAGCACGTCATATCCCAGTTCGCGCAGCATGTGCACGGTGCTGGCGCGCACCAGTTCCTCATCATCCACCACCAGCGCCATGCCATGGTCCAGCTTGACCGGGGCGATGTCCGGCCCGGCGGCCTCCTTCCCGGCCTCGATCTCGCTGGTCGGCAGCCAGAGGCTGATCGTCGTGCCATGGCCCACGGCGCTTTCGATGGTGAGGCCGCCGCCCAGCTGCGCGGCCAGGCCATGCACCATCGACAGGCCAAGGCCGGTCCCCTGGCCCACGCCCTTGGTCGTGAAGAAGGGCTCTATCGCCTTTTCAGCTGTCTGCTGGTCCATGCCGATGCCGGTGTCGGCCACCGACAGCCTGACATATCGCCCCTCCCGCAGATGCAGCCGGTTGTCGGCCGCCATGCTGTCGCAGTTCACGCCGATGCGAAGCTGTCCGCCGTCCGGCATCGCGTCGCGCGCATTCACCGCCAGGTTCAGCAACGCCATTTCGATCTGGTTGGCGTCGGCATGGGCGGCGGGCAGGTCGTCCGCCACCGCCAGTTCGACCTGCACGCGCGGGCCCGACGTGCTGACGATCAGGTCGCGCATGTCCCGCACCAATCCCCCAATGTCGATGGCGGTGGGTTGCAGGGGCTGCCGCCGCGCGAAGGCAAGCAGCCTTTGCACCAGCATCTTCGCCCGGTCGGCCGATTGCAGGGCGCCTTCGATCAGTCGCCGCTCCCGATCGGTGCCCAGGCCGCGGCGATGGAGCAGGTCGAGGCTGCCGACGATCGGCGTCAGCAGATTGTTGAAATCATGGGCGACGCCGCCGGTCAACTGGCCCATGGATTCCAGCTTCTGCGACTGGCGCAGCGCCTCCTGCGCCAGTTCCAGTTCATGCGAGCGCTGCTGCACGCGCTCCTCCAGCGTTTCGTTGAGCGCGCGCAGGCGCTCCTCGCTCTGGCGAAGCGCTGCCTCCATGCGGCGGCGTTCGGTGATGTCGTTGAACAGCACGGCGACCTGGGGCGCCCTGGGGTCGCCCACGCGAAAGGCATAGACGTCGTACCAATAGCCGCCCAGCGCATCGGCCGCGTCCTCGAAGCGGACGGCCTCGCCGGTGCAGGCGACCTGGCCGTAAATGTCGAACCAATGCTGTTCATGCTCCGGCACGAGCGAGCGCATCCGCTTTCCCACCGCGTCGCTGAGCCCGGTATGGCGCGCAAAGGCGGGATTGGTCTCTATGAAGAGATAGTCGACCGGCTTTCCTGCCTCGTCGAAGATCATCTCTATGATGCAGAAGCCCGCCTCGATCGAATCGAACAGGGTGCGATATTTCTCCGCGCCGCGATGCAGTTCCTCCAGCCTCGCGCGGGCGTCATATTGCCGCCGGCGGCCGCGCAGCGCCGAACGGGCGAGGCTGATCAGCGTGGTGGGGTGGAAGGGCCGCTCCAGGAAATTGACGTTGCCCAGCATCTCCAGATAGCGCGATGCCGACGGGTTTCGTTCCAGCCCGCCGCCGCGGCGGGTCAACAGGATGAAGGGGAAGTCCGACCATTCCGGCTGATCCTGCAACCAGCCGACCAGCGGGTGCAGGTCGCGATTGTGCAGCGCCTCCTCCGTCACCAGCGCGAAGCCGGCGCCATGGTCGATGCCGTTCAGCAGGGCGGGAAGATCCCGGCAGATCTGCGACCGCAATCCCGCCTCGGCCAGCATCGATGCCGCGATCTCCGCATCGCGCCCGACGGGAGCGAGGATCAGCGCCCGTTCGGAAAGATGCGGTATCACGCCTTCTCGTCTTCGAGCAGCGCCGGCGCGCTGCCGACGAAATGCGGAACCCCGCGCAGCACGCCCTGGAAGCCCACCAGCGGTTCGCCCAGGCGAATGCCGTAAGATCCGATGCGGAATTCGCGGATCGTGTCCTCATGCGATCCGGTCCGCTTCTTGATGATCGACATGGCGCGGCGCACCCGGCCCAGCGCTTCGGAATAGCGCAGCAGGATGACCGTGTCGGCCAGATAGGTGACATCGACCGGCGTCTTCATGTCGCCCACCAGCCCATGCTGCGCGACCGTCAGGAAGGTGGTGGCGCCCTGCCGGTTCAGATATTGCAGCAGCTCATGCATGTGCAGGACCAGCGCATTTTCTTCCGGCATGGCGGACTGATAGCCGTTCAGGCTGTCGATGACGACGGTCCTCACGCCATGCCGTTCCACGCAGTTGCGCACCCGCTGGGCAAATTCGCCGGGGGACAGTTCGGCCGCGTCCACCTGCTCGACGATCAGCTCGCCGCTCCCGGCCATGGCCTGCATGTCGATGCCAAGGCCCAGGGCGCGGTTGAAGAGCAGGCCCATCTCCTCGTCGAAGACGAACATTGCCGCCTTTTCCCCGCGCCGGATCGCCGCCGTGACGAAGGTGAGGGCGAGCAGGGATTTGCCGGTGCCCGCCGGGCCGAGGACGAGCACGCTGGAGCCCCGCTCGATCCCGCCGCCCAGCAGGGCGTCGAGTTCGCCGGAATCGCTTTTCAGCACGTCGCGCACGAAGCTGGTCTTGTGTTCGGCCGACACCAGCCGGGGAAAGACGCGGACGCCGCCCTTCTCGATGACGAAATCGTGGAAGCCGCCGCGAAAATGCCGGCCGCGATATTTGATGATGCGCATCCGGCGGCGCTCCGGGCCGTAGCCGGGCGACAATTCCTCCAGCCGGATGACGCCATGGGCGACGCTGTGCACGGTCTTGTCCGCCACCTCCGCCGTCAGGTCGTCCAGCATCAGCACCGTCGCATTCTGCTTCGAGAAGAAGTGCTTGAGCGCCAGTATCTGGCGGCGGTAGCGCAGCGAGCTTTGCGCCAGCAGGCGGATTTCAGACAGGCTGTCCAGCACCACCCGGTCCGGCCGGACCCGCTCGAACGCATCGAAGATGCGGCGGGTGGTCTCGCCCAGTTCCAGGTCGGACGAATAGAGCAGGCTTTGCTGCTGCTGCTCGTCCAGCAGGCTTTCGGGCGGCACCAGTTCGAACAGGTCCACCCCCTCCAGCGTCCAGCCATGCGATGCCGCGCTCTCGCGCATCTCGTCCTCGGTTTCGGACAGGGTGATGTAGAGGCAGCGTTCGCCGCGCCGAGCGCCCTCGATCAGGAACTGCATCGCGATGGTGGTCTTGCCCGTGCCCGGACTGCCTTCCAGCAGGAAGACCCGGCCGCGGGTCAGCCCGCCGGAGAGAATGTTGTCAAGGCCATCCACACCCGCCAGGGCCTGTTCGGTCGAATAGGTCTCCACGTCATCTCCTTTCAGGGCAGGAGCATCGGCGATTACCATGGGAAGCGGCCGCCCTGAATGCGTCGCAGATTGATTTCGATCAAGTCAGGCCTGTCCGATGCGCGTCACGAGCCGGACGCGCCGCTTTCCCTGTCGTCGATCTGTTGCCGCGCCTCCAACGCCGCCCTGATGAGTTCGTTCGCCGTCTCTTCCGCGGCATCCGGCGTCATGCTGATGGCGACCCCGTCCGGGCCGTCGAGCATCACCTGTCCTTCCTCTGCATAGGCCTTGCCGGATTCATCGAAAACGCCGTCTCGGGGCATGGACCATCCTCTTCCGTTCATGTGGGAAGGACGCTCCGCAGGCGGATGCGGTTCCCTCAGCCGCCGATGAACAGGTAGGATGGGTCGTAATCGCACAGCCGCCGCAGCGCGGCGAGATCGGAAATGGTGACCCTGCCGCGCTGAACCTGAAGCAGTTCCCGTTCCCGGAGTTCCCGCAACATGCGATTGATGTGCACCGACGTCATGCCGCACGCCTCGCCCAGATCGGCCTGGGTCAGCGGCAGCGCGAACCGGCTGCCGTCGCTCAGCCCCACGGCGCGCAGCTTCGCCTCGATCTCGCAGAAGAAATGCGCGATCCGCGCGACGGCGTCGAGCCGGCCGAGGCGGAATATCCATTCCCGGTGCATGGCGGCGTCCAGCAGCGTGCTGAACCACAGCAGCTTCGTCAGATTGGGCCGCTGAGCCAGCAGGCCGTCCAGCGCCTCATGCGGGACCATGGCGATCTTGGAAGCGCTGAGGGTCGCGACATCATGGTCCAGCCGCCCCAGCGGATAGCCGTGGAGGTCGACGAAATCGCCGGGGACGTGGACGGCGACGAGCTGGCGCAGGCCGTTGCGGTCGTCCATATAGCGGCAGATGAACCCTTCCATCAGGTAAGTGCTGCATGCGATCGGTTCGCCCGCATGGGCGAGCAGCTGGCGCGCATGGGTCTTGCGGACTTGGCTGACGCTGGCCTCCAGCGCCGCGAGATCCTGATCCGACAATTGCTCGCGGCGACGATTGCGGAGGAAGTCGGCAAAGATCATCGGCAGCATGTCTCCCCAGGGCATGGAGGCCCGGCCAATGGCTTATCAGCAGGGCCTGCCGGCGGCCAGCCTCTTCTCTCCGGCCTTTGGTCCCATGGCCCGGCCGGGATGAGGCGGGACGAGGGCAGCGAAGCGAAGTCCGCTTCCGTCTCACCCATCCTGCGGCGCGGTCATCGTCTCATCCAGCAGGCGGGGGACGACGGCGGCGAGTTCGCGCGCCAGGAAACCGATCCTGCCGATCTCTTCCGACAGCGCCCGTCCCGCCGCGCCGTGCAGCCAACAGCCCCAGGCCGCGGCGCGGAACGGATCGGCCCCACGCGCCAGCAGGCCGCCGATGATGCCCGCCAGAACATCGCCCGATCCCGCCGTGGCCAGGCCTACGCAGCCCCCGTCGAAGCGGAGCAGCCGGCCGGACGGATCGGCCAATATGCTTTCCTGCCCCTTGAGCAGGATGACCGACCGGAAGCGGCCGGCCATGTCGGCTGCGACGCCTTCGGGATCGGCGGCGACGGCGGCTTCATCCATCCCCGCGAAGATCGCCATCTCCCCGCGATGGGGCGTCATGATCACGCGGCCCTCATGGCTGGCGATGACAGGGGCCAGGTCGCAGGCGGAGGTCAGCGCCGCCGCATCCAGCACGACGCCAAGGCCCTGGCGCGGGGACGCGAGCAGGCGCGCCACCAGCGTGTCGGTGCGGTCGCTGACGCTCATCCCCGGTCCCAGGACCATGGCGTCGCATCGTCCGACATGGTCCTCCAGCATGGCCACGGCCTGGGCGGCGATCTCGCCATTGCGGTCGGACGGCAGCGCCAGCATCGACGCCTCGGGCACCAGCACGCCCAGCGCGGTCGCGACCGAGTGGACCGTCGCCAGCTGCACCTTGCCGGCCCCCGCCCTGAGCGCCGCCTCCCCCGTCAGGCGCAGGGCGCCGGGGACGAATTCGGCGCCGCCGATCACAACCACGCGGCCGCGCTCATTCTTGTCCGATGCGTCCGCGAGCCCCGGCAGCGGATGGTCGTACAGCCAGCGGCGGTCGATCCGTGGCGGGCTCATCCGCGCGCTCCCGCAATGGCGTCGGGCGCCTTGGTGACGGGCGTGCGGTCCTCCTCCATCGGCGCGGTGACATTGTAGCGCTGAAGGACCAGCCGGCCGTCGTGGCCCGCATCCGCCTCCAGCCGATAATCGGTCACGGCGCAGTTCGCGACGTCCCCCTTTGCGTCGATGGCGAGAATCTCGGTTTCCGTGAGGCTCTCCAATATATAGCGCATGCACAGCACCACGACCTGATGGCTGAAGATCATCACCCGCCGCCCGGCATAGTGGAGCGAGATGGTGTCCATCACCGACCGCAGGCGAAGGATGACGTCGCACCAGCTCTCCCCGCCGGGCGGGCGATGATAGAATTTTCCCAGCAGGCGGCGGAATTCGGCCTGGTCGGGGAAGATGTTGCGGATGCCGCCGGTGGTGAGGCCGTCCAATATGCCGAACTCCTTTTCGCGAAGCCGCTCGTCGAAGCAGATCGGCTCCTCTCCCGCCGCGCCGCCATGGTCGCGGAAGAGCCGGGCGGTCTGGCAGGCGCGCAAATAGGGGGAGGACAGCAGCACATCCGGACGGCAATCCTCTGGCTGGCGCGCGAACCAGCGACCGAGCGAAGCGGCCTGTTCCCGCCCCAGATCGCTCAGCGGCACGTCGGCATCGCGGATGGACAGGGCGATGCGGTCGGCCGCCGCTTCATGGGCGGCGTCCCGCGCGACATTGCCGGCGCTCTGGCCATGGCGCGCGATGATCAATTGGGCAGGCCAGCGGATCGTCATCTGACTTCTTCTCCTTCCCTTCTTCCCTGCATCGGGGGGACAACGCCCGGGCGGCGGATCGGCTTCATCCCGCCGCGCGGCGGACCCTTCGCGCCCGCCATTCGTATAGTCCGTTCCATAATCGGGAGATGATCATGAGCGATGCGCATAAGCTGAAGGAACATCTGTGGGATCGCATGTCGGACAGCCCCTTCATGATGCTGGGCCTGACCGGCAGCGGGCAGCATAGCGAGCCGCTGACCGTCCAGTTGGACAAGGACCAGGTGGATACGCTGTGGTTCTTCGTGGGCAAGGACAACCGTCTGGCCGGCGGCGGCGCGGCGATGGGCCAGTTCGTTTCCAAGGGGCACGATTTCTTCGCCTGTTTCGCCGGTCGCGCGCGCATCGACAATGATCCGGCGATGATCGACAAGCTGTGGTCGACGACGGTCGAAGCCTGGTTCCCGGGCGGCAGGTCGGACCCCAATCTGGCCCTGTTGCGCTTCGACATCGACGAGGCGGAATTGTGGGAGGCGGACGTGTCGCTGACCGGAAAGCTCAAGATGCTGTTCGGCGGCAGGATTCGCCCGAGCGAGGAGGGCAGCCACGCCAGGGTCGAGACGACGGCGAAGTGACCTGGCGATCCGGCGGCGAGCCGCCGGATCGAAACGGGCGTGCGTTTTGCGGCGGTCCTGTGTAGGAGGCGGTCGGGGGGCGGATGCCGGTCCGCCCGCATGGTCTTTTCGCAAGGATGGCGGTGCTGATGGAACACAGGTCCGTGGATGCGGTGCTGCTCGACATGGACGGCACGATCCTGAACTCCATCAAGGTGGCGGAACGGGTCTGGGGCGAATGGGCGCTGCGCCATGGACTGGATGTCGAGGCTTTCCTGCCGACCGTCCATGGCGTGCAGTCGGTGGAGACGATCAGGCGGCTGGGCCTGCCCGGCGTCGATCCGGTGGCGGAGGCGGCGCTCGTCACCCAGGCGGAGATCGATACGGTCGACGGGATCGAGGCGATCGAGGGCGCGGCGGCGTTTCTCGCTGCGCTGGCCGATTGCCGCTGGGCCGTCGTCACCTCAGCCCCGCGGCAGCTTGCGCTGCGCCGCATCCAGGCCGCTGGGCTGCCCGTTCCGCCGCTGCTGATCGCGGCGGAGGATGTGGAACGCGGCAAGCCCGCGCCGGACTGCTTCCATCTGGCCGCCGAGCGTATGGGAACGACGGCGGACCGCTGTCTGGTGATCGAGGATTCGGTGGCGGGGATCATGGCGGCGGAGCGTGCGGGCGCAAGCATCCTGGTCGTCACCGCGACCCATCACCGGCCGATGGAGACCCCGCATCCCGCCATTGTCGACTATCGCGGCCTTGGCGCGGCTCCTGCCACCGGCGGGTCCGTCCGCATCGGACCCATCGGCTGAGGCCAGGAGGACGCTGCGTCAGATCGGACGACGCGCCATCGTCTTCCTTCGCTCAGGGCAGGGTCTGGCCGGTGCGGTCGGCCCAGAGTCGCCACCAATAGGCGATCTGCCCAGCCCGGAAATTGGGGGCGACGGCGGTCCTGCGGTCGATCAGCAGCGGGCCGCGATGAGGGCCTTCATATTCCGTCCAGCGCGGCAGAGCCCTGTTGCCCGACCCAAGGCCGTTGGGGTCGCCGTCCTTGATGAAATGCGCCCAATAATCCTGCATCATCGCGGCCAGACGCGCATTTTCGGCGCCCTGCGACGCCTTGGCCGCGCCCAGCGTATAGCCGAAATCGGCGCAATGCGGCGCGCCCGCCGCCTTGCCGCGTTCGGCGGGCGGGACATAGGCGAAATGATAGGACCAGCTTGGCTGCCAGCGCGCCGCGAGAGCCGCCGTCGCGGTCGCCGCCGCGGTGAAGATGAAGTCCGTCTGCACCTGCCGCAGCAGTTCCGCCGGGGGCAGCCTGCCCTGCGGATCATAGACCTTCCGCACTGCCGCCATGTCGATGCCGAAGCGGTCCTTCAGCACCCTTTCGTCAAAGCCCATCAGGCCGAAGATGCTCGCTTCATTGCTGGTGGAGCCGGCGATATAGGGGACGCGGGCGATATGCCCCCTGGCGAAGGCGATGGCGGTTTCCTCCGGGATCATCTCGCCGTCGACCACCGCGCCGAAATTGGGGGGGCCGGGATCGGCCGCCATGACCGCCGCCGGATCGAGCCTGCGCAGGGCGGCGATGGCCTCCTTGCCCTCGCCGGTCACGCCCGCGCGCCCGGCGAAGGCGACGCCTTCCCGTTCGGCCTGCGCCTGCGGACGGGTCGCATTGTTGATGCCGCCGCCGCTATGCGCGCTGGCGCGGGCGAACAGGCCGCGCGATTGGGGCGAGGCGACCAGCGCGTTGATGCTGGAGCCGCCCGCCGAGCAGCCCATGATCGTGACCTTGTCCGGATCGCCGCCGAAGCGCGCGATATTGTCGCGCACCCAGTTCAGACCGGCGATCTGGTCCATCAGCCAGTAATTGCCGGTCGGCGCCCCCGGCTGCTCCGCGCGCAGGCCGGGGTGTGAGAAGAAGCCGAGCCGCCCCAGCCGATAGTTGAGCGACACCACCAATATGCCGCGCCTGTTATAGACCCGGGCGGCATCGTCGAACAGTTCCGCGCCCGAACCCACGAAGAAGGCGCCGCCATGGATCAGCACCAGCACCGGCATCCTGCCGTCGAACGAGGGGGTGGCGACATTGATCGACAGGCAGTCCTCGCTTTGCGGAGCGCTGCGTTCATGGGGGGTCTCGGGTTGCGGGCAGATCGGGCCGAAGCGGGAGGCGTCGCGAGGGGTGGTCCAGGGGGCGGCCGGGCGCGGCGGCGTCCAGCGATGGTCGCCGCCGGTCGTCCGGGCGAAGGGGATGCCCTTGAAGACGCCGCCTTCGCCCTGCGCCACGCCGCGCACGGGTCCGGATGCGGTCGCCACCACCGGACCTGCCGGAGCGGCCGCGACCAGGCTGCCGCCGACCAGCGAAAGGCAGGCGGCGCCCGCCAGAAATGCTGCTGCCTTCACCCCATCTCTCCCCATGAAGGGCGGGCTGCGTCCCTTCGGTGCGCCGCCCGCCCCGTGATCAGAATTTGAACCGGACGCCGGCGGTGAACGCCCGTCCCACCGTGTCATAGGTGGAGATGATCGTCGGCAGGTTCACGCCCGGAATATCGGCGGCCACCAGCGGCGGATCGCGGTCGAACAGATTGTTGATCGTGATGAACGGCTCCAGGCTGCCGCCCCAGCCCTCGATCTTCTGGCTGATGGTGAGGTCGGTGTACCAGACCGAAGGCGCCTTCGCCCCGGAATAATTGTTGTTCGGTTCGCGCGATCCCACCTTCACCGGACCGGTATATTGTTCGGAGACGAAGATGGTGAGCCCGCCGTCGCTGACATAGTTGAGGTTCAGCGTGCCGCGCCATTTCGGCCGGGCGATGGGACCATTGTTGATGCCGTAGCCCGCGGAGTCATAGGCGGGCACCGCCGCGCTCTGCTGCGTCACATATTTGTCGAGCCAGCTGACATAGGCGCGGGCGCTGAAATTGCCGTTGCCAAGGCGCGTCGCATAGCTGGCGTCGATGTCGACGCCCGCCGTTTCCAGCCTGGCGATATTGGCGGCCGCGATGCGGACCAGGCTGGGGAAGGCGGTCGGGCTTGGCCGGGTGATCAGCGCGCATTCGGGCGCGGAGGCATTGGCGACGCAGTTCTGCACGATCCGCGTGGTGTCGAGCGTGCCGATGGCGCCGTCGATCTTTAGGTTGAAATAGTCTGCCGACAGGCTGAAGCCGGGCAGGAAGCGCGGCGTCAGCACGAAACCGAAGGTCCTGGTCTTCGCCTTTTCCGGATCGAGCAGGCGGTTGCCGCCCGACACGGTGGAGACGTTGCCGCTCTGGCCCGACACCGGATCGGTCAGCAGCCCGATGCCGCTCTGGTCGCCCGCGAACAGGTCGAACAAGGTGGGCGCGCGGATGTCGCGGGAGATGGTGCCGCGCAGCAATATGTCCTGTACCGGCTTCCAGGTGAGGCCGACCTTCCACGTTTCGACCTGGCCCGACGTGCTGTAGTCGGTGATGCGGCCCGCGCCGTTCAGTTCCAGCGAGTTGAGGAAGGGCATGTCCCTGACGATCGGCAGGTTGATTTCACCGAAGGCTTCCTTGACCGTCACGCTGCCTTGCGCCTGGCCCACATTGGTCAGCCAGTAGAAGAGGGAGGTCGAGGACACGCCGCGCAGGCCGGCGAAATATTCGCTGCGTTCAGCGGCGGTGTCGAGCCGCGAGGGGTCGCTGTTGCTGGTGAGGTCCAGCGACTGCTTGCGCCATTCGCCGCCGACCACGATGTCCACCGGACCGCCCGGCAGTTCGAAGGGCGAACCCTGGAACTGCAGCGCGGCGGCGTCATGCTTGATCCGCGCGTCATAGGACATGGTGCCGGTCGCATAATCATAGCCCGGCTGGTTGGTATAGGCGTCGCCGGTCAGGAAGATGTTGAGCGGCTGGCATCCGGCGAAGCGCGCCCGGATGACGGGATCGGCGCTCAGCGTCGGGCGGCAGACGATATTGCCGTTGGTGTCGCGCACGGCGTCCAGCGCGGCATAGGCCTTCTGATAGTCGTAGAGGCCATGCTGGTCGACGCTGTGCCTGGAACTGCCATGGGTATAGTTGACCGACCATTTCCAGCCGTCGCCCAGATTGCCTTCGAGGCCCGCCGTCGCCATCCAGAAATCGGTGCGTTCCTGGGTGAAGGGCTTTTTCGCGCTGTCGCCCGAATATTTGCCGATGTTGAACTGCTGGCCGGGGGTCAGCGCCGCCTCGATCCGGGCGGGGATGAAGGGGTTGCCCTGGAAGACGGGGGCGTTCTGCGTACCGACCCAGGCATTGGACTGGCTGATATAGCTGAGTTCGCTGCGGGTGAAATTGCCCTGCACGAAGAAATCGATGTCGTCCGTCACATCGTAGCTGAACCTGCCGAAGGTCTGGTAGGTGCGCAGCGGCGCGACCGCATGGACGTCCGACGGGATGACGAAGCCGTCGCCGCCGATGTTGAACGCCGCCGTTCCCGTCGGCGTGCCGTTGTCGAAGGGCCGGATCGTGCCGTCGCCGTTGATCTGGTAATTGGCGAAGGGGCCGTCCAGTATCTTGCCGTTGTCGCTGGCGAAGATCAGGTGGATATTGTCCCGAAGGATGCGTGGATTGGCGTTGGAGCCCGGCGTCGCGCTGCTGCCGGGCACGCTGCCGACATAGACATAGTTGGAGTTGCCGCCCTTGCGGTCGGACCGCAGCATGCCGTCATTATTATAATATTCGCCCGACAGAAGCAGATGGCCGCGCCCGCCGAACAGGTCCATGCCGCCGGCCAGGCTGATGCGCTGATTGCCATTGTCCCCGCGCTGCGACACGCCGGCCTGGACGCTGCCGGTGAGGCCGGTGAACTTGCGGTTGAGGACGAAGTTGACGACGCCCGCCACGGCGTCCGACCCATAAGCGGCCGATGCGCCCGCCGTCACGATGTCGACGCGCTGGAGCAGGGCGTTGGGGATGACATTGGTGTCGACCGTGCCCTGATAGGTGGTGGGCGGCACGCGCATGCCGTCGAACAGGATCAGCGTGCGGTTGCCGCCGACGCCGCGCAGGTTGAGGACATTGCCATGGCTGGCGCTGTTGGCGAAGTTGTGGGAACTGCGCGAGGGGCTGGAGCTGTTCTGGAACTGCGGCAGCTTGTTGAGCGCATCGGGCACGTTGGTGGGCGTCGCCTTGACCAGATCCTCCGTCGTGGCGACCGTCACGGGGGTGGGCGCGGTATAGCCGTCGCGCACGATGCGCGATCCGGTGACGATGATGTCGCTGGCGCCGGCGTCCGTGCCGGCGTCGGCCGGGTCTTCCGACCGGAGCTGGGCGCCGTCGACCTGGGGAGCGGTCTGCGCCATGGCCGGAGCGACAAGTGCCAGCAAGCTCACACCGACGCATGTGGCGGACGCAACGGACAGCTTCATCCCAAGTCTCCTCTCGCTGAAAGGGTTTGTTATTCAAATATATACTGTGATGCATAATTCGCTAGAAGCATAAAAAGTGCATGTCAATGCATTTTTCGCAAGCGGTTGCGCCGGGTGTCCGCCGCCATGCGGGCGGCGTCGTCGCGGCGTGACAGGGCAGGGCGTTTCGCCGGTGCATCGCAGGATCGGCTTGAAGGGCAGCCGCAACGGCTTCGTCGCGGCCACCCCTTTATCTGGGGGCCGCGCTGTGTCTCTATCGCTCGGACGCGCTTTTCATCGCCGGTTCGACCGCGCTCCCGCTGTGGGCCGTCGCGACGAAATCAGGCGCCCAGGAGCGCCAGCGCATCGATCTGCCGCCGGGAAAAGCCTCTTTCGTAAAGGGCTGGCATGTGCCGTTCGGCAATCTGCCGCGTGCGGCCGGTCTCGCACAGGAAATCGCGCAGGGGCAGAAGATCGGCGGGCGGCGTGCGGGCGGTCCGGGGCGCGCCGATGATCGCGTTCAGCGCATGGGAAAGGCGTGCGCGCAGCGGTCCGGCGGGCGCCGGATCGCCGCAGCCGCAATCGGCCAACGCGATCAGGGCGGCCTTCACGTCGTGCCATTCGGCGGGGCTGAGCTCGGGCGGGGCGATATTCAGCATGGCCGTCCTCCTCTTGCGCAGGGTGAAGGGACGCGGCCCAAGGGCCGCGTCCGCTCCTGCTTTCGTTATGCCGCGTCCACCAGGACGATCTCGCTGTCCTCGATCGCGGTGACGCGGATCACGTCCATGTCGCTGATCGCAGCGCCGTCGCGGGCGTTGACCCGCACGTCGTCGATCCGGATCGCGCCGGTCGCCGGCACCAGATAGGCCTTGCGGTCGCGGCCGATCGGATATTCCGCGCTCTCCCCGGCCTTCAGCGTCGCCGCCACCACCCGCGCATCGGTGCGGATCGGCAGGGCGTCATTGTCATTGTCGTAGCCGGAGGCAAGGGTGACGAACTGACCGGCGCGGTCGCCCTTGGGGAAGGGCCGGGCGCCCCAGCTCGGCGCTTCGCCGTCGCGGGTGGGCAGAATCCAGATCTGGAAGATCCGGGTCGTCACATCCTCCAGATTATATTCCGAATGGCGGATGCCGGTGCCCGCGCTCATCACCTGGACGTCGCCGGCCTCTGTCCGGCCCTTGTTGCCCAGGCTGTCCTGATGCGTGATCGCGCCTTCGCGGACATAGGTGATGATTTCCATGTCGCGGTGCGGGTGGGGCGGAAAGCCGGTCTGGGGCGCGATGGTGTCGTCGTTCCAGACGCGCAGATTGCCCCAGTGCATGCGGGCGGGATCGTGATAGCCGGCGAAGGAAAAATGATGCTTGGCATCGAGCCAGCCGTGATTGGCGCCGCCGAGGCTGTCGAAGGGACGCAGTTCGATCATGTCTTGTCTCCTCATCGGGCGGGGGCCGGAAATGGCCTTGCCCTGTTGAACATCTCTTTACAGGCGTGCGGCTTTCCCGTTCAGTGGGATAAATTGCATCGAACCGTTCGAGGAAATGGAACAGTGAACAATCCGGGCATGCCGACCTTCGACCAGCTGCGCATCTTCCTGACGATCGTGGACAGCGGCAGTTTCGCGGCGGCGGGGCGCAGGCTGAACCGCGCCGTGTCCGTCATCAGCTATGGCATCGCCAATCTGGAGGCGCAGCTTGGCCTGACGCTGTTCGACCGGGAGGGGACGCGCAAGCCGCAACTCACCGTCGCCGGCCGCGCCCTGCTGGCGGAGGCGCGCAGCATCGCCGACGGCGTCGACGGCCTGCGCGCGAAGGTGAAGGGGCTGCTCGACGGGCTGGAGGCGGAGGTCGACCTGGCGGTCGACGTGATGCTGCCGTCGGAGCGCCTGGGCCGCGTGCTGCGCGCCTTCGCCCGCGAATTCCCGACGGTCCAGCTTCGCCTGCATGCCGAGGCGCTGGGCGCGATCACCGCCATGGTGCTGGACCGCGCGGCGGTGGTCGGCATATCCGGGCCATTGTCCGCAGGGGTCGAGGGGATCGAGAGCCGGACGGCGGGAGCGGTGGCGATGGTGCCGGTCGCCGCGCCCGATCATCCGCTGGGACGGATGGAGGCCATCGCGCCGGGCGCCGGGCGCGACCATATACAGCTGGTGCTGACGGACCGTTCGCGATTCACGGAGGGGCGGGATTATTCGGTGCGCAGCCCCAAGACCTGGCGCCTCGCTGACCTCAGCGCCAAGCATGCGCTGCTGCGGGAAGGCATCGGATGGGGCAATATGCCGCTGCCGATGATCGAGCCGGATCTGGTCGCGGGGACGTTGGTGCGGCTCGCCATGCCCGACCATGACGGGGGCATGTACCGTTTCTCCGCCATCTGGCGGCGCGACACGCCGCCGGGGCCGGCCGCCTCCTGGCTGCTCGATCAGTTCGTGGCGCTGGGCGCGCTGGACCGGGATGTGGAGGGCATGGGCGACATCTGATCAGGCGGGCGCCTTGGCGTCCGGGTGCAGCGCGCAGGCGGCGGTGCCGAAGAGGACCAGCGCGCCCGAGAGGACCAGCGGCGCGACGAGACCGGCGCGATTGACCAGCAAGGCCCCGATGGCCGCGCCCAGCAGGATGGCGGCGACGCCGCCGATGCGGCGGCCGCGATTGGGGCTGCTGCCGCCCGCCAGCGCCGAATCCGCCGCCAGCCCGGTGAGCGTGAGGGTGAGAACCGTGGTCGTGAGGTCCGGCACCTTGAGCTGGCGCACGGTCGCGTTGCGGAAGCCCATGGCAAGGCCGGTCAGCGCGATGATCGCATAGAGCGCGCTGCCGGGCGACTGGCTGGCGATGTCGAAGCCGGTGGCGACGCCCGCCGCGATCCAGAGCAGCACAGCCTCTGCCAGTGCGGCCACCATCAGCCAGCGGCGCAGCGGCAGCCCGACATGATGCCTGCCCACGCGCCCCGCCACCAGCGCCCCGATCAGGAAGGCGGCGATGGCGGCCAGATAGGAGAGCGCGTGGAACCCCGGCGTACCCACGGCGGCGAAGCCCAGGAAGACGATGTTGCCGGTCATATTGGCGGTGAACACCTTGCCCAGGCCCAGCACGCTGATCGCGTCGACCAGGCCTGTGGTGACGGAGAGCAGGAGGAGCAGCCAGGGCAGCGGCGCGGCGGGGCCGTTGGGAGCGGTCATGATGTCCTCGAATCGCTTGGCTGTTAAAGGGGGCTGGGCGCGTTTATCCGGTCGGCAGGCGAAATCACACTGCCCAGCAGCCGCAGCCGAGCGCGCCCCAGAAGCTCTGGACATCGGCGGCGGGAACCGATGCGCCCAGCGCCGCTGCATGGTCATGACCGTGGACGGCGCAGGCGGAATGGCAACCGCAGGCCGACGCCATCTTCCTGGCCGTCGCATCCCTCCGGTAATGGCCGCCGAAGGTCGCGACCGGCGACCAGTCGGGCATTGCTTTGGGCGCGGCCGGGGCAAGCGGGCCATAATCGCCCTCGCCATAGACGATCCTGCCGCCCAGCACGGTCAGCACCGACCGCAGATGGGCGATCTCATCCTCCGGCACGGTGAAATAATCGTCGGACAGCAGCGCCAGGTCGGCCAGTTGCCCAGCCTTTATCTGCCCCTTCTTGCCGACTTCATTGGAAAACCATGTGTTCTTCTCCGTCCACAGCCGTAACGCCGTTTCGCGGTCCAGCCGGTTGCGCACCGGATAAAGCGCCAGCCCGCCGACCGTCTTCGACGTCACCAGCCAGGACAGCGACACCCAGGGATTGTAGCTGGCAACGCGGGTCGCGTCGGTGCCCGCGCCGACCGGCAGGCCCGCCGCCATCATGCGCTTGATCGGCGGCGTGGCCTCTGCGGCTTTCGCACCGTAGCGGTCCACGAAATATTCGCCCTGGAACGCCATGCGGTGCTGCACGGCGATGCCGCCGCCCAGCGCCGCGATCCGGTCTATATTGCGGTCGCCGATCGTTTCGGCATGGTCGAAGAACCAGTTGAGGCCCTGCAGCGGAATATCCCTGTTCACCTTCTCGAACACGTCGAGCGCGCGGCCGATGGTCTGGTCGTAGGTGGCGTGCAGGCGCCAGGGCCAGCGGCGTTCGGCCAGCAGGCGGATGACAGGTTCCAGATCGCCTTCCATTTCCGGCGGCATGTCCGGGCGGGCGACGCGGAAATCCTCGAAATCCGCGGCCGAATAGACCAGCATCTCGCCCGCGCCGTTGTGGCGGTAGCTGTCGTCGCCGTCGCCGGGCCTGATCTTCGTCGACCAGTTGGCGAAGTCTCTGAGCTCCTCCTTCGGTTTCTGGGTGAAGAGATTATAGGCGATGCGCAGGGTGAGATCGCCGTCCCTGTGCAGCTTTTCCACGATCTCATAATCGTCGGGATAGTTTTGCGAGCCGCCGCCCGCGTCTATCACGCTGGTGACGCCCAGCGAATTCAGTTCCCGCATGAAATGCCGGGTCGAATTGAGCTGATATTCGGGCGGCAGCTTCGGGCCCTTCGCCAGCGTCGCGTAGAGGATGGTCGCATTGGGCTGCGCCAGCAAAAGGCCGGTCGGATTGCCCTGCGCGTCGCGGACGATCTCGCCGCCCGGCGGGTTGGGCGTGTCCTTCGCATAGCCCACCGCCCGCAGCGCCGCCGCGTTCAGCAACGCGCGGTCATAGAGATGGAGGATGAAGACCGGCGTGTCGGGCGCCGCGGCGTTGATCTCTTCAAGGGTCGGCAGGCGCTTTTCCGCGAACTGATGCTCGGTGAAGCCGCCGACGACGCGCACCCATTGCGGCGGCGGCGTGATTTCCGCCTGGCGCTTCAGCATCGCCATGGCGTCGGCCAATGTCGGAACGCCTTCCCAGCGCAATTCCATATTATAGTTGAGGCCGCCCCGGATGACATGGATGTGGCTGTCGATCAGGCCGGGGATGAGGCGGCGGCCCCCGGCGTCGATGACCTGCGCGTCGGGGGAGGCGGCGGCGCGCACTTCGCCTTCGCCGCCGACGGACAGGAATGTGCCGTCGCGGATCGCCACGGCCTGCGCGACCGGATTTTCCCGGTCCAGCGTCGTGACCCTGGCATTGATGATGATGACGTCCCTGGCTGTCATGGCGAAGCTTTCCGTGGCGGTGGACAGGGTGGTGGCGCCGGCGCCGGCAAGCGCCCGGCGGCGGGTGATCACTGCTCCTGCTCCGGCTTTGGCGGCAGGGCGGCGGCGCTTTGCTGCACAGGGGTGAAAGGCTTGCCGCGCAACAGGCTGCCGGCGACCGGCACGACCCGTTCGCCGGCGAGGATGCCTGCCAGCCCGACCAGCGCGATGACCGGCGGGGCTGGGGAACGGACCCCGAGCAGGCTGTAGACGATGCCGACCAGCAGCCCGGCGCCCAGCGAGAATATATAGGCTTTCATGGGTCCGTTCCTTCGCTGCGTCAGGCCTTGATGAACGCCAGAATGTCGGCGTTGAGGACATCGGCGTTCACCGTCAGCATGCCGTGCGAATAGCCCTCATAGATTTTCAGCGTGGCGTTCGGCAGGATTTCGGCCTGGAGCAGGCCTGCATTCCTGTAGGGCACGACCTGATCGTCGTCGCCGTGCAGGACGAGCGTGGGGACGGTGATCGCCTTCAGATCGTCGGTCTGGTCGGTTTCGGAAAAGGCCTTGATCCCTTCATAATGGGCGAGCGCGCTGCCCATCATCCCCTGCCGCCACCAATTGTCGACGACGGCGGGCTTCACCTCCGCCCCTTCGCGGTTGAAGCCGTAGAAGGGGCCGGCCGCAACCTCATGGAAGAATTGCGCGCGGTTGGCGGCAAGGCCGGCGCGCAGCCCGTCGAACACATCGATCGGCAGGCCGCCGGGATAGCGGTCCGTCTTCACCATGATCGGCGGCACGGCGCTGACCAGCACCGCCCTGGCGACGCGCCCTTCGGGCAGGCCGTGACGGGCGACATAGGCGGCCACTTCGCCGCCGCCGGTCGAATGGCCGATGTGGATGGCGTCGCGCAGATCGAGATGCCGGGCCACGGCGGCCGCGTCGGCGGCATAATGGGCCATGTCATGGCCGGAATCGACCTGTTGCGAGCGGCCATGGCCACGCCGGTCATGGGCGATGACGCGATAGCCCCGGGCAAGGAAGAACAGCATCTGCGTGTCCCAGTCGTCGGCGGAAAGCGGCCAGCCATGATGGAACATGATCGGCTGGGCGTCCTTGCTGCCCCAATCCTTGTAGAAGATGTCGACGCCGTCCGGGGTGGTGACGAAATTGCTCATCGGGAAATCCTTTCATCGCTCTGGCTTGGGGGTGCGGGAGAAGGGGCAGCCGGGCCAAAGGGGCGGCCCGGCTGTGGGGAAGGGGGGATCAGTGGCCGCCTTCGGAGGCGCCGAACATGGTGCTGGCATAAGTGATGCCCAGTCCATAGGCGCCGCCCCACTGGCGGGCGATGCCGGTGGTAAGCGCATAGGTTTCGGCGCGCGCCCAGTCGCGTTGCAGTTCGAGCAGATATTGCAGCGCCGTGATCGGGCGCGCGCCCGCCTGGATCATGCGTTCCACGGCGCGGTCATGGGCTTCCTCGGAAATGTCGCCGCTGGCGTCGGCGATGACATAGACCTCGAAACCCTGTTCGAGCGCGGAGAGCACCGGGCCGACGATGCAGACGCTGGTCCACAGTCCGGCGATGACCAGGCGGTCCTTGCCGATGCGGTTCACCTCCCCGATCACGGCGGCGTCTTCCCAACTGTTCATGCTGGTGCGGTCGATCATCGGCTGGTCGCCAAAGGCGTCGGCGATCTCGCTGAACATCGGGCCGGAAAAGCTCTTCTCCGCAACGGTGGTGAGGATGGTGGGGACGTGGAATCCGGCCGCGGCATTGGAGACCAGGGCGGCATTGTTGCGCAATATTTCGGGCGCGATCGACTTGGTGGCGAAGGCCATCTGCGACTGGAAGTCGATCAGGATCAGGGCGTGGTCGTCGGGTGACAGCAGCGCATCGGAGGGGGTGGGAATGGCGGTGATCGACATGGCGGGTCTCCTTCCTTGAAAGTGCAGGGGCCCGTCGTTCGGGCTGATGTCGGTCTACTTTCCCTCGCTTCTGCGAAACAGGCGTATAAAATCTACCTATTCGTTCCAAATTCTGGAAAAGCCGAAGCGGCCGGCTGGCCCAATGGAGCATAATCGATATTGCACCTTCATTGTAGCAGGACGGTGACGGATCGTCGCGCCGGCCCTGTCTCCTGCAAGATGGCCATCGCCATTGCGACGAAAATATCCTATATGTTCCGCATCTGACCTTATAAGCGGCCTCCATGTCCGACCTTCACAACATGTCACAGCCCGCGGGCGCCCTTGGTTCCCCGGCACGCGCCGCCTCCGGACCGACGCTGGTGGAGCGTGCCTATGAGCATCTTCTCTCCATGCTGATGACGGTGAAGATCGCGCCGGGGGAACGCATTCCCATCGATACCGTCGCGCGCCAGCTCGGCATCTCGCAGACGCCGATTCGCGAGGCGCTGAGCCAGCTGGAGGCGGAGAAGCTGGTCTACAAGACCACCAATGTCGGCTACCGCGCCAGCCCGCAGATGACGCCGGAGGAGGTGCATGACCTTTATACGCTGCGCCTGCTGATCGAACCCTATGCCGCCGCCCGGGCAGCCGAGCAGATCGACGATGAGACGCTTTCCGTCCTGCAGTCGATCCAGGCCGACATGGACGCCGTGGTCGAGCGCGACGAGCAGGCCTATGCCCGTTTCGCGGAAGCGGATGCGCAGCTCCACCGGCTGATCGCGAAGGGCAGCGGGAACCGCCTGATCGAGGAGACGATCGAGCGGCTGCACGCGCATCTCCAGATTTTCCGATCGCTCTACCAGAACAGCGCCCAGCCCAATGCGCCCGAAGTGGCGGCGCGGGAGCATCAGGCGATCATCGCCGCCCTGCTGGCGCATGATCCCGTCGCGGCCGAGCAGTCGGTGCGCGACCATCTCACCTGTTCGCAGCAGCGGATGGACCGGGCGAACGGCACGTCTCGACGCTGATCGCGCAACCCCCGGAAGGGGGAGGCATCACGTGTCGGCCGAACGTTCAACGACGTGGGAAAGCCCCTTGACGGGCCCGCGGCAACCACCTACCACGGTCGCACAGGATCATATAGGATATGAAATAGATCCTGGAGAGGATGGGTAATGCGGTCAGCCATGAAAGCCGATTTTTCACTTGTCAGCCTGACGGTCGCGATGCTTGCCGGACTTCCGGCGGCGGCGCTGGCCGAAACCAGGGTGCTGCGCGACTTCACGCTGATCGACGGCACCGGCAAGGCGCCGGCGGCGAACCAGGCGCTGGTCATGACGGATGGGCGGATCGACTGGGTCGGGCCGTCCGCGAAGCTGAAGGCGCCGGCCGGGGCGAAAGTCGAAAGGCTGAAGGGCAAATATCTGATGCCCGGCCTGATCGACAGCCATGTCCATCTGGGGCTGGTCGACGGCATCACCCAGAACCTGCAATATCAGACGGCTGAGAATATCGAGAAGCAGCTTCGCATCTACGCCGCCTATGGCGTCACCACCGTCCAGACGCTGGGGACGGAGAAGGACCTGATCTTCCCGATCCAGCAGAGGCGCAAGGGGCCCACGGCGATGTCGCGGGTCTATACCGTCGGGCAGGGCGTGGTCTTCAAGGGCAGCTATGGCGGCGTCCCCGGCCTCGACCAGTCGGTCGCCACGCCGGAAGAGGCGCGGGCGATGGTGGACAAGGAGGCGTCCAAGGGCGCAGACCTCATCAAGCTGTGGGTCGACGACGAATTCGGCATGCTGGAGGAACGCATGCCGCCCCGGATCAGCAGCGCCGTGATCGACCAGGCGCACAAGGACGGGAAGAAGACCGTCGCCCACATCTTCTATTATTCCAACGCCGCCGAACTGACGCGGGAAGGGGTGGACGCCTTCGCCCATTCCGTGCGCGACCGCGCCGTGGACGACGCGCTGCTCGGCCAGATGAAGGCGAAGGGCGTGTGGCAGATGGCCGCGACGCTGAGCCGGGAGGCGTCCTTCACCTACAGGACGCTGCCCTTCCTGGACGATCCCTTCTTCGCGCGGGGGGTGACGCCCGCCGTGCTGAAGGAACTGGCCAGTCCGGAGCGGGCGGCGAAGCTGGGCGCGGCGCCCAATTTCCCCAAATATGCGCCGACCCTGCAATATGCGATGGACAATTTCGCGCGGGAGGCGAAGGCGGGCATCCGCTACGGCATGGGCACGGACAGCGGCCCGACGGCGCGCTTTCCCGGCTATTTCGCGCATTGGGAACTGGAACTGATGGTGAAGGCCGGGGTGACGCCGATGCAGGCGATCACGGCCGCGACCAGCGCCAATGCGGAGTTCATGGGCGCCAGGGACATCGGCACCGTCGCGCCGGGCAAATGGGCCGACCTGCTGGTGCTGGACCGCGATCCCACGGCGGACATCCGCAACACCCGCGCCATCGACGCCGTCTATATCGCCGGCAACAAGGTGCCGACCATCTGGCAGACCTGCACCGGCCGCGCGGCCGATGCCTGCGGGCCCCGCCCGTGACCGGCGAGGCAAGCGTCGCAGAACCGCGCGACGCGGCCGCCGGAGCCGGCGCGGCGCGCCCGACGCGGGCGCGCCATGTCGTGCTCTGGCTGACGGTGCTCGCCTATCTCATCACCTATATGGATCGCGTCGTAATCGCCACGGCGGCCCCGGTGATCGAGAAGGAATATGGCTTCTCGCCGGTGACGATGGGCTGGATCTTCGCGTCCTTCTCCATCGCCTATGCGCTGTTCCAGATTCCGGGGGGCTGGCTGGGCGACCGGTTCGGGCCGCGCCGGGCGCTGACCGGCGTGGTGCTCTGGTGGTCGACCTTCACCGCCGCGACGGCGCTGACCTGGTCGGCCGGGTCGATGATGGTGTGCCGCTTCCTCTTCGGCATGGGGGAGGCGGGGGCCTTTCCCATCGCCACCCGGTCGCTCTCGCGCTGGATGCTGCCGTCGGAACGGGGCTGGGCGCAGGGCCTCACCCATGCGGGGGCGCGGCTGGGCGGGGCGGTGACGCCGGTGTTCGTCGCGCTGCTCATCGTCCAGTTCGGCTGGCGCATGCCCTTCATGGCCTTCGCGCTGGTCGGCATCGGCTGGGCGGCCCTGTGGTTCTTCTACTATCGCGACACGCCGCGCGAGCATCCTTCGGTCAACAGCGCCGAACTGGCGATGATCGAGGGCGCGCTGGGCGCGGGCCGGGCGCGGGTGAGCGTGCCATGGCGGCACCTGCTGGCCAATTCGCAGCTCTGGGTGCTGTCGGCCATGTATTTCTGCTACGCCTATTGCATCAACATCTTCCTGACCTGGTTCCCCAAATATCTGCACGATGCGCGCGGGTTCGACATCGCCATGATGGGCCTGTTCGCCAGCCTGCCGCTGATGGCGGGCGTGGTGGGCGACCTGATGGGCGGATGGGCGTCCGACCTGTTGGTGAAGCGCGGCGCGGGGCTGAAGATGGCGCGCCGCTCGGTCGCGGTGGTCGGCTTCCTGACGGCCGCGGCGATGATCCCGCTGGCGGCCGCCATGGACGGGCATGTGGCGAGCATCCTCTGCTTCTGCATCGCGCTGTTCGGGCTGGAGTTGACGGTCGGCGTATCCTGGGCGGTGACGCTCGACATTGGCGGCGAATATGCGGGCTCGGTATCGGCGGTCATGAACACGCTCGGCAACAGCGGCGCGGCGGTCGCGGCGGCGGTCACCGGCTATATCGTCAGCATGAGCGGCTGGTTCGCCGCCTTCGCGGTCCTCTCCGTCCTCTGCCTGATCGCGGCGGCGCTGTTCCTGCGCATCGACGCCTCGCGCAAGCTGCGTGACGGGCAGGGGGCCCAGGCGTGATGCCATCGCCGGAAATCATCCGCAGCGCCCCGGCGCTTCGGTTCGGACATCGCGCGCATGGCGCGCACGACAGGAGGTTGTTTAGGTGAAGACTTGGATATTCGCTGTGGGCATCGGCGCGGTCATCGCCGGCACGGCGGTCGCCGCCCCCGCGCCGAAGGGAAATGCCGCGCATGGGCAGCAGCTTTTCGCGCGCTGCGCCGCGTGCCACAAGGTCGGGCCGAACCCGGCGCGCTCCATGGGGCCTTCGCTGAACGGCGTCGTCGGCCGCGTGGCGGGCAGTCAAGGCGGCTATGGCTATTCGCCCGCGATGAAGGCGTCGGGCATCAGATGGGACGAGGCCAGCATCGACAAGCTGCTGCAAGGTCCATCGAAGCTGGTTCCGGGCACCAAGATGATCTTCCCCGGCATGGCCGCCGCGCAGGATCGCGCCGACATCATCGCCTATCTGAAACAATATGGCGCGGATGGTGGCAAGAAGTGAGCGACCTCCCTCCCGCCTTCGGCGCGCTCCGCCTGCCCCGCTCCGTCCTGTTCGGACGCGGGCAGCGCCACGCGCTCGGCTCCGCCGCCGGCAGGCTGGGCAAGCGCGCCCTGCTCTGCACCGACGAACGGCAGGCCGCCCAGCCTGAATTCCACGCCATGGTCGCGGACCTCCAGGCCCATGGGCTGGAGGTCCGGGTCTTCGACCGGACGATCCCCGACCTGCCGATCGGATCGATCAATGCCTGTGTCGAGGAGATGCGCGGCTTCGCCCCCGATCTGGTGGTCGGCATCGGCGGCGGCAGTTCGATGGACATGGCCAAGGTCGTCGCCGTGCTGCTGACCCATGGGGGCGATATCCGGTCCTATTATGGCGAATTCGCCGTACCCGGCCCGGTCATGCCGCTGATCGCCATGCCGACGACGGCGGGCACCGGATCGGAAGTGACGCCGGTCGCGGTGGTGTCCGACGACGAGCGCGGGGTGAAGGTCGGCATCGCCAGCCCGCATCTGATCCCGCTGGTCGCGATCTGCGATCCGGAACTGACCGCCACCTGCCCGCCTGCCCTGACCGCCTGTTCCGGCGCCGATGCGCTGACCCATGCGGTGGAGGCCTATACGACGCTGGCGCGCCCCGCCGACCCGATGCTGACGCAGGATCATGTGTTCGTGGGCAAGAACCTGCTGTCGGATCATTTCGCGCGGCTGGCGGTCGACAACATCTTCCGCTTCCTGGAGCGGGCCTATCGCGACGGCAGCGACATGGAAGCGCGCGAAGGGCTGATGCTGGCGGCGCTGGCGGCGGGCTGCGCCTTCGGCACGGCGGGTACGGCGGCGGCGCACGCGCTGCAATATCCGGTCGGCAACCTGACGCACACCGCGCATGGCGACGGGGTGGCGACGCTGCTGCCCTATGTCATGCAGTTCAACCGGCCCTTCTGCGCCCCCGCCTTCGCCGAACTGGCGCGGACGGTGGGGCTGTCCGATGCGGCGGAAGAGGACATGTCGCAGGCGTTCATCGATGCGGTAGCGGACCTGCTTGGCCGCGTCAACATTCCACCCTCGCTCGCGGCGCTGGGGCTGAAGGCCGACCAGCAGGACTTCGTGGCGGAAAACGCCCTGAACGCCGCCCGGCTGGTCAAGAACAATCCCCGTCCCCTCGATCTCCCGGCGATGCAGAGCATCACCCGCGCCGCCTTTTCCGGCGAGCGGGCGGCGCTCAAGTCCGCGTGACTTCTCGAACAAGGTTTCCCATGACGACGCAAAGCTATAGCTGCACGACGACCGACGGCCATGCCGGTCCCTTCGCCATCCCGACCGACCTGCTGATCGGGGAAGCATGGGTGCCCGCCGCCAGCGGCAAGCGCATCGACATCCTCAATCCCGCGACGGAGGCGGTGTTGACCTCCGTCGCGGACGCAAGCCCGGCCGAGGGCATCGCCGCTGTCGACGCCGCCGCAGCAGCAGCGGCGGACTGGGCCGCGACCCCGCCGCGCAAGCGCGCCGACATATTGCTCGCCTGCTTCCATGCGATGATGGCGGAGCAGGAATGGCTGGCGCAGCTCATATCTCTGGAAAATGGCAAGGCGCTGCCCGACGCGCGGGGGGAGGTGGCCTATGCCGCCGAATTCTTCCGCTGGTATGCGGAGGAAGCGGTGCGCATCAACGGGGAGCTGGCCGTCTCGCCCTCCGGCGCGAACCGCATCATGGTGCAATATCAGCCCATCGGCATCGCCCTGCTGATCACGCCCTGGAACTTCCCGGCGGCGATGGCGACGCGCAAGATCGCCCCGGCGCTGGCGGCGGGATGCACCTGCATCCTGAAACCGGCCGAGGAAACGCCGCTGACGGCGCTCGCCGTGGCGGAGATCATGCGCCGGGCGGGCGTGCCCGCGGGCGTGGTCAATGTCGTCAACAGCAGCGATCCGGGGCCGCTGTGCAGCGGCATCCTGCACGACCCGCGCGTGCGCAAGCTGTCCTTCACCGGATCGACCGAGGTCGGCCGCATCCTGCTGCGCCAGGCGGCGGACCAGGTCATCAGCTCCTCCATGGAACTGGGCGGCAACGCGCCCTTCCTGGTGCTGGACGATGCCGACATCGAAGAGGCGATCGAGGGCGCGATGGTCGCCAAGATGCGCAATGCGGGGGAAGCGTGCACGGCGGCCAACCGCTTCTATGTCCAGCGCGGCATCCATGACGCCTTCGTCGCGAAGCTGGCAGAGCGCATGGGCGCGATGAAGATGGGCCCCGGCACGGAAAGCGCGACCCAGTGCGGCGCGATGATCAACCGGCAGGCCATCGACAAGATCGAGCATCTGGTGGCGGATGCCGTGGCGCGCGGCGCAGAGGTCAGGCTGGGCGGCAGGACGCCGGAGGGCGCGGGCTTCTTCTATCCGCCCTCGGTGATCGCGAACGTCCAGCCGGGGTCGGAGATATTGACGACCGAAGTGTTCGGCCCGGTCGCGGCGGTGATCCCGTTCGACGATCCGGCGGAGGCGGTGGCGCTGGCCAATGCGACCGAATATGGCCTTGCCGCCTATGTCTATACCGCCGACCTCAAGCGGGGGCTGCAACTGGCCGAGCGGATCGAGGCCGGCATGGTGGCGGTCAATCGCGGCCTGGTGTCGGATGCCGCGGCGCCCTTCGGCGGCGTCAAGCAGAGCGGCCTCGGGCGGGAGGGCGGACATCACGGCCTGCTCGAATATTGCGAGGCGAAATATATCGCGGTGAGCTGGTAAGCCGCAGCCGGTCGACGGCACGGAAAAGAGAGAGGGAAGGGGCCGAAAGCGCGATGTTCAAGATGACCCGACGCAGGCTGTTGGGCGGGACGGTCGCCGTCGCCGCAAGCATCGGCACGGCCCCGATGCGGCGCGCCATGGCGCAGGATCTGCCCGGCGGGCCGGACACCGAATGGCGCCATTATGCCGCCGACCAGGCCAATACGCGCTATTCGCCGCTCGACCAGATCAACGCCGATAATTTCAGCGATCTTCAGGTGGCCTGGAGCTTCAAGACGGACATATTGGGGGCGCGCAAGGAATATCAGTTCGAACCGACGCCGCTGCTGGTCAAGGGACGGCTGTTCCTGACCGCCGGGTCGCGCCGCGACTGCGTCTGCATCGACGCGGCGACGGGCGAACTGCTCTGGATGTTCCGCAAGGACGAGGGGCAGCGCGCGCTCAATTCCCCGCGCCAGCTTTCGGGCCATGGTTGCTCCTACTGGACCGACGGCAAGCAGGAGCGCATCCTGTTCGTGACCATCGGTTATCAGCTCGTCTCGCTGGATGCGGCGACCGGCATCCCCGATCCGGCCTTTGGCGTGAACGGCGTGGTCGATCTCAAGAAGGATTTCGATCAGGAGATCGATCCGGAAACCGCCGATGTCGGGCTGCACGCGACGCCGCTCGTCGCCCGCGACACGGTGGTGGTGGGCGCGGCGCATACGGCGGGCGACGTGCCGGCGGTGCGCAAGAATGTGAAGGGCTATGTGCGCGGCTTCGACGTGCGCACCGGCAAGCGCAAGTGGATATTCCACACCATCCCGAAAAAGGGCGAATATGGCTATGACAGCTGGCTGAACGGCGACGCCGATGAAGCCGGCAATGGCGGCGTCTGGGCGGAAATGTCCGCCGACGAGGAACTGGGGCTGGTCTATGTGCCGGTGGAGCTGCCCACCGGCGACGAGATGGGCATGTTCCGGCGCGGCAACGCCCTGTTCGGGGAGTCGCTGGTCGCGCTGGACCTGGAGACGGGCGTGCGGCGCTGGCATTATCAGCTCGTCCATCACGGCCTGTGGGACCGCGACATTCCCTGCGCGCCGATCCTGTGCGACATTCCGGTGAACGGCAGGACGGTGAAGGCGCTGGCGCAGCCGACCAAGCAGTGCTTCCTCTATGTGCTGGACCGCACCAACGGCCAGCCGATCTGGCCCATTGTCGAGCGGCCGGTGGAGGCGGGCGACGTGCCGGGCGAATGGTATGCCAAGACCCAGCCATTCCCGACCAAGCCCCCCGCCTATGACGTGCAGGGCGTCGGCATCGACGACCTCATCGACTTCACGCCGGAACTGCGCGCGCAGGCGGTGGAACTGGTGAAGCAGTACAAGATCGGGCCGCTCTACACGCCGCCCGTGGTCAGCAAGCCCGGCCGCTGGGGCACCATATCCGCGCCCGGCATCCAGGGCGGGACCAACTGGCCGGGCGGCTGCTACGATCCGGAAAGCCATACCGTCTTCGTCTATTCGAAGACCCAGCCTTCCGTGATCGGCATCATCCCGAACGAAGACCCCAGCGTCTCCGAATTTCCGCATGTGCACGGCATTGCCGGGTCCGAAGTGCGACCGCAGGTGGCGATGGGCGCGGCGGCGCCGACGCCCTTCATGCGGCCCCCGGCGGCGAAGCCCGGTTCGGGGCCGCCGCCCGGTTTCCTGACCGTGCAGGGCCTGCCGCTGCTCAAGCCCCCCTATGGCCGCATCACCGCCATCGACCTTGGCAAGGGCGACCTCAAATGGCAGGTCGCCCATGGCGAGACGCCGGACAATGTCCGCAACCACCCGGCGCTCAAGGGCCTGAAGATTCCCCGCACCGGCCGGGCAGGCAATCTGGGGCCTCTGTGCACCAAGAGCCTGGTGATCTGCGGCGAGGCGGGCTTCTACACCAATGAATATGGCATCCGGGGCGCGATGCTGCGCGCCTATGACAAGGCCACCGGCGAGGAGAAGGGCGCAGTCTACATGCCCGCGCCGCAGAGCGGATCGCCCATGACCTATATGCTGAACAACCGCCAATATATCGTCGTCGCCATTGGCGGTGGCAATTACAGCGCCGAACTGGTGGCGTTCCGACTTCCAGGAATGGCTTGATGGCAGGAATGGCTTGATGGCAGGAGTGGCTCGATGGGCAAGGTGACGCGGGGATATTGGCTGGCGGGCGCGCTGCTGCTTGCGGGCGGCGCGGTCGTGACGCGCGCGCAGGCGCCCGAGCGCCATGTCTGGACCGGGGTCTATACGAAGGATCAGGCCGAGCGCGGCAAGGCCGCCTATGCGGAGAATTGCGCGGCCTGCCATGGCGAAACGCTGGCCGGGATCGACGTCGCGCCCGCTCTGGTCGGGCCGACCTTCCTCAACAACTGGAACAACACGTCCGCCGGCGATCTGTTCGCGCGCATCCAGACGACCATGCCGCTCAACGCGCCGGGCAGCCTGGGCGGGCGGAAGGTCGCGGACATCGAAGCCTATATGTTCGAAGCCAACGGCTTTCCCGCCGGCGACCTGGCGCTGCCGCCCAATGCGGCGCTGATGCCCAATGTCAGGATCGTGGCGCAAAGGCCCGAACCGGCCAAGCCCGCGCCGGAATGCAAATGCGGTAAATGAGGGCGGGGCGGCGTCCCGCCGCCCGCTTCCCCATCAGGCGCCGGTCCAGTCCGGCACTTTCTTCGTGCGCGCCAGGAAATCGGACACGCCCCGCCGGAAATCGGCGCTGCCATAGACCTCCGCAACCAGATCCTCGACATCGGGCAAAGCCCCGAAGGCCATGCGCCGGATCGTCTCCTTCGTCGCGCGGGTGGTGAGCGGCGCATTTTCGGCGGCCCGCCGCGCCAGCGCGTCGGCCTCCGCATCCAGCGTCTCCCGCTCCACGATCCGCAGCAGGAAACCGCTGGCGAGCAGCTCCTCCGCCGTCAGCATCTCGCCCAGCAGCACCATGCGCTTCGCCCGTTGCACGCCGACCGCCGCGCCGATCCGAGCGACGCTGGCGGCGGAGAGGCAGTTGCCTATGGTGCGGCCAATGGGAGAGCCGAAGCGCGCATCGCGGGTCGCGATCCGGAAATCGCAGGCGGAGGAGATGTTGATGCCGCCGCCCACGGCCCAACCCTCCACGACCGCGATGGTGGTGCAGGGGATGGCGTCGAGAGCGCCCATGCATTCGTCGATGTCGCGCTCATAATCGACGCCCTGCCGGCCGGTCGTATAATCCGCGAATTTGGAAATGTCGGTGCCGGATATGAACGCCTTCCCCCCGACGCCGCGGAACACCGCGACGCGGATGGAGGGGTCGGCCGCTATGTCCCGCGCCGCATCGCGCAGGTCGTGCCACATCGCGCCGGTCAGCGCATTATGGGCGGCGGGATTGTCGAAGCGGATATGGGCCTGATTGCCCCGCTTCTCGTAAATGAGGCGCGCCTCGCTCATTTCGCGGCTTCCCGCTGCGGGGCGAGCAGGCCCTTTTCCACCAGTTCCTGCTGGATCAGGTCGCTATGTTCGTTGAGCAGCGGCGGGGGCAGGCGGACCTCCTGCGGCGTGCCCCGCATCTTCACCGGGAAGCCCAGCGCCTTGAACTCGCCCTCCACCGGATGGGGCACCTGCATCACCATCTCCCGCGCGACGGCCTGTTCGCTGGTCACCGCCTCGCCATAGTCGAGGATCGGCGCGGCGGGAACGCCCGCCGCCAGCAGGGCGTCGATCCATTCCTGCCGCGTGCGGGTGAGGAAGGTGGGCGCAAGATCCTCGATCAGCGCGAGCCGGTTGACGACGCGGGCGGCGTTGCTGGAATAGCGCGGATCGTCCTGAAGCTCCGGGCGTCCGAGGACGTCGAGGAAGGTCAGCCACAGTCCCTGATTGGCCGCCCCGATGACGAACCAGCCGTCCGACGCCTGCATCGCCTGATAGGGGGCGGACATGCGGTTCGCCGAACCGATGGGCGTGGGCGACTTGCCCGTGCCCCAAAGCTCCGTCGTCTCCCAGATCGAAAGGCCCAGCGCCGCTTCCAGCAGGGAGGCGTCGATATATTGGCCCTGCCCGCTCTTTTCCCGGCCGATAATGGCGGAGAGGATGGCATAGGCCGAGAAAAGACCGGCGCCCAGATCGGCCACGGCGATGCTGTTCTTCGCCGGTTCCATGCCGGGAAAGCCGTTGGAGCTTAAAATGCCCGACATGGCCTGCGCGATCAGGTCGAAGCCGGGGCGCTGCGCCCATGGGCCGGTCTGGCCGAAGCCGGAAATGCTGGCATAGACGAGGCGCGGATTGATCTTCGCCAGCGTGTCATAGTCGATGCCCAGCCGCGCCGCGACGCCGGGGCGGGCATTTTCCACCAGCACGTCGGCGCTCTTCACCAGCGCATAGAGCACCTCGCGATCGGCATCGTCCTTCAGGTTGAGGGCGATGCTGCGCTTGTTGCGGTTGAGCGCGAGGAAACCGGGGCTGTCCTCCCCCTTCAGGCGGAAGCCCATCGAATGCCGGGTCGAATCGCCCGTGACCGGCGGTTCGATCTTGATGACGTCGGCGCCCATGTCGCCCAGCAGCATGCAGCAGAACGGGCCTGCCATGACCTGCGAAATGTCGAGTACCCTGATGCCCGCCAATGGCAGCGTCGCCATATTCCTTCTCCCTTATGCGCCATATGGGGGCGCCGATTTTCGGTCACAGATCATATTGTATATGATTTGACCCTCTGCTAGCATTCCCCTGACAAAAGAACAACCGGGCTTGTCGACCAAAGGTCAAACCCCGCCTTCAGGAGAGGCATGTCGTTGAAAATCACATCTTCGTTCCGCCGGTCCATCGCACTGGCTTCCCTGATTTCCGTTGCCGCCGGCGCCTTGCACGGCGCAGCCACGGCGGCGTCGTCCGCCGATGCCGACTGGGCCGCCTATGGCCGCGATCCCGGCGGCGCGCGCCATTCGCCCCTCAGGCAGATCACGACCGCCAATGTGGGCACGCTGCGGCAGGCCTGGGTATATCATATGCGCCCGCCCGGCGTGACCGCCGATGTGGGACCGATGCCGGACGGCATGCGCGCCAAGTTCGCCACCGGATTCTCAGCGTCGGAGGCGACGCCGCTGGTGGTCGACGGCGTCATGTATCTCGCCACGCCCTATAATCGCGTCGTCGCGCTGGACGCCGCCACGGGGAAGGAACGCTGGGCCTATACGCTCGCGAACAAGGACCAGCCCTCGACTCGCGGCGTCGCCTATTGGCCCGGAGCCAGGGGGAAGGGCGCGCGCATCTTCTTCGGCACCCGGTCCGGCAAGCTGATCGCGCTCGATGCCGCGACCGGCCAGCCTGCCGCCGCTTTCGGGGAGGCGGGAATCGTCAACATGAAGACGCCCGAGGTGATGAACGGCCTGCGCGCCGCGCCGCTGGGCATGAGCAGCCCGCCCGCCATCTACAAGGACCTGGTCATCACCGGATCGCGGGTGCAGGAGATGCCGGTCAAGGGCGCGGCGGGCGATGTGCGCGCCTGGGACGCGCGCACGGGCAAGCTGGTCTGGACCTTCCACACCATCCCGCAGGCGGGGGAGAAGGGCGCGGACAGTTGGGAGGGCGACAGCGCGAAGGCGCGATCGGGCACCAATGTCTGGACCTTCGTGCAGGTCGATGAAAAGCGCGGCATCGCCTATCTGCCGGTCGGCGCGCCGACCTTCGACCGCTGGGGCGCTGACCGAAAGGGCGCCAATCTCTATTCCAACTCGGTGGTCGCGGTGGACGCGGCGACCGGCAAATATCTCTGGCATTTCCAGACCGTGCATCACGACATCTGGGACCTCGACCTGCCGACGCTGACGCTGGTCGACATCAAGCGCGGCGGGCGGGTCACGCCCGCGCTGGTGGCGATGAACAAGACGGCGATCATGTTCATCCTGGACCGCGTGACCGGCAAGCCGCTGTTCGACGTGCGCGAAGTGCCGGTGCCGACGGAGACCGACGTGCCGGGCGAGCAGCCCTGGCCGACCCAGCCCATGCCGGTCGCGCCGCCGCCGCTCACCCGCCTGTCCTATAATGCCGAGGACATATTGGATGTCACGCCGGAGCTGAAGGCCCGGTGCGAGGCGCTGGTCAAGAAGCTGAACATCACCCCCAGCAAGCCGTTCCAGCCGCTGCGCGCCGACAGCGCGATCAATTTCTTTCCCGGCAGCCTGGGAGGCGTGGACTGGGGCGGGGGCGCGTTCGACCCCGATCTGGGCCTCTACGTCATCAACCTCAACGAACTCGCCAGCCCACAGCAGTTGGAGCAGCAGCCCGACGGAAGCTGGGGCATGAAGGGCGGCTACGCCTATTTCGCGGACATGGAAACCGGCTTCCCCTGTCACAGGCCGCCATGGGGCGAGCTGGTGGCCGTAGATGTCGCCAAGGGCACGGTGGCGTGGCGCCGGCCCTTGGGCGACACCGGCCATCCCGCGCTCAAAGATGCGGGGATCACCAGCGCGGGCGGGCCATTCACGACATCGGGCGGGCTGACCTTCATCGGCGCGACCAAGGACCAGCGCTTCCGCGCGTTCGAAACGAAGACGGGCAAGCTGCTCTGGACGGCGGAACTGCCCGGTTCCAGCTACGGAACGCCGATGACCTATGCCGTGGGGAAACGGCAGATGGTCGCCGTCGTGGCGACAGGGGGCTTCGCCTTTTCACCGGCCACCAGCGACGAGGTGGTGGCCTATGCGCTTCCTTGAGGACATGACATGCGTAAAGTCGGACTGATGATCATGGCCCTGACCCTGCCCCTGATCGGGGCGGGGGCATTGGCCCAGCAGGCGCCTGCGACCGTAGCCATGGCGCCGCCGCCGCCCGGCCCTGGCCTGGACCTGATCAACGAACGCTGCGGTTTCTGCCACACGACCGGGCAGGTTTTCCAGAAGCGGCGGAGCGAGGCGGAATGGGCGGCGACCGTGCAGGGCATGGCGGACCGCGGGGCCGAGGTCTCGCCGGAGGAGGTCAAGACGATCACGGCCTATCTGGCGAAAAATTATGCCCCCGCGCCCGGTGCCCGGCCGGGCGCGGGCGGCCGTTAAACGCGGTTCGGCCCAAGCGGGCGGCGCGTCGCCGCCCGCTGCCCTTCATTGGCCCCCGGCGTAGAGCGGCAGCATCCCCTTCACCTTGCTGCGCAGGCGATAGATGCTGGTGCTGCCGGTGATATAGACCATGTGCCCATCCTCCGCGAAGGCCAGATTGGCTGCGGTTTCCGGCAGCCTGATCTGCCCCAGCACCTTGCCCTGCGGCGTGACGATGCGGATGCCGCCCGGGCCCGTCATCCAGATATTGCCGGCCGTGTCGACCTTCAGCCCGTCCGGACCGCCGCGACCGCCGGGGAAGCGGATCAGCTCGCGCGGCGCGGACAGGCTGCCGTCCGGGCGCACATCATAGGCGCGGATATACATTTCGGGGCCGTAATTGCCGACATAGAGGGTCTTGAAATCGGGGGAGAAACCGATGCCGTTGGGCAGCGTCATGTCGGTGATGACCGGCGTCAGCCTGCCGTCGGCATAGCGGAACACGGCGTTGAAGGGCAGTTCCTTGGCCGGGTCCTTGTCCATGCCGTTGAACAGGCCGAAGGGCGGATCGGTGAACCAGAGCGCGCCGCTCTTGTCGTAGACGAGATCGTTGGGGCTGTTCAGCCGCTTGCCCTGATATTCCGACAGGAAGGGTTGCAGGCTGCCGTCCTTGCCGACCCTGACGATGCGGCGAGCGCCCATCTGCGTCATCAGCACCGTGCCGTCGGGGGCGGGGGCCATGCCGTTGGAGCCGATGCTGGCGCCCGCCGGGGGATTGGGCAGGCCGCCTGAATTGGCCACCAGTTCCTCCACCTTTCCATCCGGGCTGACGGCCCGCATCCTGTCCCCGGTGACGTCGGAGAACCAGAGCCGGCCCTCATGCCATAGTGGCCCCTCCGTAAAGCCGAAGCCGGTCGCCACCCGCTCGATCGGCGTGCCCGGCGCTATGATCGCGTCGAGCGCCGGGTCCAGCCGCTCGAAGGATGGCGCGGCGGCCGGTGCGGCGGGTTCCTGCGCCAGCAATGGCGCGGTCAGGGGGCAGAGCGCAGCGGCTAGCAGGGCGGCGCGAAGGCGGGATGACATGCTTTGGTTCCTTCTTGGATGATCGAAAGGAGGGACGCGGGAGGATCGGCGCGATGTTACCGGCGCGGTTGCATGCGCGCTTCGGCTTCGGCGCGGTAGCGGGCCTTCGCCGCCAGATCGCGCGCCACGCCGATCACCATCAGTTCGAGCGGCTGCGCGCCCGTCTGGCGGATCGCCCGCGCCTCGCCAAGGTCGACGGGCACGGCGTCGCCCGCGCTGATCGGCGCGGTTTCCCCGTCCAGCGTCACTTCGCCCGTGCCGGAGATCACATAATAGACCTCGCTCATATCCGCCTGCATCCGGCGGCCGAGCGCCGCATTTGCGGGCAGCAGGACATGATCGACATAGGACCAGGGCGTCGAAAAGACCGCCGGTCCCAGCGCGCGGCGAAAGAGGACGCCGCCGGTCGCATCGGGCAGGGCGGCCGCCGCCGGCTTCAGGAGGGCGCGGTCCAGCCGCATGCTGATGAACTGCGGCACGGGATCGAGCGTCGCATCGGTGCGCGGGTCGCCCAGATCGAAATTGTCATAGCTCTTGGTCATGCCGACATTGATGTTCAGCCATTGCAGCGGCCTGTCGGTCGGATTGTAGATGCCATGGGCATGCCCCTTGCGGTCGGGCACGCCGGCAGGCCCGGCCAGGCGCGAGGTGCGGCCGTCGATGGTGAACTCCGCCTCGCCGTCGAGGATGATGAACATCTCCTCGCAATCATTGTGGAAATGCTGGCCGATGCCGCTTTTCGGCGCGATCGTCCCGCGATGGACGAAGATGAGGTTGGTGCTGAGCGCATTGGCGCCGAGCAGCGGCCCGAACTTCATCGATCCCGCACCGCCATGGACGCCGTTCGCAACCCGCATTTTGTCCGGATCGCTGTGGCCGATGCGTTGCGCCAGCGGCGGCGCGCCCTGCGCCATGGCCGTTCCGCCAAAGGCCATCAGCGCTGCGACCAGCGCCATGCGCGACGTGCCCATGCCCATCTTCCCCTCTCCAATGCTTGCTCTTGCCTGCTTATGCCGACATACATCATCTTATCACGAATCATATAGTATATTGTTTGGCGCAGAAGCCAAGCGGGAGGGATGGTTATGAATGGAGCCGCGCGGTCCAGGGTCAGGCTGGGCCTGATCTTCCTGTTGTTCATCATCAGCGCGATCGCTTTTCTCGACCGCACCAACATCTCCGTCGCGGGGGTGGAGATGCGGAAGGAATATGCCATCGACCAGGTGCAGCTGGGCTGGGTCTTCAGCGCCTTCCTGATCGGCTATGCGCTGTTCCAGGTGCCGGCGGGCTGGCTCGCCGCGCGCTACGGTCCCCGCATCGTGCTGACCGGCGCGCTGCTCTGGTGGGGCGTGTTCACCGCGGCGACGGCGCTCATCCATCCGGAGGGCAGCGCCGCGCTGCTGCTGCTGGCGCTGACCCGCTTCGCGCTCGGCATCGGCGAGTCGGTCGTCTATCCGTGCGGCAACCAGTTCCTGTCGCGCTGGATACCGGCGCAGGAGCGCGGCAAGGCGAACGGGTGGATCTTCGCCGGGGTGGGCGCCGGCTCTGGCATCACGCCGCCGCTGATCACCGCGATCATCCTGTGGGGCGGCTGGCGCGCATCCTTCTATGCCTGCGCGGCAATGGGCCTTGCCGCCGCCGCCGTCTGGTTCTGGCTCGCGCGGGACCGGCCGCAGGAGCATCCGTCGGTGAACGCGGCCGAACTCGCGCATATCGAGGCGGGCCTGCCCCCGGCCAAAACGGCGTCGGCCGGACCCATTCCCTGGAGCGCCATATTTTCCAGCCGCAATGTCTGGGGCCTGTTCGTCAGCTATTTCGCCTTCGGCTATGTGATCTGGATCTTCTTCAGCTGGTTCTTCATCTATCTTGCCGAAGCGCGGCATCTGGATGTCAAATCCAGCGCTGTCTTCTCCATGCTGCCTTTCCTGTGCATGACCTTCGGCTGCCTGCTGGGCGGGGTCATCAACGACCGGGTGTCGGCGCGCTACGGCCTTTATTGGGGACGCTCCGGGCTGGGCGTGCTCTCCTTCGTGCTGACCGGCCTGTTCCTCGCCAGCGGATCGATGGTGGACAATGCGCCGCTCGCGGTGCTGATCCTGGCCGGGGGGGCAGGGGCGATCTACCTCTCGCAAAGCTCCTTCTGGTCGGTGACGGCGGACATAGCGGGCCCGCATAGCGGCGTCGTGTCCGGCTTCATGAACATGGGGTGCCAGATCGGCGGGGCGCTGACCTCCACCCTGACGCCGATGATCGCCGCGCAATTCGGCTGGACCGCCGCCTTCATCGCGGGGGCCGCCGTGGTGCTGGCGGGCGTGCTCGCCTGGGTGATCGTGGACCCGAACCGGCTGCTGGAGCAGCCGGCCGGGGAGGGCGCCCGGGCGCCTATTGGCGGCGCGACAGCCTGACGGTGAAGGGCTTGCGCCCTTCCATGTCGAAGAAGGTGGTGCCGAACGGCGTGCGGCGGACATGGATCACCGCCCCGACGGGCGGCGGCGGCGCGACGGTCGTCGTGTCGTAGGCGGTGCCGTCCTCCAGCTCCAGCCGGTGATAGCCGTGCCGCAACGGGATCGCCGCCTTCAAGCGGCTGTCGAAATCCGTGCGGCTCTTGAGGGCGTCGCGACGGTCCTGATAGCTGTTGATCGCAGCCGCCGATGCCGCGGCGGGGGGCGCGGGGACGGGAATCGGGCGGCTGTCCTTCGCGGCCCGGCCAGACCGGCGATCATAGCAGGCCAGGCGTTCCGATGGGTCGTCCAGACGCGCGCAGCCATCTTCCTGCGCCAGCGCGACACATTGCGGAAACAACGCAATCCCGCCGATCACGGCCAGTTTCCAGATGTGTTTCACGCCCTTCTCCTCTTTTCATGTCATAATTTGTTTGACTAATGCTCTAACATCATATCCTATATGATCAAATGCAAGACGCAAAAGTCTGCTCAAGGGGAGGATTGATGGCAATCATAAAGGCCGCATTCTATCTGTGTTCGCCCGCCCTGCTCATCCTGGGGGCGTCGGCCCAGACACCTGCGCCGGCACCGTCTGCGCCGCCCGCCCCAGACGATGAGGGCGGTCGCATTGTCGGCATACATCAGCGGTTCGGTGCGCTGCCCGGCCGCCATCTGGTGCCAGTCCGCCTCCAGATCGCGGTTGCGGACGATGGCGTGCGTCCAGCTTTTCTGGCCCTTGCCGCGCACAAGGGCCAGAAA
>NZ_LTAB01000022.1:0-75696 GCF_001580035.1 Sphingobium sp. 22B | reverse complement strand
GTGGGCTGGCGCGGCATCTGCGCTGTTTTGCAACGGCTAAGTCAGAAGCTCGCTACGCTCGCGCCCACCCCTAACCCCTCCCGTTTACGGGAGGGGAAGGTCCTGAATTGGCCATTCCCCCCAAATTCCGAACTTGGTCTAAGGTGAGGCTGCTTCAGGCCGCCGCGCGTTCGCGAACCGGAATGCCGGCGATCCGCATGAAGTTCGCCAGCATGTCATGACCATGTTCGGTGGCGATGCTTTCCGGGTGGAACTGGACCGAATGGATCGGCAGGTCGCGATGCCGGAAACCCATGACCGAGCCGTCCTCGCTGGTGGCGTTGACGATCAGCGTTTCGGGAATCTCCTCGACGATCAGCGAATGGTAGCGGGTGGCCGTGAAGGGCGAAGGCAGCCCCTGAAACAGACCCGTGCCGTCATGGGTGACGGGAGAGGTCTTGCCGTGCATCAGGCCGCCGCGCACCACCTTGCCGCCGAAATGCTGGCCGATCGACTGATGGCCCAGGCACACGCCCAGCAGCGGCGCACCCGCATCGGCGCAGGCGGCCACGAGATCGAGGCTGACGCCCGCTTCATTGGGCGTGCACGGACCGGGCGACAGCAGAAATGCCTGCGCGCCGGTGGAAAGGGCCTGGCCGGCGGAAATGGCGTCGTTGCGGACAACCTCCACCTGCGCTCCCAATTCCATGAGATAATGGACGAGGTTCCAGGTGAAGCTGTCATAATTGTCGATGACGAGGATCATGCAGCGGCTTTAGCGCGGGATCGAAGCTTGGGGAAGGGCCGCATTTCCGCAGCGGCGGCGATTTGGGCGGGAAGCCGGACAGGGAGTGTTGACCCCAAGCGCATGTGCTTCCGCGAAGGCAGGGGGCAAGCATCGACTGGCGGCAGCGAATGGATTTCCCTTCATTCGCCCATCTCGTCCCATTTGAAAGCCAAGCGGGTTTCACCGGTCTGCACGCCGTCCGGGTCGAAGCGGCGCTCTGAAATGACGCCTTGTCCCCGCGCGTCGACTGCGACGATCGTGCTGCATCGCGTGCCATAGACGGGATTGCGGATGAAGATGGGCGAGATCATCGCCTCCGCCGGAATGTCGGAGGGCGCATCGGGGGCAATGCCGGCGTGGGGCAGGCTTTCCGCGCGGAGGGCGCCGAACAGCGTCAGAGGATCGTCGGCTCCGGCGACCAGCCAGTCGAGCAAGGCGGATTTGAGGGCGAGCGTCTTCGGCCAAGGCGCATCGAGCGTGCCGTTGGAAAGGCCATAGAGGCCAGGCGTGAGTTCCGTGCGCAGGAGGTGAGGGCGGTTGGTCAGGAACAGCGCTCGGTCCCGGTCGATCAGGATGAGATTGAACGGATTGAAATCCCCCAGCGGAGCCGTCTCGTCGCCGCTCAGAAGGTCCGTCACCAACGCGCCGCGGGACGCGCGATCGAGATCGGGCCCGCCATAGCCGCGCAGGTTGGTGACGATCGCGGCGCGCCCCTGTTCGGAAACGCCTAGCCAGGTTCCGCCGGAAAGCAGGTCCCGGCCTGCGATCAGATGGTCCGGCTGTTCCCAGCGGGCGAGCGGCGCTGCGGGGCGCGCGTGCAGTTCGTCGCGATTGCCGATGAGGATCAGCCGCCAGCGGGGGTGCGCGTCCCAAGCCATTGCCATGATGCACATGCGTGTTTTCCTCCGGATCGGGAGCGGCTTGATAAACGGTCCGCGCCTCTCCATATAGGCCGGTGCCGGGTTCGCCCGGCTATGGTGATAAATCGTATCGTGCAATAGGCGCAGCGGACCCGGGGGCGGTACCCGGCGGCTCCACCACATTCCCCGTCGTTCCGGGGCGCGTGACGGGGCCGAACTAGGATCGACGTGTGTTGAAAAGCGATGCCTTCACCCGGCCTGAGTATGCCGTAAAAAGGTTCAAAACTCACAAGTGCCAACGATAACGAGGCTCTTGCTCTTGCTGCGTAATTGATGGCCTCACGGCCGGACATTACTCAAAAAGAACGCGGTTGAACCCACCGGGCAACAGAAGGGAATTCAGCGGCCGCCGGAGGGGCCGGGCAACAGAACCCTCCGGACCTTCCCTCACAATTCCACTTTTTCCAGTCGGCTGGTCGCGGGATCGCTGGCCCCCTGCGCGGCTGCTCGCGAATCGGTGAAGTCCGGAACGACTTCATTCGATTACACTTTTATGACAGTTAAAAGAAAAAGATATAAGATGTTGAATATAGGGTAATAAAAATCCTTTTTTGTGGATGCTCCAGCCCTTGCTCCCATGTCATCAAAGTGAAATACTTACAGCTATTATAAAAGGTTTTTTCAGGAGAAATGGGATGAAGAAGGTGCCTGCGATACTGGCTTTTGGGCTGGCGGCGATGGCGCCCGCCACGGCCTTCGCAGCTCCAGAGGAGGTCGTCGTCGTTGGCGTGCCTGACGGTCGTCTCGCCGCCGGTGCGCTGGTCGCGGGGGATTATGGCCGGGCAGCCCGTCGGTTGAACGTTGTCCGTCCCGATGCGGCGAATGATCCGGCCCGTCTCATCAATTTGGGCAATGCCTATGCCGGAATGGGCCGAATGGAGGCGGCTCATGAGGCTTACGAGGCAGCCCGTTTCGCCCCGGACACTCCGTTGGTTACGGCAGACGGCAATGAGGCATCCTCGCGAGAGATCGCGCGCCGTGCGCTCGGCCGGCTGAACGCGCAATATGCCATGCGCTGAAACTAGGCGTCTGGCGTAAGCCCTGGGTGCAGGGAGAGGGGGCGTCGTTCGTTACCGGACGGCGCCCCTGCTGCGTCTGCTGTCATCGGAATGAAAGAATTTTCTTCAAACTGTCATTTAGTTGACGCCATTTCGTCACAGAATCAAAATGAGCCTGTCATCTGACGCGCCTAGCTGCCGCCCCGGAGGGCGACAGGGGGCGTTGTCCGATTCGAGTTCCCCTTGACGCTCCGCATTCCATCACATGCCGGCAAAGCCGGAAGCGGAGACGACATGGCCAAGTTCAATCGACTTCAAACCATCCTGATGGCAGGCTGCGCCTGCGCGGCGCTCAGCGCGTGCGGCGCCGATGATGTCGCTTCGCCCGGCGAAGGCACCATCGTGCTGCCGACCCCGACGCCCAGCCCGACGCCTACGCCGACTCCGACCCCCACGCCCACGGCCGTGACGCCGGCTTCGAGCTGCCCGGCCATTTCGGGTTCCGATCAGTTGACCGACCTCGGTACGATCACCGACGGCAGCAACACATGGCGGAACTGCGCTTTCCCGGCGCGCTTCAACAGCTCGACAGCCATTACGAAGGTGGCGGGGGTGATTTACTCCATGCCCGGCCGCGTCGATGTCGGTACCGACCAGGGCGCCGCGAGCACGAACACCGTGGTGACGCTGACGATCGATCCGGGCGTGGTAATCTTTGCCGGAACGGGTAACACCTTCCTGGCGGTCAACCGCGGCAACAAGATCAACGCCGTGGGCACGGCGGCGCAGCCGATCGTGTTCACCAGCCGTGAAAATGTGCTGGGCACGGCAAACGACCAGTCATCCGGCCAGTGGGGCGGCGTCGTGCTGCTCGGTCGTGCGAAGATCACGGATTGCTCGGTGGCGCCGAATGCCGCGCCCGGCACGACGGCCTGCGAACGCGACACCGAGGGTGCGAGCGGCGCGCTTTATGGCGGCGCCAACGACGCCGACAATTCGGGCCGGATGAGCTATGTCCAGATCCGCTATTCGGGCTTCGTCCTGTCGGGTTCCAGCGAGCTTCAGGGCTTGACCCCCTCCGGCGTCGGCACCGGCACGCAGCTTGACCATATCCAAGTCCACAACAGCTCCGACGACGGCATCGAGATATTCGGCGGCAGCGTCCACCCACGCTACCTGGTTCTGACCGGGAACGAGGACGACAATCTGGACACCGACGTCGGCTATCGCGGCACGGTGCAGTTTCTGCTGAGCATCCAGCGCGAAGGCAATAATATCGGTGACAGCTTCCTCGAAACCGACTCCAACGGTTCGACGACGGGCACCAGCTTCTCCGAGGATGCGCTGCCCCGCCAGTATCTGAAGGTGGCCAACTTCACCGCGATCAACCGCTCGACCACAGGCAGCAACGGTTCGGCCATGCTGCTACGCGGCGGCGCCGACCTGACGCTGGTGAACGGCCTGGTCGTCAGCCCGACCCAGACCTGCCTCCGCATCGACGGTGCGTCGACGGTGCGTGACGCCGATACCGCCCTTCAGGACGCCGGCAAGCCGCGTTACATCTCCGTCGCGATGCAGTGCCTGCCCGCCACCCCCTACAAGGGCAATAACGGCGTGACCGCCGCGGTCGTACAGTCGATCTTCGAGGCGGGCCCGAGCAGCAGCATCACCTATACTCCCTCGCTGAGCAGCCTGTTCATCAATGGCGCGACCGAAACGGCGCTGACCGCGACGGACCCCAAGACCATCGACAGCGCCTTCACTACCACCAACTATGTCGGCGCGGTCAAGGACAGCAACGATAGCTGGTATGCCGGCTGGACCTGCAACTCGGTGACAGCGAACTTCGGCAGCAGCTCCAAGAACTGCACCGCGATCCCAACGACCTGATCGGTGACCTGACCTCAACAGGGGCGGGGGAGCGGCATCAGGCGCTTCCCCGCCTTCTTTGCAAAGACTTTTCCCAAGGGGGACATAAGCCATGTCGAAGCCGCTCAGCCTGGCGCGCCTGCTTCTGATTTCAACCGCTCTGTCCGCTCCGGCGGCGATGGCGCAAAATGCTCCGCAAGCCAGCCGGCCAGCGACTTCCGGCACGCCGACCGCATCGGAAGAGGCGGACGCCCAGTCGGGCAACGTCGACGTTTCCATTCCCGGTTCCGACATCATCGTCACCGGCCGCAGGACCAGCAACGTCTCGCAGGCCGCGCCGCAGGTGGTGAATGTGCTGTCCGCCGCCGACATCAAGCGCACGGGTGAGGGCGACATCGCGGGATCGTTGCAGCGCGTGACGGGCCTGTCGGTCGTGTCCGGCGGCTATGTCTATGTGCGCGGCCTTGGCGACCGCTATTCGCTGGCGCTGCTCAACGGTTCGCCGCTGCCCAGCCCCGAGCCGCTGAAGCGCGTCGTCCCGCTCGACATCTTCCCCACCAGCGTGATCGCATCGACCTTGGTTCAAAAAAGCTATTCGGCCAATTTTCCCGGGGAGTTCGGCGGCGGTGTGATCAACCTCACCACCAAGGCGATTCCGGTAGAAAGCTATCTGGAACTCACTCTCGGCAGCTCCGCCAATACCGAGACTTCGGGCCAGTTGGGCTACACTCATTATGGCAGCAAGTCCGACTGGACCGGTTTCGACGACGGCACGCGCGATGTTCCCCCGGCGCTGAAGCAGGCAATCGGCGGCGGCACGGCCTTCTCCAACATTCCCCGCGCCGACTTGCGCGCCATCGCCATGCAGTTCCAGAATGCCGACACCTCGCTCCTTCAGCGGACGAACAGCCTGCCGTTCAACTTTTCCGCCTCGCTGAATGGCGGCACCTCCTTGGATGTCGGCGGTGACGGTCGCCTGGGCATCATCGCCACGGCGTCCTACAGCAATAAATGGCGCACCCGCGACACGTTGCAGCAGGCGGCTCTGGACGTGGCGCGCGGCGCTGGGCGCAACAACCGGCAGGTCAGCACCGAAAATGAGGTGACGGTCAACGGCCTGCTGGGCTTCGGTCTGGAACTGGGCGATCAGAAGCTGCGCTGGACCAATCTCTACATCCGTGACACGCTGAAGCGCAGCGCGCTGGCGATCGGTCAGAATGACGGGCTGATTCAGGGCGCAGACTATATGACACAGCAGACCGGTTGGTATGAGCGCCAGTTGATCGACACCCAATTGGTGGGCGAGTTCAAGTTCAGCGATGCATTGAGCCTGGACATCCGCGGCGGCTATGCCAATTCACAGCGTGAAGCGCCCTATGAGCGTGAGTTCGTCTATGTCCGCACCAATCGCGACCTGGGAACCGATCCGGTGGGCGACCGCTTCATCAACGCGCTGAACCGCCAGCGCGGCGACGCCTCCATCACCTTCAGCGACCTCAACGAGGATCTGTGGTCGGCGGGCTGGGACCTGAGCTATAAATTCTCGCCGGCCCTGACGACAACCATCGGCTATGCCTTCACCGATACGAAGCGCAGCTCCTCCCGCTATGAACTGCATTTCGATGCGACCAACCTGCTGCTGGGTGCGCAGCAGATGCGGCCCGACTATCTGCTGTCGGATGCGGCGATCCAGCTTTACGACATCAGCCTGCTCGAATTCTCCGGCAATTACCCGGTCTATGAGGCCGCGCTCAGAACCCATGCCGGCTATGCGCAGGTAAAGGCGGAACTGTTCCCCGGCCTTTCGTTCGACGCGGGCCTCCGCTTCGAAAAGGGGCGGCAGTCGGTGACAGGCGTCGACGTCTATTCGACCGGCATCACGCCGTTCAACCAGATCCGCAAGGAATATTGGCTGCCCGCCGCCACCATCACCCTGGAAGCGGCCAAGGGCCTGCAGTTCCGCCTGAGCGGATCGAAGACGGTGGCGCGCCCGCAATTCCGCGAGTTGATCGCGCAGCCCTTCCTCGACCCGGAATCCAATCGCTTCTATCGCGGCAACCCTTTCCTTCAGGACAGCGAACTGTGGAATGCCGACCTTCGCGCCGAATGGTATATGGGTCGAGACGAGCGGCTGACGGCAGCGGCCTTCTACAAGAAGATCGAGAATCCGATCGAGACCTTCACCACCATCACCGATACCTATTCGGTGACGACCAGCTTCGCCAATGCGCCGGAAGCCAAGCTCTATGGTTTCGAGGTCGAGGCGCAGAAATATCTTCCGCTCGAGGGCCTCTCCAATTCGCCCTTCTTTCAGAGCAGGCGCGTGGTGCTGATCGGCAACTACACCTATACCCAGTCGGAACTGAAGGTGGGGGCGGACGATACCACCATCCCCTACAGCTATACGACGGGGCCGCTGCCGCTGGCTTCGGACTATTTTCAAAACGGCGTGCCGCTGACCGGCCAGTCGGACCATCTGGTGAACTTCCAGATGGGATTGGAGGATACCGACAGGCTGTCGCAGCAGACCCTGCTCCTCACCTATGCCAGCCCGCGCGTGACCAGCCGCGGTCCGAACCTTCAGCCGGACATCAAGGAAAAGCCGGGCCTGACTCTCGACTTCGTGGCACGCCAGGCGGTGAAGCTGCCGGGTGGGATCAACAGCGAGTTCAAATTCGAGGCGCGTAACCTTACCGGCCGGAAATTCCAGGAGTTTCAGGAACTGGACGGCACCAAGATATTCTACAACCGGTACAAGATCGGCACGACCATAGCCGCATCGCTGACCGTCGCCTTCTGAAGGGCCTTCCTCCGGACCCTGCTGGAGGAAAGGAACGGCCGATCCGCATCCAATGGATCGGCCGTCATGCCTGTGGCAGGATTGGCCCGGATGGCGGGTTCATGATAAAGGCTGCGCTCCATCAGCCTTGCCATGGCCAAACAAGTGCGCGGAGGCGGCGCATGAATCGGGAAGTCGAACTGAAGCTGGAACTGGCGCCCGATGCGGCGGATGCTTTCGGGCGACTGGACTGGCTCCCGGCGGACAGCGACGTGGCGACATTGCGGTCCATCTATTTCGACACGGCGCAGCGGGATCTGGCGGGCCGGGGGATCAGCCTGCGTATTCGCCGGTCGAACGGCCAGCGGGTGCAGACGGTCAAGGCCGATGGAGAGGGCGGCGCGGGCCTGTTCGCGCGGGCGGAATGGGAAATGCCGGTTGCGGACGATGCGCCAGTGCTGGACGCCCGGACGCCGATAGCCGAGCTGCTGGGGCAGGGGGTGCATGGCATCCAGCCTGTCTTCCATGCCGAAGTCGAGCGGCGCAGATGGATCGTGCGGCAGGATGATGCCCTGATCGAACTGGTGCTGGACCGGGGGCAGGTGAGCGCCGGGGACCGGCAGGCCGCGATCTGCGAAGTCGAACTGGAACTGAAATCCGGCTCAGCGGGCGCCCTGTTCCTCCTCGCGCGGCGGATCGACGCCGAAATGCCGGTCCGTCCCGGCGTGCTGACGAAGGCGGAGCGAGGATACCGGCTGCGCGAGCGGGCCGCCGCCTTCGTCAAGGCGGAACCGGTGGCGCTCGACCCGTCGATGCGGGCGGAGGAGGCATTGTCGCGGATCGCGGGAAGCTGCCTGCGGCACTATCGGCTGAACGAGGCGCTGCTGCTGGATCATTATGATCCAGGGGCGCTGCACCAGGCACGGGTGGCGATCCGCCGGTTACGCACAGCCCTTTCGCTGTTCAGGCCCATGCTGGCTCCTGCGGATGTGGAGCGCTTCCAGGGCGAGCTCAAATGGCTGGCGGCTATGCTGGGCGAGGCGCGCAATCTGGATGTGCTGGCCGAACGGGTCGAGACGGAGGAACTGCGCGAGCGATGGGATGCGGTTCGGGGCGAGGTGCATGGCCGCGTGCAGGAATGGCTGCGCTCGGCCCGGGTTCGCATGCTGCTGATCGATCTTGTCGAATGGCTGACCCTGGGCGCGGGGCATGGCGGGGGGAAGGCGCTGGCGATGCGGGACGAGCCGGCGGCGGACTTTGCCGCGCAGCGCTTGCGGCGGCTGCGCAGGCGGATCGCGAAGGAGGGCAGGGGGCTTGCCGGATTGAGCGACGAAGCGCGCCATCAGGTGCGCAAGGATGCCAAGAAACTGCGCTACGCCTCCGAATTCTTCGCCGGGCTGTTCGAGGGCAGGAAGGCGCGGCGGCGGCGGGGCAAATTCATCGCCGCGCTGGAACAGGTGCAGTCGGAACTGGGCGCATTGAATGATCTGGTCGCCGCGCCGGGGTTGCTGGCGCATTATGGGCTGGGGGGAGAGGAAGCCAGGCTGCGTCCGAAGCGGAAACGGAAATTATTGGGCGCCGCGGCCCGCGCCCATGAGGATTTGCTGGAGGCCCCTCGCTTCTGGCGGTGAGGGTATTTGCGGCGAGGGATGGAGAGCGGATGGTCTGAGCGCCCACCCTCCATGAAGCATGTCGCGTTTGATGGGCTGCCAATGGTCATTCGCGACCCACCCCCGATCACTCCCAGGGCCGTTCGCGATACCATTTTGTGATCACATGCTTGACGCCGCTGCGTACTTTCATGCCGTGGTGGATGCTGGCGGGATTATAGGCCCCCGGACCCAGCCGGTTGTTCCACGCCAGCAGCTTGCCGGTTTCGGGCTGTACCGTCTTGCCGATCTTGACGAAGCGGGTCGCGCCGCCCGCCGCCGGTTCGTTCAGATAGACCATCAGCGTCCATGTGCGGTTCCCGGAAACCGCGCAGAAGCGTTCGAAATCGGGGCCCTTGGGTTCGAAATAGTCGGTATGCGCCTTGAATTCCTGACCGACGGAATAGCGCTGTCCCTGAATGGGTTCGCCATGGGCGGGATCGATGCCGGCGAAGGCGGCAAGCTTCGCGTCGATCCTCGCCACAAGCGGGTCGGAAGCGTCCAGGTCGCATGTCTCGCTGGTGCGGAAATATCCGTCGCCATTCGCGTCCGCGATGGTGGAGGGGCGGCGGTGGGCGTCGATCCGTTCTATCAGGCCGGCACATTCCTCCGCCGACAGGAAATGGCGCTGGATGAACAGGACCAGGTCGCGGCTGGGCACGCGCTGGATGCGGGGGTGGGATGCGATCCAGGCAGGATCGGCATCGGGCGCGGCGGGAGGGAGGCTATCGGCCATCGGCAGGGTCCAGGAAGCGGAAATCCGGCCTTTTGCTATCGCTGGCCGCGCGAAATGCAAGCGCCGTCGCTTCGGCCGTTGCGATTGTCATCAAAGCGTCACAATAGTGTCATCCGGTAGTAAAACCAATTTTCTAGCAGGCGCCGATATCAAGGGGGATGAACGACGCGCATGCGTGTGGCTTTCAGCGAGAATATCCGGAACATGGGCGGACGGTTGCGGCCGATCGACTGGTTGTCGGCGGTCGAGAAGCTGTTGCTGGGCCTGCTGGCGCTGCAATGCGCGGCGCTCGTCTGGACGGTGCTGACGCCCGTCGGCAGTTTCGGCCCCTGGGAAGGGAGGCAGGCCCGCTTCCTTTCCGTCGCGGAACGGCAGGCGCTGTTTTCCAGCTTCGATCCCTTTTATCGCGGCGGTCCGCAACAGGCGGGCGGCGGCGTCGTGACCTCCCTGGCTCTGACCGTTTACGGCATCCGCCTGAACGAAGGGTCCGGACTGGGCTCCGCGATCGTGGCGGGGCCGGATGGGGTGCAGAACAGCTTTGCCGTGGGTGAGGAGATCATGCCCGGCGTGGTGTTGAAGGCGGTCGCCTTCGACCATATCACCATCGACCGCGGCGGGGCGGAGGAGCAGGTGTTTCTCGACCAGTCGCAGCCCGCGCCGACGGCCATGCCGGACGGCGGAGCGCCCGCCGGTTCGCCGCCTTCGCCGGTGGCGGGAACGGACAATCCGACCGCCGACATGCTGAAACGCGACGTCGGCTACACCCCCCGGATGCAGAATGGGCGCGTGACCGGCCTCATCCTGACGGCCAAGGGCCCCGGCTTCCAACAGGCCGGCTTCCAGCCCGGCGACATCGTCACCCAGGTCGACGGCCAGCCCATCGGATCGGTGAGCGATCTTCAGGCGCTGCAGGGCAGGATCATGCCCGGCGCGCGCATTTCCCTGACGGTGGAGCGCGGCGCGGCCATGTCCTCCGTCAACCTGACACTGCAAGGCCAATGACCAGAAAACTGCTTCTTTCCGCCGCCATGGCCCTCGCGCTGGCGGCTCCCATCGCATCGCCGGTCATGGCGCAGCAGACGCTGAACGTGCGCGACGCCGACATCCGCGCCTTCATCCAGGATGCGGCGCGGGTGACCGGGCGGACCTTCATCATCGACAATCGCGTGGCCGGAAAGGTGTCCGTGGTGACCGACCGGCCGCTGTCGCGATCCGAATATTTCGAGATTTTCCTGTCGACGCTGCGGGCGAACGGGCTGGTGGCGGTGCCGGCGCCGGGCGGCGCCTATCGCATCCAGCCGGCGGACGGCGCGGCGGGGCAGCCCAGCGCCGTGGGCCGCGTGGCCAATCGCAACCAGTTCGTGACGGAGGTTTTCCGCCTGCGTTCCATCGACGCGGCGAGCGCGCTGGAAACGCTGCGGCCGCTGGTCAGCAAGGATGGCTCCGTGACGGCGAACCGGGCCGGGAACAGCGTGGTCGTGGCGGACTATGCCGACAATATCGGGCGCATCCGGCAGGTGATCGCGCGGATCGACCGGGATACGGCCTCGACCACCACGGTCGTGCTGAAAAATGCCGGGGCGCGGGAGATCGCGACGTCCCTGCAGGCGCTGGTGACGACGGGCGGGGAAGGGGCGGCGAAGCCCGCAACCATCGTGCCCATCGACAGCAGCAATGCCGTCGCGATCCGGGGCGATGCCGGGACGGTGGCGCGGCTGGCGCAGATGGCGCGCGACCTCGACCGGCAGGCCGCGAGCGGGACCGAGATCCGCGTCTACTGGCTGGAACATGCCGATGCCGAAAAGCTGCTGCCGGTGTTGCAGCAACTGGTGGGGCAGGCGACCGCTTCGCCCGTGACCGCCTCCACCCCCGCGGCGGGAACCGCGCCCTCCGCCGTGCCAGCCGCCGCTTCAACCGTGGTGGCGGGGCCGGGCGGTTCGGGCGGCAGCGGGATTTCATCGCGCGGGCCCGCGATCGTCACCCGCTATGAGGGCGCCAATGCGATCATCGTCGCGGCCAACAGCGACGTGCAGCGGATGCTGGGCGAGACGATCCGCCAGATCGACACGCGGCGCGAACAGGTGCTGGTGGAGGCGATCATCGTCGAGATCAGCGACGCCGCCGCCAAGAAGCTGGGCGTGCAATTCCTGATCGGCAGCACCAAGACGGGTTTTGCCGCGACCAATTATTCCAATGCTTCACCAAATATCTTGACTTTGGCCGGGGCTATCGGCGCGCGCGAGCTGGGCAACGACACCACGGTCGAAACTTCGGCCAATGGAACCGTCACCACTACCACTTCGCATAACAGCAGCGATCTGGAAACGACGCTGCAACAGGCGGCGGTCGACAGCCTGATGAACGCGACCGGCGGCTTCGGCGGGGTGGCGACGTCGCTGGGGCGGAACGGGATTTTCGGCGCGATCATCAATGCCGTCAAATCCGATACCGACAGCAACATCCTGTCCACGCCCTCGGTGATGACGCTGGACAATCAGAAGGCGTCGATACTGGTCGGCCAGCAGGTGCCGGTGACCACGGGCGAGGCGCTGAGCCAGAATTTCGACAACCAGTTCCGCACCGTCCAGCGGCAGGATGTCGGCATCAAGCTGGAGGTGAAGCCCCAGATCAACACTGGCGGCGCGATCAAGCTGTTCCTGAAGCAGGAAGTGTCCAGCGTCGCCGGGCCGGTGTCGAACAACAACAGCGACCTCATCATCAACAAGCGTGAGATCGAGACGACCGTGACGGTCGACGATGGCGAGATATTGGCGCTGGGCGGCCTGCTGGACGACAATGAGCGCAAGACGATAGAGCGCATTCCGCTGCTGTCCGACATTCCCGGCATCGGCGAACTGTTCAAGTCGCGCAGCAAGAGCCGGACCAAGACCAACCTCATGGTCTTCATCCGCCCCACCATATTGCGGTCGAAGGAAGATGCGCAGAAGCTGACGCAGCAGCGCTACGGCTATATCCGCGGCATGCAGTTGCAGCGCAACCCGGAACAGGAACCGGGCATTGACGAGCTGGTGCGCGACTATATGGGCGCAACGCCTCCCTCCGCCGCGCCGCAGCCGGGCGACGCCGTGGTGCAGCCGCCCGCCGAGATCATCGAACCGACCGCCCGCCAGTCGAGCGGCGTGGTGCGGCCTGTGGACATCCCGGAAAGCGAGCAATCGAAATGATCGGGAAGCGGGCTTTCTCTCCATTCGGGCTGAGCTTGTCGAAGCCCTTCGCTTTTCTTCCTTTCAGGAAAGGACTGGGCTTCGACAAGCTCAGCCCGAACGGAGGTTAGGGTGCAGGAAGCCGCTTCTGCTTCTGGCGATATCCCCCCGCATATCGCGCCGCGCGCCGTCGACATACCCTATGTCTTCGCGCGAAAGCACGGCGTGGTCATGCTGCCGCCGGATGGAGAGCGGCTGACCATCGCCGTGCGCGAAGGCAGCGATCCGCGCGTCCTGCTGGAGGTGCGGCGGCATCTGGCGCGCAGCTTCGACGTGCGTTTCGTCGATGCCGCGCAGTTCGACCGGCATCTGTCGGACCATTATGCGATGGAGGGCAGCGCCGCCGCCATGGCGGGATCGCTCGATGTCGGGGCGGACGAGCTGGACATCCTCGCCGCCGACATTCCGACCGCCGACGACCTGCTCGACAGCGCCGACGATGCGCCCGCCATCCGCCTCATCAACGGCATCATTGCCGAAGCGGCGCGGCAGGGCGTGTCGGACATCCATATCGAACCCTATGAGACCGGGCTGATCGTGCGGATGCGCGTCGACGGCGTGCTGCGGGAGACGCTGCGCATGCCGCCCCATGTCGCGCCGGTCGTCGTCAGCCGCATCAAGGTGATGGCCCGCCTCGACATAGCCGAGCGGCGCGTGCCGCAGGACGGGCGGATCGGGCTGACGCTGGGCGGGAAACTGCTCGACGTGCGCGTTTCCACCCTGCCGAGCCGGGCGGGAGAGCGGGTGGTGCTGCGTATTCTCGACAAGGAGAATGCGGGCATGAACCTCGACCTGCTGGGCATGGCCGGGGCGGCGGACCGGATTTTCCGGGAGGGGTTGCAGGAACCCAATGGCATCATCCTCGTCACCGGGCCGACAGGGTCGGGCAAGACGACGACGCTCTATGCGGGCCTCAGGCAGCTCAACGACGGCACGCGCAACATCCTGACGGTCGAGGACCCTGTCGAATATGCGATCGAGGGCGTCGGCCAGACGCAGGTGAATGCGAAGGTGGGCCTGACCTTCGCGGCCGGCCTGCGCGCCATCCTGCGTCAGGACCCCGATGTGGTGATGGTGGGCGAAGTCCGTGACCGGGAGACTGCCGAAATCGCCGTGCAGGCGTCCCTGACGGGGCATCTGGTGCTGTCCACCGTCCACACCAATGACGCGGTGGGTGCGATCACGCGGATGCGCGACATGCGGGTGGAACCGTTCCTGCTCGCCTCCACCCTGCGCGCCGTGATCGCGCAGCGGCTGGTGCGGCGGCTCTGCCAGCATTGCCGGGAGCCGGTGCAGGCGGACAAGTCTGCCAGCGCCCTGCTGGGCTTCGATCCGGGCACGATCATCTATCGGGCGCGGGGATGCGAGTCATGCAACGGCACCGGCTACAAGGGCCGCATCGGCGTGTTCGAGGCGATCCGGGTGGACGATACGATCCGGCGCCTGATCAATGACGGCGGCGATGAATCGCTGATCGCGCGCCATGCTTTCCTGAACGCGCCCAATCTGGGTTCGGCGGCGCGTGCGCTGGTGCGCGACGGCCAGACGACGGCGGAAGAAGCGATCCGCGTGTCGCGGCGCGACGCGGGCGAGGTGGAAACCATCACCGATGGCTGAGTTCGACTATATCGCCATCGACCCCGCCGGGCGTGAGCGCAAGGGCGCGATCAAGGCTGAAACGGTCGAGGATGCGCGGGCGAAGCTGGACTCGCGCAAGCTTTTCATCGTGCGGATCGAGCCGGGCGCGGCGGAAAAGGCGCGCAGGCGGGCAGGGCTGTCGTTCGGCGCGCCGCGCCTTTCGGCCAAGGAACTGACGCTGTTCACCCGGCAGTTGTCGACGCTGATCCAGGTCAGTCCGCTGGAGGAATCGCTCCGCACCATCGGGCGGCAGAGCGAGCAGGCGCATGTGCAGGCGATTGTCGGCAAGGTGCATTCGGGCGTGCTGGAGGGGCGGCGGTTGGCCGACGCCCTGGGCGCCGAGCCGAGGAGCTTTCCGCCGCTCTACCGCGCGATGATTTCAGCGGGCGAGAGTTCCGGCAGCCTGCCCACGATCATGGAGCGCCTGTCCGACCTCATGGAGCGGCAGGCGGTGATCCGGTCGAAGGTGCTGACCGCCATAGCCTATCCTTCCGTGCTTGCCGCCTTTGCGGTGTGCGTGGTCGCGGCGCTGATGATCTTCGTCGTGCCCAAGGTGGTGGAGCAGTTCGATACGGTGGGCCAGCAACTGCCGCTGCTCACCCGCATGGTGATGGGGATTTCCGCCTTTCTGGCGGGCTATTGGTGGCTGCTGGCGATCCTGCTGGGGGTGGCTGGCTTCGGCTTCTGGCGGGCGCTGAAGGTCGAAAGCTTCCGCTATCGCTTCGATGCGATGCTGCTGCGCCTGCCATTGCTGGGGCGGCTGATCCGCGACCTGCATGCGGCGCGGATGGCGCGCACCCTGTCGACCATGGTGGCGAGCCGCCTGCCGCTGATGGAGGGCTTGTCGCTTACCGCCCAGACGGTGCACAACCGGGTGCTGCGGCAGGCTTCGGAGGAGATCGTGGAGGCCATTCGCGGCGGCGGCAGCCTGTCGGCGGCGCTGCGGCGGGCGGGCGTGTTTCCGCCTTTGCTCGTCTATCTGGCGGCGAGCGGGGAGAGCGCGGGGCGGCTGGACACCATGCTGGAGAGGGCGGCGGACTATCTGGAGCGGGAATTCGACAGCTTCACCTCTGCCGCGCTCGCCATGCTGGAGCCGGTCATCATCATCGCCATGGGCGGCATCGTCGCCGTCATCATCCTGTCCATCCTGCTGCCCATCCTGCAATTGCAGAGCCTTACCGGGGCCTGAGGAGTGTTTATGCGCAAGATCCTTTCTCTCCGTCATTCCCGCGAAGGCGGGAATCCATCGCCTGAACGTTCCCCCTGGCGTTTGTTGTGGGAGATGGATTGGCTGCGCCGAACTGGCGTTTCCCGCCTTTGCGGGAATGACGTCAGGAGAGGGGAAGGAGAGAACGGCTTCGGGTCTCTCAGGCGCTCCGCCGAACACGGCTTCGAGTCTTTGGGGCGTTCCGCCGAACACGGCTTCACGCCCGTGAGGCGTTCCGCCGAACACGGCTTCACGCTGGTCGAACTGATGGTCGTGATCGTCATCATCGGCCTGCTTGCCACCATCGTGGCGATCAACGTCATCCCGGCGACGGATACCGCGCGGGTGGAGAAGGCGAAGGCCGACATCGCCACCATCGAACAGGCGCTGGAACAATATCGGCTCGACAATCTGGCCTATCCGTCCGCGACCGATGGATTGCAGGCGCTGATCAACCCGCCGGCCGCGCTCGCCCAGCCGCAGCGTTACCGGCGCGGGGGATATATCAAGAAGCTGCCGAACGATCCCTGGGGCCGGCCGTACCACTATGCGGCGCCGGGGCGGAAGGGCGCGTTCGACATCAGTTCGCTGGGAGCGGACGGGCAGCCGGGTGGCGACAATGAAAATGCCGACATCTATTCCAGCGAGCTTTGATCGCCGGGGGCACGGCTCCGGATCTTTAAGGCGTTCCGCCGAACACGGCTTCGAGTCTTTGAGGCGTTCCGCCGAACACGGCTTCAGGTCTTTTAGACGTTCCGCCGAACACGGCTTCACGTTGATCGAGCTGATGGTCGTGCTGACGATCATCGGCTTCATTTCGGCCGCAGTGGTGTTGGCGATCCCCGACCCTCGCGGCCGGGTGATCGAGGATGCCGACCGCTTCGCCGCTCGCCTTGCCGCGGCGCGCGACGAAGCGGTCGTTACCGCGCGGCCCATGGGGGTATGGGTATCGGCCTCGGGCTATGGCTTTCAACGCCGCGATGGCGGGCAATGGGTGGGGCTGGAGGACAAGCCCTTCGCCACCGCCAACTGGAAGGCCGGGACGCGGGCGCTGGTCGGGAAGGACGGACGGCAGCAGATCGGCTTCGACGGCACGGGGCTTCCGACCGATCCCATGACGGTGATCCTTGCCCGCGAGGGAGAGCGGGTCTCGATTTCGGTCGATATGGCCGGAAAGGTCGTTGTCGGTGGGTAGGATGCGCTTCATGCGGTCATGCTGCCGCAAGGCGCGTGGGGAGGAGCAAGGCTTCACCCTGCTCGAAATGCTCGTCGCGCTCGCGGTCTTCAGCCTGGCCGCCCTGGCGCTCGTCCGCCTGCAAGGGGTGACTCTGCACACCGCCGCAGACCTCGACAGCAAGGCGATGGGTCAGATCGTCGCGCGCAACCTGATGGTGGAGGTGCAGACCGATCCCGCGCCGCCTTCGCTCGGCAGTGAAGAAGGCGATGTCGACAATGGCGGGCGGCGCTGGCACTGGACACGGCAGGTCAAGGCGACCGATGACAAGCGCCTGCTGCAAGTCGATCTTGCCGTCGACGGCCAGGCGGGCTCCTCCCCCGTGGTGCTGAGCTTCGTGCGGGTGGTGCAATGAGGCAGGCAGGTTCCGCCGGACACGGCTTCGGGTCTCTGAGACGTTCCGCCGAACACGGCTTCGGGTCTTTTAGACGTTCCGCCGAACACGGCTTCGAGTCTCCGAGACGTTCCGCCGAACACGGCTTCACGCTGATCGAACTGCTCGTCGCCCTGATGATCTTCGCCATGCTGGCGGCGGCGGGGGTGCTGCTGCTGGGCAATAGCGTATCGGCAGAGGCTCAGATCAAGCTGCGGCTGGACGACATGGCGGCGGTGCAGCGGGCGAGTGGGGCGCTGGCGGCCGATCTGGGGCAGGCGGTGCCGCGCATCAGCCGCACGGAGGCAGGCACGCTGGCGCCCGCCTTCTGGTCGCATCGCGAGGGGGAGAGCCAGCCCATCCTCCAGTTCGTGCGCGGCGGCTGGGACAATCTGGGCGATCTGCCGCGGCCTTCGCTCCAGAAGGTCGAATATTGGGTGCGGCAGGGGCGGCTGGAACGGCGTATCTATGCGCAGGTCGATGGCGCGGCGGGCGACGAGCCGGCCGCGTTGCTCACCGGGGTCGGCAACGTCGCGTTGCGCTTCCGCGACTCCAGCGGCGACTGGCGCGACGAATGGGTGCCGACCCAGCCCGACCTGATGCCCCGTGCCGTGGAGATGACGGTGACGCGAACCGGCGAGCCGCCGGTGACGCTGCGTTTCCTGGTGGGGCCGGGTCCGGCGGAAAAGCAGGAAGGGGTGCCAGCCAATGGTTGACCCCCGCAAGCCGGGAGAGCGCGGCGCGGCGCTGTTGACCGTGCTGCTGCTGGTGGCGGTGATGGCGGTGGTCGCTTCCACCGCGCTGGAGCGGCTGGCGCTGGCCACGCGGATGACCGGCAATGGCGGCGCGGTCGATCAGGCGCGCGCCTTTGCCGATGCCGGCACGGAGATCGCCCGGATGCGCATAGGCGATCTGGTTGCGGCCAATCCGGGCAAGACGACGCTGGCCGGCAACTGGATGGGAACGCCGCAGGCCATATCCGTGCCGGGCGGGGTCGCCACGGCGCGGGTGACGGACGGGGGCAATTGCTTCAACCTCAACAGCGTGGTCGCGGGCGAGACCGAGGCTGATCTGAAGGTGCGCCCGGTGGGCGTATCGCAGTTCCAGGCGCTGTTGCAGGCGCTGGGCGTCGACGCGCGGCAGGCGCAGGTGGCGGCGGCGTCGCTGGCGGACTGGATCGACACGGACGGCGTGCCGCAGCCCGGCGGCGCGGAGGACGAGACCTATGCGCGGGCGCCGCGGCCCTATCGCACGGCCAACCGTTTCATGGTCGATCCCAGCGAATTGCGGGCGGTCAACGGGGTGACGCCGGCCATTTACGGGCTGGCGCGGCCATGGGTCTGCGCCCTGCCGACCGCCGATCTGTCGCCCATCAACATCAATACGCTGCTGCCCGATCAGGCGCCGCTTTTCGCCATGCTGATGCAGGGGCAGCTGAGCGTCGCGCAGGCGCGGCAATTGCTGGCGCAGCGGCCGGTGGATGGCTACGGCAGCACGGTGGAATTCTGGCGCGCCCCGTCGCTGGCGGGGCTCAGCCCGCTGGAAGAGGCGGCACAGCAGGTCAGGTTGACGACGGGATTTTTCGGAGTGGAAGTGTCGGTGGATGTCGGGGGAACGCAGGTGGTCGAACGGGCGCTGATCGATGCGCGGCAAAGTCCGGCCAAGCTGATACGCCGCAATTGGGGGACCGGCGCGTGAGCGAGGGATTGATCGTCGCCCTGCCGGAACGGCCGGGCGCGGAGCCGCTGTGGATGCGGGTGGCGAACGGCGCCGTGGTGCAGAAAGGGGCGGGGACGAACTGGCTCGCGGCTTGCGGCCTCACGGCGCTGCCCGGGGATATGACGGTGATGCTGGTGCCGCCGGCGGCGCTGGTGACGCTGCATCGGGGCGCCTATCCCGATCTGCCTGCCCGGCAGGGGAGGGCGGCGGCGCGGCTGGCGGCCATGGCGGGCGGGATCGTGCCCGCGGACCAGCTTTTCGCCGCAGCCGACGACAATGACGATCCGGCGCGGCCGCATTGCGTCGCCGTGGCTGCGAGGGCCGACATGCAGCACTGGCTGCTCTGGGCGCAGCATCATGGGCTTGATCCGGACATCATCGTGCCTGCCCCGCTGCTGCTGCCCGAACCGCAGGAGGGGTTCGAGCGTGCTCTGGTCGGCGGCGAAGCGGTGCTGCGCGGGAGCGACCTGGCGCTGGCGGGCGATCTGGCCCTGCCGGAACTGATCGGCGATGCCGCCGTGCGCGACGTTCCCGCGGACCAGATCGAAGCGCGGGCGATTGCCGCGCTGGACCGGCCGCCGCTCGACTTGCGGCAGGGCGACTTCGCCAAGCGGGTGCGGCGGTCCTTCGATAAACGGACGATGGCGCGCATCGCGGTCTGGAGCGGGCTGATCCTGCTGGTCAGCCTGTCCATCGCGCTGGTCGGCCTTGCCAAGCAGCATTTCGCGGCGAGCGCGCTGGATGCGGAAAGCCGAGCCCTGGCGCGGCAGGTGGTGCCGGGGGCGAACGACGTCCTCCAGGCCGAGGCGGAAATGGACCGTCAACTCGCTGCGCGCGGGGCGGGCGGCTATGCCTTCACCGCGCCGGTTTCGGGCCTGTTGAGCGCGATGCAGGATGTGCCCGGCGTGTCGCTGACGGCTTTGTCGCGCGATCCGGACGGGATGATCCGCGCCACGCTGGCGGCGGCGAAGGGGGATGACATCAACAGCGTGCTGCTGGCCTTGCAGGCGGCGGGCTTCGCCATCACGGCGACGCCTTCGCAGGACCCCGGCGGGCGGATGCTCGCGGATATAACGGTGCGGTCATGATGGAACGGTTGCAGGCATTATGGGGCGAACGGAGTCCCCGCGAGCAGTGGATGCTGGGCGTGATGTTCGCGCTGCTGGCGGTGGTGATCCTGTGGCTGGGCGTGGTGCGGCCGCTCGACGCTGCACAGCGTTCGGCCCGGGACGGGCTGCGGGAGGCGACCGATCGCAATGCCGCCATTCGCGCCAAGGTGAAGCTGCTGAAGTCGCTGCCGCGCACGGCGGCGACAGTCGACGCGGGCGTGCCGTTGGACCAGTTCATCGGCCAGAGCGCCGGCGAGGCGGGGCTGACGCTGGAACGCGCGCAGGCGCAGGGCGCCGACCGGGTCGACATGGCCATTGCCTCGGTGCGGCCGGTCGCGCTGTTGTCATGGCTCTCCGTCCTGGAGGCAGAGGGCATCCGGATCGAAACGATGAGCGCGCGGCCGGCGGCGACGGCGGGCAGCGTCGCGGTGCAGGCGGTGCTGGTGCGGGGCGGGCAATGATGGGGCTCAGCCTTTCGCGGCGGGTGCGCATCGCGCTCATCGCTGTGTTCGCATCGGGATTCCTCATCTTCCTGCCGATGCGCGTCGCGCTCGGCATGGCGGGTCTGGAGCGGCTGGGCGTGGCGGCGCGGGAGGTGCGCGGCACGGTGTGGAGCGGCGGGATCGACCGGCTGATGCTGGGCACGGTGTCGCTGGGATCGGTCCACGCGGGCCTGTCGCCCGTGTCGCTGCTGGTCGGACGGGCGCGGTTCGACGTCTGGCGCCGCAATGGCGCAGCGGACGATCTGAGCGGCGCGCTGACGGTCGGCTTCGGGCGCATGGGGATCGACGATGTGACGGGCGCGGTGCCGCTGGGCCGGACCTTCGCGCCGCTGCCGGTAGGCAGCTTCGTCATGGACGATGTGTCGGCCTGGTTCTCCGGCGACCGCTGCGGCCATGCCGAGGGACGGGTCCGTGCGCAGATGGCGGGCCAGTTTCCGGGACTGAACCTGTCGCAGGGCCTTTCGGGCGTGGCCAGTTGCGACGGCGAAGCGCTGCTGTTGCCGCTGGTCAGCCAGTCGGGGCTGGAAAAGGTCAATCTGCGCATCTGGCGATCGGGCCGCTATCAGGCGGAAATGCGGGTGGAAACCGCCGACGCGACGCTGGGTGAGGCGTTGGCCAGGGCGGGCTTTGCCGATGCCGGGGGCGCGCGGGTGCTGAAGATCGAAGGGACGCTGTGATTGAGGTCTTCCCCGCCCTGCTGGGCGCAACAGCCGGAGCCATAGCCGGGAGTTTCCTCGCCACGATCGTCCTGCGTTGGCCGCGGGGGCGCAGCGTGCTGCGCGGCCGGTCGGCCTGTGACGGCTGCGGGCGGATTCTCAGCGTCTTCGATCTCGTGCCGATGGCAAGCGCGCTGGCGCAGCGAGGGCGGTGCCGGACCTGCGGCGCGCCCATCGATCCGCTGCATGGACGGGTGGAGGCGGGATGCGCGATCATCGGCGCGCTCGCCCTGGGCTTTTCGCCCGATCCGGGCGGGGCGGGATGGGCTCTGCTGGGCTGGCTGCTCCTGACGCTGGCGGTGCTCGACCGGCGGCATTTCTGGCTGCCCGACGCGCTGACCCTGCCATTGGCGTTCCTGGGCTTCACCCTTGGTCCCTGGACGACCGACGCGACCATGGGGGATCGGGCGATCGGCGCGCTGACTGGCTATCTGACGCTGCTGCTGGTCGCGCTCGGCTATCGGCGCTTCCGGAGGCGCGACGGGCTGGGTCTGGGCGATGCCAAGCTGCTGGGTGCGCTCGGCGCCTGGTTCGGCTGGCAGGCCTTGCCCTTCATCCTGCTGCTGGCGGCGAGCGTGGGACTGCTGGCGGTCCTCGCGGTCATGGCGACAGGCGGGAGGGTGGACGGCACGACGCGCGTGCCGCTGGGGACTTTCCTCGCCCTGGCCGCGGTGCCGGGATGGTGGCTTGCAACCGTCCTTGCCAGTGCAGGCGGATGACCCGGCCAGAGAAATTTCACGATGCCGTGAAACCCCGTTGACCCATAAGCCCGCTCTGCTTATAGCGCCGCCTCACCGCAGGGCATGGCCCGGCGGACGGCCCATGGGGCGGAGTAGCTCAGCTGGTTAGAGCAGCGGAATCATAATCCGCGTGTCGGGGGTTCAAGTCCCTCCTCCGCTACCATACAAAAGCCCCCGAAATACTAGCTTTTTGATGGCAATGGCCTCTCAAATGGGACGCTTTTGGCTGTTGCTCTCAGTTCGATAAATTCGCGGAATCACGTGCATTTCTTTGGCCTTCGGCGGCCCCGCGCAACATGGATGCAACATGGCGGGCGTTGCGTTGGAGCATCGGTTTGACGTCGGAAGGAGCGATTTTCCTGCCGATTCGTCTACACGCATGACCGTGCCGTCATCTCAGGCGCAGCTAGCTAACGGCGCGGTGGATCGAAATTGAAATCGTCATCTTCACCAAAAAGCTTAGAATGAGCCAGTCGCTGTTCAAGGGCGTCTGCGGTTAGCGCCTCCTCCCGTGCAGTAAGTTGAGCGTCGGCAAAAGCGACGAACGCTCCGACGCGCCCAGTCGCTACTGTCCCATGCCTAGCGCGCAAAGCCTCCACCAGCCGCCGCAGCCGATCGAGCGAGCCCACCTCCTCCAGTAATTTGTCGAGCTCAGCGCCGCGACGTTCCTCAATGTGTTTGGCGCGCCATGCCCGTTCGCGACGGCTTCGCTCCTCCTCTTCGCGCCGCATCTGTGCCTCACAGCGTATGCGCTCTTCCTTAACCGCCGCCGCCAGCACCGATATTCCGACGGCTATATCGGCAGCTATGTTTTCGAGTCTTTGGACTTTGCCGTCACGGAACAATCGCCGCGGTGTCCCGCCCGACACATAGAAATGCTCCAATTCGAATGAGAGCTGGCCAGTGGGATGATAATCCACTTGGGGAAAATCGGGTCGGGTGAACAGGAAGTCGAGCGCGCGCCTACTGTCCAGCTTGAACAATCTGTCCCTCTCTTTTTGCCAAGCGGTTTGCTGCACTTGCTCCGCCTCGGTGAGGACGTGCTTCATCGTCTTCACGTTTTCAGTGATGGAAAACCCGATGATCGCACCATCGCATTGGAAGCCGGCCGACTTGTCAGTCCGCGCGATAGTGATTCCCATTGGCTCGACCGCCGCTGCGATACGGTTAAGCGCGACACTCAATCGGTCAGCGGACGCTGGCGAGACCTCGACCTTTATCAGTCCAGGTTGGTGGATCGAAACCACGCCTTTTTCAGATGGCTTCGCTCTACGCAGCTGCGCAATTGTGCGCTCAACAATCTGATTATGGGGCAGCGGCTCATCTCCCGCTGCGATTGTCGACACAGCAACACGGGCGCTCTCGCGCACGGCCATGATAAGATCAGATTCAGCCCGCAGCTCGCCGCCGGCGATCGTAATCTGGCAAAGCGGCGTGTCGCTTAGCGGCGGCAGGTGAATTCGCTCAACCGGTATCCCTGTTGAATTTTGTGCCCACCAATCCACAGGCGGACTGGGAACATCGTGTTTCTTGCAGATCTTCAAGATTGCTGCTTCCGACAGCGCCAATTCCTTGGCGAGCTGCGTCAACGGCTTCGACCAGACCAGATCGTAGAATTCTTCGCGGGTGAAGGTGCGCGCCATGATCTCTCCGCGGCGACTCGGTAGCTGGCCCTTTTTACTCTATCCCAGTTGCAGAATCGCTTAGCTTGGGCTGTGGCCTACATCCGAAGGCGCGGCTCTCCGGCGGCCACGGGGCACATGGATGGCGGAATGACCGCGACAGCCACCAGGCTACGCCCATCTGGCATCCTTGAAATCACTCGACTCGACCAAAAACATCTGTAAGCGACTGAAACGGGGCAGATGTATGGAGCCGTGTGAGCTGGGGGCTTGATTGGGTAGGGGTAAGTTGCCGAGGCAGCTCTCGCTGCTCGCTAAATTATTTGGTCGAGGGGGCGGTGGGCTATCCGGGCCAATTCAGCACGGTATTGCTGAACGCATTTTGCGGGCAGAGATGTCGCGAATGCGGGAGCGCCTCAGGGGAGTTCCAAAAGATTTCCCGAAGCTGTCGTACCAGCAGCGCGTAAGAGATCGATTTGCGAGGGCACATTCGCGGAAGGTGATGAAAGCCATCCGCCAGCTTGACCGTCCAGTTATGTCGAAGAACCTGATGGCGGCTAAGTTTCGGAAGTCCCCTGTGTTGGATCGGCTCCTGCCTGAGCGCGAAAAGCACTGGTTGCCGATTTTGAAGCGGAGGCGTTTGAAAAATATGCCTTCGGTGACATTGAAGAATTTTTCTTTCTTGGACGACCCGGCGGGCGCGCTGGCCAGCTTACGCAAAGTTGGTCAACTCGAAGGTGAAGCTACTGAAGCTGCCCTCCATTTTGATGATGATTTCTGCCTTGATGCGGGGGCTTACCTTGTGTTGGCAGAGATATGGCCCCAAATGGCCAGAATTTTCTCCGGCGGTCGGATGACCAGGCCAGTTCAGAAGGTTCTCAGCGCGATTGGCGTTGGCCGCCACAACAAAATGACGTTGCCGGCGGTAGCTGAGGATCCAGAGTTCCTGATGAATGGGAAGCACACGGATGTTTGGGCGTTTCCCTTGCAACGTCGTAGGCCGGCTGGCACGTCTACGTCTTCTGGAGTTCATATTGAACCGCAGACCCGGGAGCGGGCAACAGATCGGTTCTGCGAAACGGTCAATGACTGGTTGGGAATTCCTGAAATTGAACGTGAACTTACGCAGGAAGGAAAGGGCTGGATAGCCGGTATAATTGGTGAGCTCCTTTGTAATGCGGAGCGGCATAGCCAAGCAGGGAGTGTAGATGGAGATTGGTCCGTCACCGCGTTTATGGTTAAGCGTAGCGAAAATGGGACAGATGTTTTCCGCTGCTACATGGCTTTTCTTAGCGTAGGTCGCTCATTTGCAGAGGGGCTATCCGACGCAGCGCCGGACGTTCGAACCTTCGTCGATAATTACATTGCTGGGCATTGGCGAAGCCGTCAATCTCCCGCAACCTTGGCCACGTTGGTGGCACTTCAGGATACTGTGACCAGAGATCCAAAGGCACGCTCTATGGGATCGGGAGGGACAGGTCTGATGGATGTTTTGGATCTTGTGAGCTTGTTAGGGCCTACCGAAGAGCCAGGAAAAGAGGCGAGGGTCACAATTGTTTCAGGGAACTCGTGTATTAAGCTGAGGGCGCCCTATATAACAGGGGACAGGAGAGAAGGGCCGACGGCACCACGCGTGCTCTGGTGCAATGCTGAGAATTCTCCTGAATATCCGCCAGACGATGGCGTGGTGTTCGATCTGGAGGAGCATTTTGCCGGGACGCTTGTTAGTGTAGCATTCACCCTCGATCCAGTTTACTTCGCGGACGAATCGGAGGCCGAGAATGACAGCGATTGATCTGGAGGAACTCACTGGCGCAGGGAAGGTGCATAACCTGAGCGGTCGTGAGCGTGGCCTCGCTGCTCGTGAGCTGTTCAAACTTGATCAGCTGGATGCAGACGCGCAGCCGGTAGACGTGCTTGTTCCGGACTATGTTTATTCGCTGACACCCTCATTCGTTCAGGGCTTCTTCGGTGCCAGTGTAAAAGCTTTCGGTTATGATACAGAGCGCTTCAAATCGCATTTTCGCTTCAAGGCGCCTAGCATCGTGATGCAGCAACTCGAGCGTGGTTTGGCCGCTATTACCACGCAGCGAGATCTGCGGTTGCTGTAGTGGCTGATCCTAGTGCGGCAATCGGACTGAAGGAGTATGGTAGCTGGGGCCTTTCCATTTTGGCCCTTGGCGTTACGGTCGTTTGGAACGTTCACAATCGTCGTTATACCAATCGGAAAGCGGAAGAAGTGCGAACCGCCACTTTCGCTTATGCAGCGTGGAAGGATTTGCGTGATCCGGTTCTCGCCAGATTGCGCGAATTCGCGGCTAAAGGCCATGAACTACAGGCTCTCACGGTTGGGACAGACGATCTCCCCGGACTCACAGGCAAAATCCACAACATCGGATATGCCCTGACCACGGCCCATCTGGCTTTGGAAGAAGACCTCAATCGCCTGCGCTCCACAGAAGTACCTCAGGATAGCTGGCTTCCGTTGGCGAACGGTCTGTTAATTGGCACCGAGACCGATTGGGATCGAATTATTACCATTATTACGGACGCTGTGACAAAACCCACGGCGGAGGAATGCCGAGCGATGCTGAAGGGCATCCATCCCCTTATCCGTAGCATTGGCAAGGGGATAAGTGATCAGATCGCTATCGAAAATGCGGCGCACGACCCCAACAAAATTTGATGATCCACCGACAGGCTCCGCTGATGCGTTACAAGGCGAATAGTCGGTGTCCCAGCCGAAACATCGCAATTTGGAAAGCAACGGCTGCCGTAATTTTTGCGTAACCGTTTTCGTCACCCCTCATCGAAAGGCCCGGAAACCAAGGGTTTCAGCTCTATCGGAACCTTACGCAATCAGGAATTGCGTGAGGTTGGCGCCGGAATTGCGTCACTCCGCTCGCTGACGGCGGTTTGATCCAATGCTGTCTTGAAGAGAGACTATCGAAGGCTCCTTTCTCCTATCCTTTCCAGCGGGCCCGGCAGATACTGCCGGCCGATTCGCGGCCGTAATGGGGAATGGCCGCGTTGGAAGGGGGAAATCATGAAGAGCCTATTCGTGAGCGCGCTTGCGCTCAGTGCCGCGGTGCCAGCACTTGCACAGCAGCCCGTTGCTGCGCCGGTCGCCGCCACAGCAGCGCCCATGCTGATCGCGCCGCCACAGGTCCAGCAGGCCACCGCCGTTCTGCCGGCCAACACTGAAATCACGCTGGCGCTGAACGACACCATCTCGACCAAAGGCAAGCGCTGGACCGAAGGCGACAATTTCGACCTGACCGTCACGCACAACGTCATGCTGGGAAACTATGTCATCATCCCGAAGGGCAGCCGCGGCGTGGGCCGCATTTCCTGGCTCACCAACAAGGGCGCCTTCGGCAAGTCCGGTAAGATGGAGATCGACCTGGAGTATGTGGAGGTTGGTGGCCGCCGCATTCCGCTGTCGGGCCATTATCGGCAGGAGGGTGAAGGTAACACCGTCGCCACTGTCGGGACTGTCATCGCCGCAGGCGTCTTTGCGGGGTTCGTAACCGGCAAGAGCGGCACGATTCCGGCAGGCCGGGAGCTGACGGCTCACACCAAGGAGGATTTGCCGGTCGCGTTCGCTGGGCCGATGACCACGCAGACGGCGCCGGTGATGGTGCAGCCGATGGCTGTTCAACCTGCCGTCATGACCGTGGCCTCGCCTCCGCCTGTTGCAGCGCCCGCCGGAGTGACCTCCCCTTCCTCCAGTACATTCCACCCGCCGGCCAGCGGAAGGATCAGCTGCCAGACCTGTCAGTAAGGAAGACCCTGTCGATTGTTGCGGGCGTTAAGATACCGCCCGCAGTCCACAGGATGACGGCCACCTTCCGGAACAGCGGTGGTGTAGCCGGCAGGGTGTAACTGAGGAAATGCGGGAGAAGCGGAAGTGAGACGCGCACGAATGGCTGCAGCTTGGGCTGTTTTGCTCGTGCTATCGTTTTGTTACTGGAGTTGGGTTGCAACCAATGTGCACGACAGGAAAGGCATACGCGCAGCGTTGATCTATTTCGCTTTTCTGGCTGGCGGTGTCGGGGCATTGCTAGCCAAGATTTTTCGCCTCACATCACGGCCATAAGTCTCGTGTCCAGGTTCATCGGCATGTTCCGCAGCGCGCATCGCCACTTCTCTCTGCCTATGTGAGGCGCCCGAGTTCCAGCCATCCCTTGTCCTGGCTGTTGTTGCCGTGATCGCGCGGGTTGGACCAGTTGCGCAGATCCTTCCTGATTGACGCCTCCCGCTGGTTTCCTTTGGGTCGCACTGGATCCAGCACAGCAAAGGCCCTCAATAGGGAAATCACCCCGTCATCGTCGGCCACCCTTCTCAGTTCCTCCCAGCGCTTCGTGGCCAGCCCCGTATCGGGCTTCATTCCTTTCACCAGCTTGATGTGCGTGATGAGGTCCCAGTTCGTCGGGACGCGCGGCGTCTGCGGCAGTGGCTCGAATGGCATGGTCGACTCCCCGGAAATCTGCGGGCACCTTACCACACAGCATGGGCGGGGAAAATCGCGGGTCCTACCCAGGGGATCGGCAATCCTAAGCGGTGGGGAGCCCCAAAAAAAGAGCGGGTGTGCCCAAAAATCTTTTGCGTAAGTTACCGGTTCGGCCTCATCCACGCTTCAAGCCATTGAAAACCAATGGACTATGCGACCTCTGGCCAAAGAGCGGGGTCAGAGCGGGCGGGTTGCCGGCGCCCGCCGGGGGGTAGATGATGCTGACATCGACAGGCGATATTTGGACCAGCGGGAGAAGAGCATGAGGCTGTTGCTGATCGCCGTTGCGCTTTTGAGTTCTGCCGCGTCGGCGGCGGAGAAAAGTTCATCCATCAGAGCGAAGACGGAACGGGCATTCTCAGCAGCGGTGGCCGTAGGCGATGCAGAGCAGGACTGTGGCCATGCGATAGGCAAGCAGCGCGCTCTGGCGCTGGTACGATATTGCCGATGGGTAAGCTCAGCAACGCGCCCGCCATGCAACACTGTCAACGAATGTGCCCTTATAGTGAAGCATATCCGCGGAATGTGCGGTGCGCCCAACGCGACCGTATTAGGGCAGACATGCGAGCGTTTCGGAGAATCCAGTTGGCAGGCCGTCAACCGTATGCCCGCGCACTAGAGCCAGACGGCTTCCTGATCTATGAGCTCGAAAATGCGGTTCGCTCTATCCGCTTATTTGCACGCGCCGGGGACCGGTCATAGCGCTGTCATCGGAATCCGCTTATCTGGCCCACATGAATATTGGTTCATACTTCCGCCTTGAGGGCGTCTTGGTTGCTGGAGCGGTCAGCCTCTATGTGCAGGCGCGAAACGGCGCGCTTTGGGAAATCGGCCTGATGAAGAACGTCGGTCATCTTCTGCAAACGAACGTCATCGTGGAAGGCATCCGCACCGGAGCCGAAGCCATAGCGGTGAACTGGATTGAGGCGTGTGAGCCGATTCGAAGGACGCTTAACCCGGTTGGAATGTAGCCCACGCGCCCGGAAGCTATCCGCCCCCTGGTTCGACAGCGCGTCGGACGTTAGTCCGCCCACCAGCAGGGCTAACCCGCTGAAAACGATTCATTATAATTCATTGATTCTTTACTGTTTTTCCCTAAATTGAAGATCGGCAGGATACGCCAGGTCAAACTTCAGCCTGATCGCTTCGACCGTGAAGGCGCCTTTCAAGATGGTTGCCCGCTGGATGGTGACCTATCACTTGCTTGGAAACGGAGGCTGGGGCCTGCCACCTCAAAAACGATAGCCGCATTCCTCAAAAAACGGCTGGTCATCGGCAGGGATCATCCCCTGATGTTTGAATGGCAGCATCAGCAGGCCAGCGCCCGCAGGGAAGCGGGACCTATGCGCATTCGTTAGCCGGGGCTTCAACGATCTCGCCGGTTCCAAATCGTGCCGTGATGCAAGGGTGTTCACAGCGTTGAAAACTGAACTGGCGGTGATATCCGCGAGTTGCAGACCGGCTATTTCGCTGTCCTGCTCAACCCTCAAGCGATCATGCGAAAGCACACCGGGTGCGATACCCTTCGCGTTCAGAACTAGTGTTTGCGTAAGCGTCTGAGCTTCCAGCTTCTTCAAATAAGTGCGCAGTTCTGGGTATTTGTGGCCGCCCCTCCGCGAAAAGATCACTTCGGCCGAGCAATCCTTGTCCTCATCTTTCCGGCCGCGACGATAGCACCACTCGGTCACCCTTTCGAGTAACAAGCGTAGGCACCAATTATAGAACTCCTTGTCATTTGCACGGCCCAATTTGGGGTTGTAGTGATCGCGCATGGAATCCTTATGTGAGGCAACGACAAATAGCCTCAGCGGCTTCCTACCGAGCATTCGACATACGCGCGCTTGATTTGGCGCAGAGAGGTTCCGGTAGTGCAAGGCGTTCGCATTTACATTGCGAACCGCCTCATTCATGTCCTTCACCCAATCGATTATATCAAGTTTTCGGCTGTTGCTGACTACTACGGCTGAAACGGTGAACCAGTCGGTCCAATGTCGCTCATCGTCGTCCTTCGGCTTGACGCCTGGATCGCCAGCCTCGTCTATAAAAACCTGAAATTTTGGCATCGCGCGAATATAGTTGCTTGTCGCGTAACGAGTCGAGTCTTTTGCCTGCACCATTTGGCTGCTCTTGCACTCACATGCCGGTTGATTCATAAGGATGACGTTGTGGCACCCATATTGAAGGGACCGCGACCCGTGCTTTCAGAACCAGCAATCGCCCACCGGTCGAACTGATCGATGGACTGGAAGATTAAGCAGCCCAGCGGCGACACGCTCGGCCCGTTCCGCCGTGAGCTATCGAAGCGCGTCACCATCGCGGCTGGTAGAGCCACCGACAAAGCCGCACGCTCTGCCCGCGATGAGATCCGCGCCACGATGCGCACCCAGCGGTTGGGCGGACTGTCCCGCACGATTGCGTCAACCTCCGACGCCGAAAAGGGCCGTATCAATATCGGGGATATTTCGTCGTTGGACGTCGGCGGCTTCGTCTCTGTCCGTGGCGTGAAATCACCGCGCACAGCCGGCGCGCTGAAAAGCTACATCGACCAGGACACGACGCAGATCGCGCCAGTGCGCGGGCGATGGCTGGCGATCCCGACCGGAGAAATCCCCAAAAAGGTGGCGAGGCGCAGAATCACACCTGACCTCTACCGCTCATCAGGGCTGGAGGAGAAAATCGGACCGTTGCAATTCGTGCGCAGCGGCAAGCCGGGGATAGCCTATCTCGTGGTCAATGACGTCACCGTCCGCACCGACGGCAAGAATGGCAAGGCCAGGCGGCTTCCGAAACGCGGTGTTGCCAGCAAGGGGCGGGCACATGTTTCGATCATCGCTTTCATTCTGATCCGCGTGACGCGCCGATCGCGCCGCGCTGACCCTCGCCAAATCGCTGAAAAATGGGCGCGCCGTCTGCCTGCTCTACTCAACCAGGAGCTTTCCGGCTCCGCCATCAAGTTCTGAGGCTCGACATGGGCAATCTTAACTCATTCCCGCTGGTTCTTTCGATAAAAGCCGAAGATGGCGCCGTTGCAAGGATGCGCGAGTTCGAAGCCAACCTGCGCAGCAGCGCCGACCGGGCTAGCACCGCGTGGGAGAAGGCGGGACAGCGTGCCGACAAGGCATTCTCCTTCAACGGCGCGAGCCGGGAGGTAAAGCAGTTCGGTCGAGAGATCGAGGCTCTCTACCAAAAGCTGGCGACTAAGGGACGGGTTCAGAATCTTGCAGCCAGCGCTTTGTCTGGTTTCGATACCGGCGGCGCGATCCGCCAAATAAATGCACAGGCCGCCGCAGAGGAAACCTTGGAGGCCACGCGCCGTCGGAATCATGCCGAACGGATGGCTGCTGTCCAGCGGGAGATAGCCTTGACGCTGGGAGGCATTCGCGAGCGCCAAGCGGCCGAAAACGCGGCCTTCCGCCAAGCGACAACCGAAGCGGAACGGCGCATAGCTCTTGAGCGCCAGCGTATCACCGAGAGCGCGGCGAGGATCGCGGGGCCACAAAACCTTGGCGGCGTGACCCTTGATCCTGCCGCGACGCTGCGGTCCGCAACATCGGCTCGCGCATTTGCCAATGCCCAACGCGAGATTGCGGAGGCCGCCACCGTCGCCGCTCGTGCCGTTGGCACCGCCACTGCAGAAGATAGGGCCTATGCGACCACGGCGCGCCAGGCTGCGGCAGCGGCGGAGGTGGAGGCCCAGCGGCTCGAACTGGTGGCAGCGACCCACAGCAAAGTGGCCAGCGCATTGGTGGCATCGGGTGGTTCCCTTGCTCGCACCAGTGCAGCGGCAGCGGTGTCGGCCGGCGCACAGCGGGCGGCTTATGCGAACCTCTCGAATCAGATTGCGGACGTAGCGGTCCAGGCCCAACTCGGTACGAACGCCTTTGTCATCCTGTTGCAGCAGGGAAGCCAGGCATCGTTCGCCCTGGCTCAGACGGGCGGCAAGCTGGCTGCGCTCGGCCGCTTCCTCTCCAATCCTTGGGTTGTCGCCGCAACGACGGCCGCCGCAGTGCTAGGCAGCTACGTCACCAAGTTGGGTGAAGCCGATACCGCCAGCCATCTGGCCAAGGTGGGCGCGAACGCCCTGACAGACGCCCAGGGTGTACTGGGCACCATGTTTGACCTGACCTCCGGAAAGCTGGAAAAGCAGAATGAACTTCTCCGCCTCAATGCCCGGTTGACCGCCATCAATCTCCGCGCCGATGCGGCCGCCAAACAGGCCTCGTCCGCAAAGGTGTTTGGGCAGGACGGGCTATCGACCACCACCAAACTCCGCGCCGGGGCAAGCGCCTACCTGCCCTTGGGCCTCGGCAACGTGGTTGGCGGCGATTATTTCAGGGCCCGCGAAAATCAGCAGGCTCTCCAGCGGCTGGAGCAGGAGCGCGCCAAAGCCGAGCAGATCAAGAATGCCGACGCCCGCGCGAAAGCCATCGATGCAGTCCTGCAACGGTCCGAAAAGCTCGATTTTTCCGGCCTAAAAATCACCGGCGAGGAATACCGGCAGGCGCTCATCGACCGGTCCACCAGCGGTATCAATACCCAGATTGCCAAACTCATCGATGAATCGCTCGATAGTGGCACCCTCGCCAAAGGCCTCCGCAATCCTGCCAAGAAAACGGGGAGCGGCACCGCCGACAGGATTGCGGGACTGGAGGAATCCGGCCGGGATATCTTTGACCGCATCAAGAACATTGCGGCACCCTTTGGGGATCAGCCTAAACTTGTTCAGCAGACAGCCAAGGCGATGGCCGAACTGGCGGATATCACCGATGACCTGACTCGGAAGAATGACGCCTATGTCAAGGCGACTGGCAAGGCGTTGCCCGGATATGAGAAAACCCTGACCGCCGCGAAGGAAGCCGCCGCAGTGATCGGCAACGCGCCGGTGATGGCGATCAAGCAGCAGACCGATGCGCTGGCGGATCAGGCGCGGGTGCAGGAATTGCTGGCGCAGGGCCGCCCGGCGGAGGCCGAAGCGCTTCAGGCAAAGCTGGCCATCATCCGGCAGATTGGCGTCGAACTGGACAAAGAGCCGGAGGCAGTCAGCAAGGCGCTGGCGGAATATGAGGAGCAACGAAAGCGCCTGGCGCAATTGACCGTCGATGCACAGGCGACCAGCGCCACGCGGCAATTGGAAGAGGCAAACCAGATTCTTCAGGCGCAGCTGTCCGGTAACGAGCGCCTGGCTGAACTGCTCTCGCGCCGGTTCCAGATCGAGCAGGGCACTGCGCAGATCGGTGATGAGCAGCTGGCCAACCTTGAAAAGCAGATCGAACTCAACAAGGCCCTTACGCAGGAGAACGAACGCCGCAACCAGCTGATTGCGATCCAGGTACAGCAGGCGCGCGACCTGCAGAGCGCGTTTGAGAATTTCCTGACTGAGCCGTTCGCCAAGGGCAGCCTGAAGTCGCTCACGGACAGCATCACCCAGTCGCGCCGACAAGCCATTGCGCGGGAGATCAGCGTCAAACTGTTCGGTGACATGGGTTCGACCGTTGAGGACAAGCTGCGTAATGCTGGGGAAGTGGTGACCATTGCCGGGGACACGCTCAACGCTTCAGCCACAACCATCAGTGATTCGGCGGGGAAGGCGTTGGAGGCGCATCAAGCTGCAGCGAAGGCCCTCACGGATTCCGCGACTGCCATTAGCAATGCCGCGGCAAACTTCCTGGCTTCGAATGACAATATGCCTTCCATCGGACAGCTGACCACCACTCCAACCGCTTTTGGCAGTCAAACCGGGCTGGAGCCGTTCCTGACCAGTTTTGCAAAGGGCCTGCAGCCGATCCAAGACATCTGGAGCAATGCGCAACCAGCCCAGGAACTTGCCGATATCGTAGTGACCGCGCAGCGCTATATTCCGGCCAGCGCCCAACGAACTGCTTCGGGTGGCGGCTTCGGGACTGCGGTTGGCGGCGTGAATGGGTTGACCACCCTGTTGAGTTTCGCCAGCAGCGCAGTCGGCGGCAAGGCGGGCGGCCTCATCAACGGGCTGTTGAATGCCGCGGCATTCAATCAGATGGGGCAACTGGCAGCCAGTGGCATCTTAAAGCTTGGCGGCGGCACCTTTGCGGCAGCGGGAATCGGCCAGACGGTCGGCAACGGCATCGCTGGCATAGGTTCTGGCATGTTCGCAAGCAGCCTGGTCAAGATGCTGGGCATCAAGGGCTCAACCACCGGTGGCGCGATCGGTGGCGCGATAGGCAATGCACTGCTGCCCGGCATCGGCGGCTTCATTGGCGGCGCCCTGGGCTCTGTCGTCGGCGGCTTGTTCAAGAAGACTCCCCGCGCCTATGTTTCGCTGTCCACGGATGCTTACGGCAACACAGATGCGGAGAAGCTGACAGCGAAGGGCAAGGGTAAAGGTGCCCGGCTCGATGCGGCATTCCAGTCTGCGGACTCCGTTTTCGGCGCCCTTGACCAACTGGCCAGCGCGTTCGGAACTGGCCTTGCAAGCAACATGGACCTTGGCTCCATCGGCTCGCGGAAGAAGAAATACACGTTTGACCCGGATGGCAGCGGCCCGTTGGGGCGCGTATCCTTCGCGACCGCTGAGGAAGCCGTGAAGGCCGCGCTGGTCAACGCCATCAGCAAGGACGTCATCACAGGTATGCGCGACAGCACCAAACGGCTGCTGACCGCTGGTGGCGATTTCGACAAGGCGCTGCAAAAGGCTACCACGTTTGAAGGTGTGTTCACTGACCTCAAATCCTATCTCGATCCCGTCGGGGCAGCTATCGATGGCGTCGACAAGAAATTCGCAAATCTACGCAGCATCTTCGCAGAGGCAGGCGCCTCAGTTGAAGAATATTCGAAGATGGAGCAGCTATACGGGATTGAACGGTCGGAAGCGGTCAAGCAGGCTGCGGAGAGCATCAGCGGCACGCTTCAGTCCTTCCTGAGCAGCCTGCGCTACAGTGGTGACAGCGGTCTGTCGCTGCGTACCCGCCAGTCCAATGCCAAGGCGGAGTTCGATCCTCTGGCAGCGCAGATCATGGGCGGCCAACGTGTCGACCAGGACAAGTTCACCAGCACGGCGCAGTCCTATCTGGACATCGCCCGCGAACTGTACGGCTCGACCCAGCGATATTTTGACCTGCTGGCCCAGGTGACGAACCTGACCACGAAGGCCATCACGAACGCTGGGGGCACCGTCACACCCATCACCGCAGCGTCGACGGCTTCAGCTATTGCGGCGGCGACCGGCACCACCTCCAGCGCGTCGGGCAGTGCTGTTACCGCTTCGGTCACGGGCACTACCACGGGCATCACCGGCGCCACTTATGACGTCGCCCGGCAGATCGCGAACGACAATGCGAAGCTGGCTGAAACCATCGTTGAGCAGTTCAAGCAGCAGACCCAGGCCATCGCCATTCCTGCTGATCGCCTCGCCTGGTTCACGCGGACGGACTTCGTATCAGCGATGCAGGAATCCTTGGGCATTTCCGCTCCGTCTGGCCAATCATCGGCGCGCCAAAACAGCATCCTGACCGCGCCCGATGTGGTGAATGGGCTGCAAGTCCAAACCAGGGCCCTGACCGAGCGGTTGGACACCCTGATTACCGTAACGACGGGTGGTGGCAGCTTGTCCAGCGCGAAGCCTATCCTCCAGGCTCCCGTTGGGGCAACGCAGCGCACCGGCACGATATTGGGGTTGCGGAATGCCTGATGCTGGTCAGAGCAATTCGATCGCAGCGCGAAGCTCGGCAATGCGGGCGGCGATTTGGGCCGTCTCGCGGTGGATGCGGAGAAGGCGAGCGTCGTCCACGCTGATGCGGGCTTGGGCAGCGGCGGCGCGGTCTGTGGCATCCATGCCGGTGGTGCGAAACCGCGCCATGAGGCCCTTGATGCACTCGATTTCCTGGCGTTTCAGTTCGGCAATCTGGGCTTCCAGGGCTTCGCGGCTAATCATGACCATGCTTTCATAAGGGGGGAAAGGTTCCCGCCGCCCGCGGGTGTTGTGGCCATAATGGGCGGCGGGAAAAGTTGGCGCGGTCAAGCGCCGTATGAGCCAGTCGCGGTGGTGGATGCCGCGCTGGCTTTTTCTATCGGTGGAACCCATTCGAAGCGGACGCGCTGGCGCTTGCCAAGGCCCCGTACTGGGCGGCCGCCGGCGCGATGCGATTTGCAGCGCCGCGAAGGGAAGCCGCCGCCGCAAACTGAGATGCCCCAAAACGTCTCCCCGCACTCAGCACAGGGCGCCGAGTAGGTGATCATGGCTCCTTCAGTTCCGTCACGGCGAATGAAGCGATCGATGCGGAGAACTAGGAACGGCTGCTCGTCCATAAGCAGCATATGACCCACGGCGATGCTGGATGCGTCGGGCATAGTGGCACGCACATATGGCGGCCTCCGATCTTCAACTTCGTTGCTCATGGCGACCTCCAATGTTGGGTCCGAGGCGGTGACAAGCCCCGAGAAAACCTGTCACCGCCCGCGCTGCGCTTCGGCGCGCGCCCGCCGGGCAACCATCCGGCGGCGAAGCTGAATTGATGGTCTTCGAGGCGGGCAGAGACCAAGTCCGAAAAATCTCTGCCCGCCCTCGCAACGTCCATTCGCGACGTGCGCCCGCCTATGGCTGCGGCGGCGAACTGAAATGCCGATGTCCTGTTCACCGGCGCCAAGGGACGAAAAACCTTGGCGCCGGCGGCGCTGCGTTGCCGCGCGCGGCGAAGTCGCTGCCCTTCGCCAACCTCTGAATGGACATGTTCAAGGCAGGCGGCGACCAATACGGATATCGCCGCCTGCCCGCGCAACGCCGTGGGACGCGCGCCCGCCGGATGTCGAACCGGCAGTGAACTCAATGACCCGATGGTATGCTGTTGTTCGCCAGCCGCCGGGTCGACGCCCATGTCCCCGGCGGCCAACGGTGCGCGGTTGCCGCGCACGGTGGAGGAACAGAAAACTCCACCAACTCCCATTACATCATGCTCGACCGGTGCCGGGCGTGGATTGCGGTGCCGGCGATCTTCAACGCGGGGATATTCTTCTCGAGAATTGCGACCAGCTCGGGAGCTGCGATCAGGTAATTGCGTGGGATCAAACGGCCCGCAGCCAGCCCGTTCAGCCCATGATCCAGCGCTGTTCCGAGCTGAGTGGCCTTGGCCGATTTTGTGGCATATCCCAGCGTTTGCACGTCAACGTAAATGCGTGCGAGCCGACCCGCGAGTTCTTCCGCCTCTGCGCGGACCTCATCGACAATACTCTCCAGCGCCAGGCTCAAACGCTCGCGCGCCCGCTGCTGCAGTTCGCTGCGCCGATAACGGAGTTGTTCCGCGTCAGCGGCAAGCGCCTTCATGCCTGCGGCGATCGCCTCCTTCTCGGTGCGAACCTTTTCCTCGCTGATGACCACATTTGCCATGTCGTCGCCGTTCAGCAGGGCATCAGCCTGGCTACGTCCGGTGTGGGTGCGGTCCTTGACGTCGGCCAGCTGCCGGGTCAACTGCATCGACTTCGCGCGCCCGCGCTCGACAGCTGCATCAATGGCGGCGATCCGCTCATTGACCTCAGCCTGTTCCTTTTCAATGTCTGCAAGGTCGACGGCTGACAGCTTCCGCGCGAGTGATTTCAAATCCATGCGTCGTCCCCTCAATAGCGCCGCGAAGCGTGGATGGCTGCGCTAATGGCATCCCATCCGTGCGGGTCGTCCTTGCTGACTTCTTCCGAGTTCTCCTTGGCTGCATGATGGCCGTAGGGGTCGCGAACACGCGCATGGGCCTCCCGCCATGACTCCGCGATTTCCGCCTGCCGACGTACGGCCGCCTGCTGCTCAGCAGCCTTGCGCCGCTTGGCTTCCGCTTCAACCTGCTGCTGGCGCTGTGCATCGAGGGCGGTCCGCTGGGCTGCCGAGAGCGGTGGCGGGGTGACAGCTTTCGCTGCAACCGAGGCGGCTGGTTTGGGCTTCACAGAGGCCGCCGGCACGGTCGGTGCAGCCGAAGGGCGCGCCGCCGTCACCACCTGCGGGGGTGTAGACAGCGAGGCACGCGCGACGCTGACGATGGCTGCGTAGGGCGAGTGGCCCACTTTGGGATATGGGAAATTCATTATTGAAGCTCCTCGCGAAGGATGTCCTCTGGCGAAATTTCCAGGTGCTGGGCGAGAGTGCCGCGATAGGCTGCTTTGGCGGCAGCCCAACGCATGTTCTCCCCGAGCGGCGAATTTTCGACCTGAGCGATGAGCTTGTTCATTTCATGCGCCCGATACGCCTCCAGCGAACTCAGTTGCGCATCGCTGAGCTTGGCGATTTCTTGGGCAGCCGCGGTAGGATACTGGCTGACCCGGAGCGCGAGTGTCCGCCCCTCATCAATCTTGTCGGCAATGTTGGCCATGCTTTCACCTGCCAGTTCGGTTGATATGGCAGGATAATGACATGTGATTCGCATCCGGTCGGCCGGAGTCGGTCAGGGTCAGTCAGAGTTATCGTCCATCAGCCTTCGCCGGCGGTGATGTTCAACGGCGTCAATGGCGATCTGTGCGATGGGCCGTATTGTCGACACCGCAGGTTCATGCCCCAGATCCGCAAAATGTTCGGCCACCATCCGCTCGATGATGGCCTGATCGCCCCTCTTGCCGAAAAGGGGATTGATGCCCAGGCCACCGTCATTTGCGCGGGCGCCCAAAGCAGCCAAGGCGCGCTCACGATCAAATGTTTGCGCTGGTCCGTTCCCTCTCATGCGCTTTCCGGCACCCGGCGGCGAAACCGACTGCATAAGCTCATCAGGGGGCAGCTTTGCGGCGGGGTCGAGCGCCATGCCTTTGGTGAGACGATCAAAGGCTGGCCGGTCGACAGACACGCCGCTGACTATGATGGTCAGGTTCCTGGCCATCGTCGCGCCGCCATATGTCCCGACCTGAGAGAAGCGACCGGTCCCCCATCCGGATTGCAGTTCGGTTCGATCGAGAGAGGTCCCCTTGGATGCATCAATGACCTGGGCGCCCTCAGCAGTTCGGTCGGTGTTCCAAAACCAGGCCGGAAGCAGGAAATCTGCGGCGTCTGTCGGGCAGTCGATGAGCGCCCAGTTACTCTGCGCCCACCATGTCGAGCAGCGGGCGGTAAGCACACCATCGCGCATCTGGTTGCTCAACCACTGTCTAGCTCCCGGTGTGGCAAAGGGACCGCATGGCTGGGTGAGAAGTTGGACCGCCTGTCCGATTGGCAACCATTCGCTTTCTGACATGCGGTTCCCTCCGTCCGTGGAGCGGCCAGCCCGTCGCCAGGCTGGCCATATTCGGCAAATCTATCAGACCGGAATGCCAGGGCGCCGGTCATGCCCGGTGCAGCGATGGACGTTCCCCGTGTCGGCTGACCGGACCTCCTGCCCATTTGCCCGATAGCTGGTCAACAGGTTCGAAACCCCGACCACCATCCGCTGGTCACGGAAGATGTCATAATCTAGCGTGAAAACCAGCGGCGTCGGCACGTTGTCGGTGGCCTCCCAGCGTTCCGCATCGTCTTCGTCGCCAGGGCCATCCAGCTTCCGAGAATACGTCAACGGAAGGGCTGAACCGCTGAACACGCCATCCTCTTAGGCATCACATCGGTCCTCATCACCATCTTCCGCTGGATCATCGTCTTCAGGCGGATCATCAATCTCAGTGTCCTCGTGCAAATCCGCACGAATGGTCCGACCATCTGCCCCAAGAAAACATTGTCGCGATGCCGACATGAAGGCCTCCTTCGACTTCCCGCGGGTGTGCCATTCGGGCCAGGAAGAATCGTGGAGGTCCCCGGGGTCATCGGCCTCGTCGCCGTTTAGCTCAACATCGAGATCACCATCAGCGGCGTCGAGCAAATCGATGGCGACACTGATGAAGGCGGCTAGCGTGTCCCGGTCATATCGGGCGAGGACAGCCCCGATCGCCGGAAAGGGGCCGGCGTGATTTTGGTCAGTCATGCCTTGATCCTCCCGACCAAGCGGGCGGTCTCTTCAGCGGCGACCTGTCGGCGCAGTTCAGCAATCTCCTCATTCAACGCCCGCCCAAGTTCTATGCCGAACGCGATCGATGAATTCGACGAGATAGCTTCGTCTTCGGTGGCGACAAACATCTGCTCCAGCGTCGCATGAGCGAGCGCTGCCAAGCGGGTGAGGCGGCATGTAAGGTTGCGCATCTCCATTACTCGCTCCCCTCTAAAATCAATGCTGTCACCGCCGCCTCTAGGTCGGGGTTACTGTGAAGCTGTCGTTCGAGGCGGCAGGCCATCATCGCATCCGCGTCGATGCATCCCGCAAGCTGGACGACGAAGGCAATTCCCTCGGGTCCGACCGTCCAGCGGCCGCCGCAAGCTTCGAATGCGTCTAACCAGTCCGAAGCAGTTGCCGGGCGCAATTCCAAATCGGCCAAGCGAAAAATGTCGCTGCAAACAGCCGACAGGTCGTGAGCGCCTTGACCCAATTGCAGGTGAGCCAATCGCAGAAGAGCGCTGATCTTGTGGAAGAGCGCAACCTCGTTGGGCGCCGGCTGGCCCATCATCTGCCGATGAGCATCGACCCAAACTTTGTGTGCCTCCAGCCGTTCATCATCGCCAGCCGCTTTGCAGAAATCCCGAAATGCTCGGCGTTCCCGAACGACGCCCCTGACCCATTGGGCGCCAGGGTCGACTGGTTGGCCCGGCGGTGGTATTGTTTCACTTCGCATGTAGGTTCCCTCCTTCGTGTGAAGGCCGGGGCGTGGTTGCAGCCATCGCCTCGGCCGTTTTCATCGCCTGGCACGATTGCCAGCCGACTTGCCGCCGCGCTCATCGGAACGCTGCAATTCCGCGTGTTTTTCCCAGGTTGCTTCCCAGAGCCGTTCAATCTGGCCCCGAACCTCATTGTCGCTGCCGAACTCGTCCAACAGCTTTGAGAGCTGGCCCTGACATTCGATCAGGTCGATGCATTGGGGGTTCGATTTCAGCAGCCGCTCGTACCGAGCCAGGGATTGGCCAAGGTCCATTCCCCAGCCGGCAACCTCCAGAAGCTCCTTTGCCGAAGGCGCGTTATCGTCGGACTCTTCGGCCCCCTGCCAAGCCCCATCTGAGCTATCGTCTAGGTGCGTCGACTGATCGGAAAAGGCGTCGACGGAAAAATCTTCGAAATCGCCGCCGCGCCGCTTAGCGGAATTTAGTTCATTCGATTCTTCGAAATCTATTTCCTCGTTTAACGAAATATAGTGTTGAGGCGTTTTCGGCAGATTTCCGCGGGTTTCAGCAAAATCGCGGCCAACTATCTCGGCAGGATTGTTGGCGGGTTCGCTAACTATCGCGGGGTCATCGTTGGCAACCTCGCCAACTTCTTGCTCGTCAGATGGTTGGCGATCCTGCAAACTATCTGCGCCGTCATACACCACCCGCAGGGTGAACTTCCGTTTGTCATAAAGCTGGGGCTCGCGCACGACGTAGCCCCACCGGAGCAAACGCGATAACGACCGGCTCCCGCTGGTGTAATCGCAGCCAACCTCTTCGGAGAGGGTTTTCATGCTAGCGAAGCAGCCGCCTCCCTTGCCTTTCACCAGTGACATGCCGTCGTGCAATGCGATTGCACCACAGAAGCGGATATCCAGTGCGGATGGTGCCGGGTCGCTGAAGATGCGGCGCGGCAGGCAGCCGAAGGTGCGCTTATCGTTCGCCATCTCCCCCTCCGGTTTCGATGTCAGGAGTGGGGACGATGGGATGCCGGGGCTGCCGCCAGTCTAACAGGCCGCGAGGCTGCGGATCGTTGAGACATCTGCCGATCGAGAAACCGCTGAAGTTTCGGGGTGACGCGGGGCGCCGCGCCCGGTAGGGTGCTGTCGTTCATTGAGGTTCCAATCTTTGAGCATTGCCGGCGGGGTGGCGTCCATCCGCCTCGTCGGCACAACCGGGCATCAGGCCCGTTCCCCTGTTCGATCAATCACGCGCCATCCACGACTCATGCGCAGCCCCCCGGCCCAGCCGCGCGCCCTGCGATAATCTGGCAGGTCCGCATCCAGATCCTCGCCTTCGACCGGCGGCTGGACCTGGACACGAAAGCCGGGCGGCGCCGACATGATGACGATGAGCCGCTCGGGCTCACCCATTGGAAGCCGCCTTGGTGAAGGCGGCTTCGATGTCCGATTTCTTGAAAAACAGACTGCGGCCCAGACGGACGCAAGGGAGATGGCCCTGTTCGGTGAGATGCCAGATTTGGCGCTCGGTCAAACCGCAGTGAGCGGCTGCAGCCTTTGCACCTTTCAGAAGGTCTTCGCTCAGCATGATTTCCTCCATCTGAAACTGCTAATGCAACATTGCGCTATCATCTCCGTTTGCGCCGCGCAATCGAAAATGCAAGATCGCACTATGAGCGATTCATCCGCCGAGACGGTGCACTTCAGTTTTGGAACAGTGGAACGCGTTCTCGCGTCTCTCCATCATGTCGCGGGGGACCGCCGGAGCGCATTCGCGAACCGCATTAAGAATTTGCAGAGGCTTGGTTATCCAACGGGCACCAACACTGGCCGCGGGAGAGCGGCGGCCTATGACATTGGTGCCCTGATCCGCTTGGTCGTTGTCTTCGAATTCCTGCAAATTGGGCTTCCACCTGAACGCGCGATCAAAGTAGGGAAAATGGTAGACCTAAACTTGCTGCTTGCTGCGGATCTCGCGGTGGAGACACTGCTTTCTGGAGATTGCGACCAACAGAGTAGAGATTTTCTAAAAGACTACTTCATTCTAGTTGACCCTATGGCGCTCAACCAAAATGGCGAAACTGATCAAGATTTTGCTTCTATTATGCACGTTACAAGCTGTTACGGAAAAGAACTCCAACGATATTTGATGAGCGATACAAGCCATTTGGCGGTTGTGAATTTTACTCTGGTCTTCGAACGCACAGCGGCAGCGCTCTATCACGAGGCCGATATTGACACTGCTTCATTCTCCAAAGCCGTGAAGCAATGGGTCGGACCTTGGGCGAGAGAGGTGAAATTTGACTAGCATCCGCCGCCGGGCCTGGACCTCCCCCAAGGGTGAGGCGAAAACCGCCTGGCTGGTCGATTATGTCGACAGCGGAGGGAAGCGCCGGGCCAAGCAGTTCGCCAAAAAGAAGGATGCGGAAGCGTGGCTGGTCAGCGCGGCCTGGCAGGTGAGCCAAGGCGTGCATACGGCGGACAGCGCGTCTGTCACAGTGACGAAGGCGGCCCAATTATGGATCGAGAAGGCCGAAGCCGAAGATCTGGAGCGGTCGACTATCAAGCAATATCGCGAGTTGGAACGCCTCCATATCAGCCCGCTCATCGGCAATGTGAAGCTATCCCGTCTGACCATGCCGATGGTCGAAAAATATCGGGATGATCTGGTGGCGAGCCGATCGCGGGCGATGGCAGGGAAGGCGGTGCGAGCGTTGTCGATGGTGCTGGCAGAAGCCCAGCGCCGCGGCTTGGTAGCGCAAAACGTCGCGAAGGGCGTGAAGGTCGTTCGCCAGGGCCGCGACAAGGCGAAGATCGAGATTCCGACCAAGCAGGAGCTGAAGGCGCTGCTTGCTGCCACGACTGAAACCGAAAAGCCCATCATCATGACCGCCATCCTGACCGGCTTGCGGTCATCAGAACTGCGCGGGTTGCGTTGGCAGGACGTCGATTTTAAAAAGGCGACAATCAGTGTTAATCAGCGCGCCGATCAGTGGGGAGCCATCGGACTTCCCAAAAGTGCGGCAGGGTTCCGTAGCATCCCCATTTCGCCCGCGCTTGTCACGGTGCTGAAGGCGTGGAAGCTCAAAGCGGTCAAATCGGACCTCGATCTGGTGTTTCCCAATGCGAAAGGCGGAACGCAATGGCATCAGAACATGCTTCGCCGCATGTTCATTCCGTTGCAGGTGCGCGCCGGCGTTTCTGAGCCTAAGCTGGATAAACAGGGCAAGCCGATGAAGGATAAGGAGGGCAGGGCAGTGCTGACCGGCCGCTATGGCTTCCACGCCCTCCGCCATGCCGCGGCGTCGGGTTGGATCGCTCAGCGAATCGACCTGAAGCGATTGCAGGTCTGGATAGGGCATGAGAACATCCAGCTGACGATCGACACGTATGGCCATTTGATCACTGATGCAGGCGGTGACGCTGAACTTATCGCCGCTGCCGGGGCGGACGTTCTGGGTTGATGCGATGAATAAGCTTTTCCGCCTAGAGAACGGCTATTGGACTGCCACCGGCCCGTGGGATCCTGACATGAACTTCGTTCCCACAATTAGGCAGCATATGCCAGAATTGCGGCCAGGCGACTGGCATTGGAAGCCGTTAAAATATGGCTCAAAGATCAGTTTCCGCACCAAGGAATTGGCAGATCAGTTCATCGATACCGGCCTGTTTGTCATCTTGACTTAGCATTGGACATGCAACACAGATGCAACACGGGTACCTTAATTCCGCAGAAAACTACATATTGAAGGCTGAATCATAATCCGCGTGTCGGGGGTTCAAGTCCCTCCTCCGCTACCACCTTTACAGACAGTCAGGCCCAGGCGGATTTTCCGCTTGCATTCGTCCTTTCCTGTTGCACTAATGTTGCAATGCACAACCAGCCGATGGCCGGCTGAGGGAGGATCGATACTTTGCCCTTCCACGAAATGTTTGAGCCGGATGGTTCGATACGCCCCTGCTACGCGGAAGTGCAGAATTGGGTGGATCGGACCGGCATTGCCGGGCTCAATCGTCGAATGGATGAGGCGGAGGCGATCTTCCGGCGCATCGGCATCACCTTCGCCGTCTATGGGGAGGGGGGCGATCCGGAACGACTGATCCCCTTCGACCTGCTGCCCCGCATCTTCATGGCCCAGGAATGGCGCGTGCTGGACAAGGGCATCCGGCAACGGGCGCGGGCGCTCAACGCCTTCCTCCACGACGTCTATCATCGCGGAGAAATTGTGAAGGCGGGGGTCATGCCCGCGGACATCATCTATCAGAACAGCGCCTATCTGGCGGAAATGGCCGACTTCACCCCGCCGGGGAAAGTGTACAGCCATATCGTCGGCATCGACATCGTCCGCACCGGGCCAACCCGGTTCGAGGTGCTGGAGGATAATTGCCGCACCCCCTCCGGCGTGTCCTACATGCTGGAAAATCGTGAGATCATGACCCGCATGTTCCCGGAACTGTTCGCGCAGGGCGTGGTCGCGCCGGTCGACGATTATCCCGCGGAATTGCTGAAAAGCCTGAAGGAAGTCGCGCCGCCCGCCTGCAAGGGCGATCCGGTGGTGGTGGTGCTGACGCCCGGTTCGCTCAACAGCGCCTATTATGAGCACAGCTTCCTTGCCGACCTGATGGGCGTGGAACTGGTGGAGCCGGCGGACCTGTTCGTCGACGACGACCGGGTGTGGATGAAGACCACGCTGGGGCCGAAGGCGGTCGACGTCATCTACCGGCGCATCGACGATGAATATATCGACCCGCTGGTCTTCCGGCCGGACAGCCTGCTGGGCGTGCCCGGCATCTTCAACGTCTATCGCAATGGCGGGGTGACGCTGGCGTCCGCACCGGGATCGGGGATCGCGGACGACAAGGCCGTGTACATCTATGTGCCGGAAATGATCCGCTTCTATCTGGGCGAGCAGCCGATCCTGGACAATATCCAGACCTGGCAATGCGGGAAGCCGGACGAATGCGCCTATGTGCTGGAAAATCTGCACGAACTGGTCGCGAAGGAAGTCCATGGATCGGGCGGCTACGGCATGCTGATCGGGCCGAAATCGACCAAGGACGAGATCGCGGCCTATGCCGACCGCATCCGCGCCAATCCGGGCGAGTTCATCGCCCAGCCGACGCTGGACCTGTCGACCGTGCCCACGCTGGGACCGGCGGCTGTGGTGGGGCGCCATGCGGATTTCCGCCCCTATTGCCTGGTAGGCAAGCAGATCAGGCTGGTGCCCGGCGGGCTGACGCGGGTGGCGCTGACCGAAGGATCGCTGGTGGTGAACTCCAGCCAGGGGGGCGGGGTGAAGGACACCTGGGTATTGCAGGATTGATGATGTTTAGAACCTTCATCACCCTTCTTCATCATTCCCGCGAAGGCGGGAATACATCTCCTAACCTCACCCCTGGCGGCACGCTTGGGAGATGGATTGGCTTCGCCGTACTGGCGTTTCCCGCCTTCGCGGGAATGACGGAAGAGTGGGAGCGGGCCCCATGCTGAGCCGGACCGCCGAAAATCTCTTCTGGATGGCCCGCTACATGGAGCGCGCCGAGGCCACCGCCCGCTTGCTGACCATGGGCCAGCGCATGGCGATCCTGCCCGGCGCGCATCATCGCGACGAGTGGCGATCGGTGGTGCGGGCCACAGGCGCGCTCAACCATTTCCCCGAAGGCGCGCAGGTGACGGAGAGCGACGCCATCGCCTTCCTGATGCTGGACCTCGACAATCCCTCCTCCATCCGGTCCTGCCTGCTGAAAGCCCGCGCCAACGCCAAATCGGCCCGCACGATGTTGACGCAGGACATGTGGGAAGCGCTGAACGAAGGCTGGCGCAAGCTCGACAGCTATGACGTGGCGGAGGCGCGGCAGCAGCTTCCCGCGCTGATCGACTGGGTGAAGACGCGGGTGATGACCTTCCGCGGCGCCGCCCATTCGGGGCAACTCCGCAATGAGGGGCATGATTTCCTGCGCACCGGCTCCGCGCTGGAGCGGGCGCAGATGACGCTGCGCCTGCTGGACGTCAAATATTATGTGCTGCTGCCGGAAACGGAAGTGGTCGGCGGCAATCGCGACCATTATCAATGGACGTCGGTGTTGTATGCGCTGTCTGGCGCGCGGGCGTTCCACCATGTCTATGGCGGCACTTACACGCCCTGGCAGATCACCGATTTCCTGATGCTGAACCGCCTGTTCCCGCGCAGCGTCGCCTATTGCTACGACCAGCTTGCTTATCGGCTGAACCGTCTGGCCGGATGGCATGATGCGCGTTCGGCCTGCCATGACACCGTGCGGCAGATGGTGACCGATCTGGAGAAGCTGGACAGCGGCGAAATCTTCCGGGCCGGCCTGCATGAAACGGTGCAGAACGGCCTGATGAGCACCAACCGCTTGGGCGTCGAGATCGCCCAGGCCTATCATTTCGGCTGATGGGAGGACGCGCATGAAACTGCTCGTTCGCCACCAGACCATCTATCGCTATGAGGCTGCGGCCGGGCGGGTGGCGATGCGGCTGAAGCTGATGCCCGTCGACACGCCGACGCAGAAGGTGCTGGACTGGCAGGTCAGCGTCAATGGCGATCCGCTGACCGGCTTTCGCCGCAACAGCTATGGAGAGATGGAGGCGATCTGGGTCCGGCACGACCGGTTGGACAATGCCGTCATCGTCGCGGAAGGACTGGTCGAAACATGCGAAGGCCATGGCGTGGTGGGCTGGCTCGGCTGCCCGGTGAATCCGCGCTATTTTCTGCGGGAAACGCGGCTGACCGGGGCATCGCCGGAAATCCGGGCGATGGCGCTGTCCCTCCCCGACGAAGACGGGCCGCTGGCCCGGCTTCATGCGCTGTCGGCCGCCGTCAGCGATGCCGTGGCCTATCGCGCAGGCGTGACGACCACGAACACCACGGCGGCGGAGGCTTTCGCGCTGGGCGCCGGGGTCTGTCAGGACCATGCGCAGGTGTTCATCGCCGGCGCGCGGTCCATGGGCATCCCCGCGCGCTATGTGTCCGGCTATCTGCTGGCCGATGAGGGCGACGTGCTGCATGAAACTCATGGCTGGGCGGAGGCGCTGGTGCCCGAACTGGGCTGGGTGGGATTCGACCCCTCCAACCGGGTCTGCGTGACGGAGCGCTATCTGCGCCTCGCCTGCGGGCTGGATGCGGATGAGGCCGCGCCGATACGCGGCTCCGTGACCGTGGCGGGCGATATCTGGATTGACGCGGACGTCCGGATCGCGCAGGCGGAGGATGGGGTGGAGGAGCGGCAGCTCCAGCGGCAGCAACAACAGGGCGCGCAGACCACCACGCAGGGTTGAACGACGATAGGAGCCCTTGGGGCCATGACTTATTGTGTGGCGGTGCGCGTCGACCAGGGGCTGGTCATGCTGTCCGACACCCGCACCAATGCGGGAATGGACAATATCGCGCGCTTCCGGAAAAGCTTCACCTACAGCGTGCCGGGCGAACGCGCGATCACCCTGATGTGCTCCGGCAATCTGTCGATCACCCAGGGGGTGAAGGCGATGCTGGGCCGCGCGATCAAGGATTCGGCGCTCGATCCGAATGTGGAGACGATCCTCAACTGCCCCACCATGCACCGCGTCGCACAGATCGTGGGGGAGGCGATGTGCACCATGCAGGGCCGCTATCGCAGCACCATAGAGATGCAGGGCGCGGCGGCGGACGCCTCCATCCTGATCGCCGGGCAGCGCAGGGGCGGCAAGCCGCGGCTCTACCTCATCTATTCGGCCGGCAATTTCATCGAGGCGACGGAGGACACGCCCTTCTTCCAGATCGGCGAGCATAAATATGGCAAGCCGATCCTGGACCGCATCATCAAGCGCGAAACCAGTCTGGAAGATGCGACCAAGGCAGTGTTGGTGTCGATGGATTCGACGCTGCGGTCCAACCTGTCGGTGGGGATGCCGCTGGACCTGACCGTGATAGAGCGGGATGCCTTCGACTTCCGCGTGCGCACCCGGATCGAGGCGGACAATGAGGAGTTCCAGCTTCTCTCGCACAGCTGGTCCGCCGCGCTGCGCAAGGGGTTCGAGGATTTGCCCAACGTCCTCGATTGACGGGACGAAGGCGGCCGCCCAAGGCTCAGCTTCTCACCCTTCAAGCAAATCCATCGCTTGCGCGTCCGCCTGCTTCGCCTATCTCATCCCGACAGACGAATCGCAGCCGGAAAGACTTTCATGACCGCCACCCATTCGACCCGCATGCTGATCCTCGGTTCCGGCCCGGCCGGCCTGTCCGCCGCCATTTATGGCGCGCGCGCGGGCCTGGCGCCGATCGTGGTGCAGGGCATGCAGCCGGGCGGCCAGTTGACGATCACGACCGACGTCGAAAATTATCCGGGTTTCCGCGACGTGATCCAGGGGCCCTGGCTGATGGAACAAATGCAGGCGCAGGCGGAGCATGTCGGCGCGCAGATGATGTACGACCAGATCATCGACGTCGACCTGTCGGAACGGCCCTTCCGCCTGAAGGGCGACAGCGGCACGCTCTATTATGCGGACAGCCTGGTGATCGCGACCGGCGCCCAGGCCAAATGGCTGGGCGCGGAGGGCGAACAGCTTTTGCAGGGCAAGGGCGTCTCGGCCTGCGCGACCTGCGACGGCTTCTTCTATCGCGGCAAGAAGGTGGTGGTGATCGGCGGCGGCAATACCGCGGTGGAGGAGGCGCTGTACCTCACCAACCACAGCCATGACGTCACCCTGATCCACCGCCGCGACTCGCTCCGGGCGGAGAAGATCCTCCAGCAGCGCCTGTTCGCGCATCCGCACATCAAGGTGCTGTGGAACCAGGCGGTCGATCGCTTCGTGGGCGGCGGCGATCCCGAGGGGCTGGTCGGCGTCGACCTGGTCGACACGGTGACCGGCCACAAATCGCATATAGAGACGGACGGCGCGTTCGTCGCCATCGGCCACCAGCCCGCTACGGAGCTGTTCGTCGACAAGCTGCCGATGGACGAGGGCTATCTGCTGGTGGAAAAGGGCACGACCCGGACCGCCATCCCTGGCGTTTTCGCGGCGGGCGACGTCAGCGACAAGGTCTATCGTCAGGCCGTTACCGCCGCCGGCATGGGCTGCATGGCCGCTCTGGATGTGGAGAAGTTCCTGGCCGAAGCCGATTTCGAGGCTGTCGCGGCGGAATGAAATGGTCAAGCGGTCGGATTGCGTAGCGTCAATGTCCGCAACTGGCCATCCCCGGCCTATCTCATAACGTCCCCGCCTCTTCTCTGCCGCTTAACCAATTTTCGTGGTAAATAAACTTTTCACAGCGGCCCGCGAACGGCATAGTCGACTCATGAATCAGGGGTCGGGCAGCGCTGTGGGGGAGATGCGGTTGTGAGTGCACCGTTCCGCTTTCCGCGCTTTTTCGTCACCAATCCCAGTCCCTGTCCCTATCTGCCCGGCAAAAGCGAGCGGAAGGTGTTCACCGAACTGAGCGGGGACAATGCGTCGGAACTGAATGACGCGCTCGGTCGCATCGGCTTCCGCCGCAGCCAGAATGTCGCCTATCGCCCCAGTTGCGCGGATTGCTCCGCCTGCGTGTCCGTGCGCGTCGTCGCGGGGGAGTTCGAGCCGAACGCCACCCAGCGCAAATTGCTGCGCCGGAACGAAGACCTGGTCATCACCGCCTGCAAGCCCTGGTCGACGGAGGAACAGTTCGAACTGCTCCAGCGCTATCTGCGCGCCCGGCATCCCGGCGGCGGCATGACCGAAATGGATGAGATGGACTTTGCCGACATGGTCGAACAGACCCCGGTGGAAAGCCATGTCGTCGAATATCGCGAACCAGGCGAAGATGGCCGTCCCGGCAGGCTGATCGGCGCCTGCCTTACCGACCGGCAGGGCGATGGCCTGTCGATGATCTACAGCTTCTTCGATACGGAGCTGGAGCATCGCAAGGGGTTGGGCAATTTCATCATCATGGACCATATCCTGCGCGCGGCGAAGGCGGGGTTGCCCTATGTCTATCTCGGCTATTGGGTCGAGGGATCGCAGCGGATGCAGTACAAGATACGCTACCGGCCGCTCGAACGACTGAGCCGCAACGGCTGGACCCGCTTCGACCCGCAGGAGCAGGCGCAGGCCGTGCAGCAGGCGGAAAGCCGTGACGAGCCGGCGCTGCCGCGCGAACTGGCGGCGATCTTCCGCAAATAAAGCCGGCGAAAAATCCAGCCCGTACAAAGGACGACCGATGGCGCTTTCGCGCGATCGGCATGGAACGGCTTAACGCCGTTATGGATTGATTACGTACTACGGCATTGGAAATCTTATTTAACTTTTTCCGTTACTGCTTTCCCATGGATTGCAGAAATGGCGTTGGATCAGGACCGGCAGATGGACCGTTTTGCTGATCGCAGATTTGGGGAATTTGCCTCCGAACTGGCTCGGGACGGGCTGGAATGGGATGCGTTTCACTATCGCAACGAACTATTATTCTCTCCGGTCTTCCAGCGCGTTTCGCCGCCGCTGATTCGCTGGATCGCTGATTATCGCGGCCGCATATTGTCGCGGGAGATCATGTCGGACCTTTTTGCCCGTCATTTTTCCTGCGACATCATCGGAAATGGCTGGCGGTCGATGCTGGACAGGCATGACTGGAAAGCGCTGGCCGACGCCGCCAAACGTTCCCCCCGGCCCGATCCCGTTCCCGTGCGCATGCACACCCTTGCCGGTGAAACGAGGTCGGGGATCGTGCGCATGTCGCTGGTCGTGGAGCCCGACGAGGCGCCGCTCTGGTACGGAACGATCGAGGACATCGATGAGCGGTACGACTGCGACCGCCGCGCACTGGCCGATGCCCTGGCGGAAAGCCGGCAGCATTATCGCTGGTCGGTCGAACTCAGTCCGCAGGTCCCCTGGACGGCATCGGTCAGCGGCGAAATCGAGGAGGTGGGACCCCGCTGGCAGGAACTGACCGGCATGGCCCCGGCGCGTGCGCGGGGCAGGGGGTGGATCGATTCGCTGCATCCCGACGATGTCGATCGCACGCTGGCCATCTGGACGGAAAAGCTCCATTCAGGCGATCCTGTCGACGTCGACTACCGGCTGCGCCTCTCCGACGGCGGCTATCGCTGGATGCGGTCGCGCGCCTCGGCGCGCCGCGACGCGAAGGGCCGGATCGTGCGCTGGTACGGAACGCTGGAGGATGTTCACGCGCAGAAACTGGCGCAGCGCGAACTGGCTGACAGCGAGGAACGCTTCCGCCTGGCGGTGCAGTCGGCGCGGCTGGGCATATGGGATTTCGACGCGGTCGCCGGCACACGGACATGGTCGCGGGAATTCCGGACGATGCTGGGCCTGTCGGATACCGAACCGGCGACGAGCGAACTGGCATTGCGGCTGGTGCACCCGGATGATCGGTCGCGTCTCGCCGGAATGCTGGACGCCGTCGCGAACGGGCGCATGCCGCCGCATTTCGAAGCCACGCTGAGGGTGCACAGGGCCGACACCGGCGCCCTGCGCTGGATCAAGAGCGTCGGCTGGAGCAGCTTCTCCGATTCCGGCAAGCCACTGCGCGTCATTGTGACCTTCCAGGATGTGACGGAAGAAAGGAACAGCGAGGAACGGATACGCTGGGCCGCCACGCACGATCCCATGACGCATATGCCCAATCGCGCGCTGTGGCAGACGACATTGGAGGAAATGACCGAGCAGGCGCGCCGGACGGGGGAAAGTTTCGGCCTGATCCTGGTCGACATCGACGACCTGAAGCGGACCAACGACACGCTGGGCCATGATGCGGGCGATGCGCTGCTCTGCGGTTTTGCGCAGCGTTTCGCCTCCTGCGCGCCGGCCGATGCCATGATCGGGCGATTGGGCGGCGACGAGTTCGGCATGATCGCGCCTTCGCTCGCCAGCAGCGCGGCGCTTTCGGCCTGGAGCGCCGAATTGCTGGGCGGTGTGCGCGCGCCCTATGTCCATAATGGCCGGTCGCTCGATTATGGGATCAGCATGGGCGGCGCGGTCTTTGGCGAACATGGCGAGGATGCGGCGGAATTGCTGAAGGCGGCGGACCTGGCGCTTTATGCGTCCAAGTCCACCGGGCGGGGCCGGCTGACGCTGTTCCAGTCGCAATTGCGCGCCGACGCGCAACAGCGCAGTTCGATGATCCACATGGCGCGGCAGGCGATCGTGGACGATCTGGTCGTCCCCTATTACCAGCCCAAGGCGGACATGAGGACCGGACGGATATTGGGCTATGAGGCGCTGCTGCGTTGGCAGCATCCCCGCACCGGCGTCCACGCTCCCGACACGATCGCGGCGGCTTTCGACAATGCGGAACTGGCGGTCGAACTTACCGAAAAGATGCTGGCGAAGGTCGTCCGCGACGTCGACCGATGGCTGCGCGCCGGCCATGATCCGGGCCGGGTCGCCATCAACGCCTCCGCCGCCGATTTCATGCAGCATGATTTTGCCGACTATGTCCTCGCCCATCTCGCGCGCTGCACCATCCCGCCGCAGCAGTTCGAGATCGAGGTGACGGAGACCGTTTTCCTGGGCCGGGGCGCCGAACAGGTGGAGCGGGCGTTGCACCGCCTGTCGTCGGCGGGTGTACGGATCGCGCTGGACGATTTCGGCACCGGCTACGCATCCCTCAGCCATTTGAAGCAATATCCGGTCGACGTGCTGAAGATCGACCGCAGTTTCATCAGCAATATCTAACAGGATGCGGGCGACGCCGTCATTGTCGACGCCATCGTCAAGCTGGGCAGCAGCCTGGGCATGGAGGTGGTGGCCGAAGGCGTCGAAACGGTGGGACAGGTCGAGATGCTGATCGCTCGCGGCTGCACCATCGGCCAGGGTTATCTGATGGGGCGCCCCCGGCCTTGGGCGGCGGTACGGTCCCGCGCCGCCTAGAGCGATTTCCAGGCAGATGGAATCGTCTGCTGACCCGGAAAACGCGATAAAACAAAAACTTAGATCAGTCGAGCCGATGCAATCGGATCGGAATCTGCTCCAGAGCGATTTCCAAGCGATCGTAACCGTCGCTGGTCAAGAAATCGCGGAAGACAAGGAAGCTGGAGCGGCGATCTGATTCATCGGAGCGAACGCCGGTTTTCCCGCTCCAATCCTTCCCGCGCGCACCGGACAGCTCTGTCGATGCTACCGCACCCTGCGCCTGCGGACCGGAACTTCCGTCACATAGGTCCGGGTGGTGGTGACGGCGGGCTGGACCACGACCGTCGTGGTGGTGGCGCCGGGATAATAATAGCCGCCCGATATGAAGCCCGGCGCTTGCGTCGTCGTGACGACGGGTTCTCCCGGACCGGCGCGCCGCTCCGGCCGGTTCGGCCCGGCGGCATAGGGCGGCGGGTCGAAATCGACGCCGGGTCCACCCCGGACCTGCCCCTCGAAACGGCCTTCATAATCGCCGCTGAAGGTCTTGCCGTCCTTGTCGCGCCATGTGCCGCTCCAGCGCCCTTCATAGCCCAGCGGCGGCGGCGGCGGGCCATCCCGCGCGGTGACTTCGTCATCATAGCCGATGCCCGGCCGCGGTGCCGTGTCGCCTGCTTCCTCCCATGCGACGCCGCTGCGATAATCGCGCACGCGGCCATCCCGGTCGGTCATCACCGCATCGTCATAATAGCGCGACCAGCCATAGCCGCTGACGGGCGCCGGCAGCCCGTAAGCGCCATAGTTGCGGATATGATAGGCGGGGTTGACCCAATAGCGTGGCAGGACATAGCCGACCACGGGCCTGCGATAGGCCGCCCATCCGCCCGGCGCGTACCAGCCCGCATGCCAACGACCCTGATGGCGCGGACCCCAGCGGTGCACCGTGGTTCCCGCATGCACTGCCGGCCGGGCGGCCATTCCTCCACCCCCGACCGGCCCCTTTGCGGAAACCGGCGCCGTCAACCCGATCGCCAGACCTACGCCGGCCAGGATGAAGCTCCGGATATGCATGCTCGAATCCCCGTTTTCGGCTGATATGTTAACGGCTTGTTTAGCATGATCGGCCGCCGCCATCCAAGCGCCGGCATTTCCATGCCTGTCCCGAAAAGAGGCAACGGCGCGCATTGCGGCCCGATATGTTCGCTATTTTGGTTCCCTGAAGGTGCCATTCATGGGTTTACCACCTAAGCCAGGCGCGACGCGATCCGCCCGACCAGCGCCTCCAGCCCGGTCCGGTCCACGCTGTCGAAGCGCGCCGGAATCGGGCTGTCTAGGTCCAGCACGGCGACGACCCGGCCTTCGACGATCACCGGCACGACGATCTCCGAAGCGCTGGCGGCGTCGCAGGCGATATGGCCGGGAAAGGCGTGGACGTCCTCCACCAGTTGCGTCTGGCCGCTGGCCGCCGCGGCGCCGCAGACGCCCTTGCCCAGCGGGATGCGGATGCAGGCGGCCTTGCCCTGAAAGGGGCCAAGGACCAGTTCGCCGCCGACCATCCGGTAAAAGCCCGCCCAATTGAGGTCGGGCAGGAACTGCCAGATCAGCGCGGAGACATTGGCCATGTTGGCGATGGCATCGGGCTCGCCCGCCGTCAGCGCATCGGCGGCGGAGAGCAGGTCGTCATGGAGCGTGGCTTTGTCGGCACCGGCCGGGGGAGAAAAATCGAACATGGCCGGCATATAGGATGTGGCGCGGGCGCAGGCCAGACCGGTTAATCCAGCCTCACCTTGCCACGCCCCGCCTTGACCGAACTGCGCGCCTTCTTCGCGTCGACGCGCCGCGCCTTGGCGGCCTTGCCCGGCTTGGTCGCCTTGCGCGCCTTCGGCACGACCGTGGCGTCCCGGATCAATTCCACCAGCCGGGCCAGCACCTCCTGCCGGTTCAAGAGCTGCGATCGCGAGCCTTCGGAACGGAGGATCAGCACGCCCTCCGCCGTCATCCGCCGTCCGGCGATCGCCGCCAGCCGGTGCTTGACCGCCTCGGGCAGCGACGGGCTGTTCGCCACGTCGAAGCGCAACTGCACCGCGCTGTCCGTGGTGTTCACATGCTGGCCGCCAGCCCCGGTCGAGCGGACGAAGCTCTCCGACAGCTCGTCGCTGTCGATGGAGATCGACCGGGTGACGGGGATGCGTGGCAAGGGCGCTAAAGCCCGGCCTGTTCGAGCAGTTCCTGCCCGAAGCCCGCTGCCGCGAAGGTCGCGGGCAGGGGGGCGATCGCTTCCGCCGGCGGCTTCTCCCCGCGCGGGATGCTGAGGAAGCGGCTGTGCAGCAGCATCGGCCCTTCGCCCGATCCATAGACCGGATCGCCCGCAATGCCGAAGCCCAGGCCATGCAGCGCATGGGTCCGGATCTGATGGGTGCGTCCGGTGCGGGGGGTGAAGACGATCAGCGAGCGTCCGTCCTTCTCCGCGATCTTGCGCCAGTCGGTGAACGCGGCCTTCCCTGCCTTCGCCGGGATCATCCGCCACCCCTGGGCGGGCGTGCTGATCTTCTTGAGCGACAGGCCGATGGTGCCGCTGTCCTCCGCCGGAACGCCGTCCACCACCGCGACATAGCGTTTCGCGACCGTTCCGGCCTCAAAGGCCGCGGCGAAGCGCTTGTGCGCCTTGGGATTGCGGGCGAGCAGCAGGCAGCCGCTGGTGTCGCGGTCCAGCCGGTGCACCGGCAGCGGCCAGCGCTGGAAGCCGAAGGTCAGCGAGGACAGGTGGTTTTCCAGCGAAAGCGACCCGTCACGCGGCGCGTCGACGGGCAGGCCCGCCGGCTTGTCGAGGATGATGGCCTCGCCATCGATGAACAGAACTCGGTCATGAAGCAGGGACAAGAGGCGTTTTTCCGTAAATGCAGGGCAGCGATTGACGCGGGTGCCGCTTCCTATAGGGCGTGGAGGGCATGGAGAACAGGGGGCATGAGGCGCATCCGCCGGGTGGAGGGCGGCTGGAATGGATCGATGTCGCGCGCGGCATCGGGATCGTCGCCGTGGTCGCCGGCCATGTGTGGACGCGCGGGGGACTGCGCGACGCGATGTACAGTTTCCACATGCCGCTGTTCTTCCTGCTGTCGGGCCTCCTGTCCCGTCCGCAGCCGGCCGGACGCTTCACCCGCCGCCAGCTCGCGTCCCAGATGCGGCCCTATGCGGCTTTCCTGATCCTGCTGATCCTGACGGATCAGGTCGTCGAGACGATGAAGGGCGGCAGGCCGATCTTCCATGACTGGCCGGGGGATCTGGCGCCGATAGCGCTCGGCGGCTCCTGGTTGCGCGGGCCGTTCACCATATTCTGGTTCGTGCCCTGCCTGATGATGGCGCGCATCCTGTTCAACATGGCGCTGGCCCGCTGGCCCGACCCGCTCGACCGGCGCTGGGCGTTGCTGATGCTGCCGGTGCTGCTGATCGCCTATGGCGCGGGACAATGCACCAGCCTGTCGCCGCTGGGGCTGCTCACCCTACCCATGGCCCTGGTCCTGCTCTGGGTGGGGGCGGCATGGCAGCGCGTGGACTGGCGAAGCTGGATGCTGGCGCCGCTGGTCCCGCTGTCGCTGGCCGGGCTGACGGCGCTGCTGCCGACGCTCAACATGAAGGCGGCCGACTATGGCTGGCCCTTATTGTCCATCGCCTCGGCCATGGCCACCAGCTTCCTGCTTTTCCGCCTTTCGGTGCGGATCGCGCCCTTTGGCGGATGGATCGCCGCCATCGGGCGCGCATCGCTGGTCGTCATGTATCTCCACGTCGCGGTCATTCACTATCTTTCGCCCTATATGGCCAAGCCGTGGCTGCTGGTGCAGGCGCTTCTGATACCGCTCGCCGCTTATTATCTGATCCGGGCCGTCCCCGGCGCGCAAAGGATTTTCCTCTAAAAAGCGCGCTGCGTTACACGGGACGCGCGCTCCAGGCTTTTGTTAGGGCGTCGTTTGATCGGAAGACCGGTTCCCGACCTTCGACAGGCCCAGCGCAGGCTTTCCGGCCCCGTCAATGCAGATGCCGCAGCTTGTCCGGGTTGCGCATCACATAGATGCCGGTGACGCGCCCATCCTCGATGTCGAGCGCCGTGGTCTGGAGTTCGCCGTCCGCCTCGCGGGTGACGAAGCCGGGAAGGCCGTTGATCAATCCCACGCGCACCAGCGTCGACCCATATTTGCCGAACAGCACGGCCAGCGCCTTGTGCATCTGCATGACCGGGCCGAAGCCCAGCACGGGAACGATCGCGGCAGGGCGCTTGCCGCCGCCATCGCTGTGCAGGCTGACATCCCGTGCCAGCATCGCGCCCAGCGCCGCCATGTCGCCGCTCCGCGAGGCGGCGAAGAAGGCGCCGGCAATCTCCAGCCCGTGCTGTCTTTCCACCCGGTAGCGGGGTCTCGCCTCCCGCACATGGGCCCGCGCCCGCGCCGCCAGTTGACGGCAGGCCGCCGGATCGCGTTCGACCGTGGCGGCGATTTCCTCGAAGCCGACGCCGAAGACGTCATGCAGCAGGAAAGCCGCCCGCTCCAGCGGCGACAGCCGTTCCAGCGCCAGCATCAGCGGCAGCGTATCCTCTTCTTCCCCGGCGTCGTCCACCACCGGATCGGGCAGCCAGGGGCCGATATAGGTTTCGCGGTTGCGCCGCGCCGACTTGAGCTGGTCGAGGCACAGCCGCGTCACGGTGCGGCGCAGGAACGCTTCCGGCTCGCGCACCGCGCCGCGGTCGGCGCCCATCCATCGGATAAAGGCTTCCTGCACCACATCCTCGGCGTCCGCGACGGAACCCAGCATGCGATAGGCGACGCGGATGAGCCTGGGACGCAGCGGATCGAAGCTCTCCGCCGCGCCCCCATGCGCCCCCTGCGCCATCACGCAGCCGCCCTGGCCGGCGTGTCGTACCAGAGGCCGAAGCCCACCGCGATGCGGTTCCAGCCGTTGATGACGTTGATCATCAGGGTCAGCTTCACCTGCTCCTCCTCCGAAAACTCGGCTGCCAGCGCCTTGTGGGCCGCTTCATGGCTGTGCCCTTCGGAAAGGCGCGTCAAGGCCTCCGTCCATTCCAGCGCGGCCCGCTCCCGGGCCGTATAGCAGGGCGCCTCCCGCCAGGCGGAAAGCAGGTAGATGCGCTGTTCGCTTTCACCCTGCGCGCGGGCCTCGACGGTGTGCATGTTGATGCAGTTGGCGCACTGGTTGATCTGCGACGCGCGGATCTTCACCAGCTCGATAAGGCTCGGCTCAAGGCTGGCATTGATGGCGGCGGAGGTGGCGAACCAGCTTTTCATAAGCTGGGGCGCGGCGGCAAAGGGGTCGAGCTTGGCAGTCATGTCAGCACCTTTCTTCCTGAGTTATGCCGACATGACGAGACAGGATCGGCTGGCGTGACATGGGTCGCGAAAAAAATGCCATATCGGCGATTGGAAGGGGGGAACAGCGGCACTTCTCCACTCCGACCCTTCAAACCAGCCACTTGCCTCGTCTGGACCTGAAGGGAAGGGGCTTGATGTCCCCTAACCGCCCAATAGCCCCTCGGCGGCCGTCCACTTCATCAGCGCGACCTTCATCCCCCGGCCAATGACCGCTTCCCAAGCCTTGCAAAAATGCTCTAGGGCGGGCGGCATGACCAATATTCTTCTCGTCATGGCAGGAGGCGCCGTCGGATCGGCCTTGCGCTACCTGCTCGGGCGTCTCGCTGCCCAGATATTCCCTGGCGCCCTGTGGCCCTGGGGAACATTCGGCGCGAATATCATCGGCGGTTTCGCCATGGGCCTGTTCGCCGGATGGCTGGCCCGCTTCAATATGACGGGGGGCGAACCGATCCGGCTGCTGCTTGCCGTCGGTCTGCTGGGCGGCTTCACGACCTTCTCCTCCTTCAGCCTGGAAACCGTGCTGATGATGGAGCGGGGGCAGCCGGGCATGGCGCTGGGCTATGCGGTCCTTTCCGTCATCGGCGCCGTGGGCGCGCTGGCCGGCGGCCTGGCCGTCATGAGGAGCGTCGCATGAAGGGCCGTCCTCCCGGCAAACCCACCGGTCCCCGCAAGCCCGGCGCAGCGCCCCAGGGGCGGGCGCGCGGCGCGGCCAAGGCGGCTCGCGCCCGCAAGCCGGATGCGCCTAAGCCCGCTGCCCGGCCTCCTGTCAAAACGCCCGCCGCCAAAACGCCTGCGGCAAAGACTGCTGCCCGGTCCGCCTCCTCCTCTCCGGCGAAGGGCGTGTCGCTCGACGTGCGGCAATTCCGCGTGGCGGCGGATGACGACGGCATCCGGCTCGACCGCTGGTTCCAGCGGCATCTGCCCGACATCGGCTTCAACACCGTCTCGCGCTGGGCGCGCACCGGCCAGTTGCGCGTGGATGGCGCCCGCGCCGCGCCGGGCGACCGCATCGCGGAGGGCCAGACCATCCGCGTGCCCCCCGCCGAGCCCAAGGCCCCCGAAACCGCGAAGCCCAAACGCATCCGTCCGCAACTGACGGACGATCAGGCGGCCTTCGCCCAGGGGCTCGTCATCCATCGCGACGCGCAGGCCATCGTCATCAACAAACCGCCCGGCCTCGCCACGCAGGGCGGCACCAAGACGGACGATCATGTCGACGGCCTGCTCGATGCGCTGGAGTTCGACCTCGACCAGCGGCCCAAGCTCGTCCACCGGCTGGACAAGGACACGTCCGGCGCGCTGCTCGTCGCGCGCACCGCGCGGTCGGCCGCCTTCTTCGCCAAGGCCTTCTCCAGCCGCACGGCGCGCAAGGTCTATTGGGCCATCGTGATGGGCGTGCCCTCCATTGAGGATGGCATGATCGAACTGCCCATCGCCAAGCAGCCCGGCACCGGCGGCGAGAAAATGCATGTCGATGAGGAAGAGGGGCTTCCTTCCCGCTCGCGCTATCGCGTGATCGAACGCGCGGGCAATCGCGCCGCCTGGGTCGAACTGCAACCCTATACCGGCCGGACCCATCAGTTGCGCGTCCATATGGCGGCAATCGGCCATCCCATCGTCGGGGACGGCAAATATGGCGGCAAGGACGCCTTTCTGAGCGGCACGATCAGCCGCAAGATGCATCTTCACGCCCGCCGCATCCGGGTCGATCATCCCGATGGCGGCCGGGTCGACGTGCGGGCCGAACTGCCCGAGCATTTCGCCGCCAGCCTTGCCTCGCTGGGCTTCGACCTCTCCGCCGGCGACCTGCCGCTGGACGAGGAGGTCGCCCGCGCGCCCACGCGGGAGGATGAGAAGAAGGCCGCCCGCGCTCATGCCAAGCAGATCCGCAAGGGCCGCAAGGGCGAACGGCGCGCCCGCGGTTCAGGTGGAGGGCCGCGCAGGAAATGACGCCCGGCGCGCCTTATCGCTGGCGGGACGAAGCCGCGATCCGCGCATTCGTGGCGGAGGTGGGCTTCGGCCTGCTCTGCGTGGCCGCACCGGACCGCCAGCATGTCGTCCATCTGCCGCTTGTCTGGAGGGATGAGGGGCATGTCGGCCTTCACCTCCACCGCGCCAATCCCATCGTCCGCCACCTGGACGGTCAGGAAGCGCTGATCGTCGTGACCGGCGCCCATCATTATATCAGCCCCGACTGGTACGGCATGCCTGACAAGGTGCCGACCTGGAACTACCAGTCGGCGGAATTGCGCGGCGTCATGCGCAGGCTGGACCATGAGCAGACCGTCGCCCATCTCGACGCGCTGTCGAACGATCAGGAAAGCCGCCTCCTGCCGAAACCGGTCTGGACCCGCGAGAAGATGAGCGAGGGGCTGTTCGAGCGTGTGATGACGGGCCTGATCGGCTTTGAGATGGCCGTGCATGCGATGGAAGGCACGATGAAGCTGGGACAGGACAAGCCGGAATCCGCGCGCATCGCCGTGGCGGACGCTCTCGCGGCCAGAGGCGATGCCGCCATGTCCGCCCTCATGCGGGCGACGCGGCCATGAGCAATCGCCTTGCCGTATTCGATTGCGACGGCACGCTGGTCGACAGCCAGCACAGCATCTGCACGGCCATGGTCCGCGCGTTCGAGGGCGAGAAGCTGGTGGCGCCGGACCGCGCGACGATCCTGTCGGTCGTCGGCCTGTCGCTCCCGCTCGCCATGGCGCGGCTCCTGCCGGATGCGGATGCCGATTATCACGATCATCTGTCGGAAAGCTACAAGCTGGCCTTCCAGCAGCTTCGCCGCGAAAATGCGGTGTCGGAACCGCTCTATCCCGGCATTGCCGAACTGATCCGCGAACTGGATGCCGATGGCTGGTTGCTGGGCGTCGCCACCGGCAAATCGGACCGCGGCCTGCAACTCTGCCTCACCCATCATGGCATCCACGCCCATTTCGTGACGTTGCAGACCGCCGACCGCCATCCGTCGAAGCCGCATCCCTCCATGCTGCTGACCGCCATGGCCGAAGCAGGAGTGGCACCGGAAAGCACGGTGATGATCGGCGACACCAGCTTCGACATCGACATGGCGCTGTCCGCCGGCACACGGGCGCTGGGCGTGGGCTGGGGCTATCACACGCCGCAGGATCTGATGGACGCCGGCGCGCACAGCGTCGCCATGGACAGCGCGGAGCTGCGCGGCCATATCCACGCCCCCCATGGCCCTTCGCCCGACAGCCGCTCCCGATGACCGACATGCCGCCCGTTCCTCCCGCCGACCCGGGAAAGGTCGCTCGCCAGCGTTTCTTCGCGCTCGGCCTGTTCCGCCTGTCGGGCGCGCTGCTGGTGATGTTCGGCTTCCTGGTGCTGATGCAGCGCTTCCATTGGGTGCAGGGGAACAAGGCGAAGGCGATGGGCGCGATCTTCGTCATCGTCGGCCTGTTCCAGTTCGTCATCGTCCCGCGCCTGCTGCTCGCGCTGTTCAGGAAACCGCCGCAATCATGAAACGCTTCTACCAGGATGCCGCCGTCGTCGCGGTTGAATCCGGTTTCGAAATCCGCCTCGACGGCCGCCCGGTCCGCACGCCCGGCCGCGCGCCGCTGGCGCTGCCCACCCAGGGGCTTGCAGAGGCGATCGCCGAAGAATGGCGCGCGCAGGGCGACACGGTCGACCCCCGATCCATGCCGTTCACCGGGCTCGCCAACGGCGCCATAGACCAGATCGCGCCCAATAGCGGGAGTTTTGCCGCAGGCATCGCCCGCTATGCCGAAAGCGATCTGCTCTGCTATCGTGCGGAGGGGCCGGCCGAACTGATCGCTCGAGAGGCCGCGGCCTGGGACCCGCTGCTGGAATGGGCGACGACCCGCTACGACGTCGCGTTCCGGGTGACGCAGGGCATCGTTCCGGTGGCCCAGCCGACCGAAACGCTGGAGCGGCTGGCGGCTGCCGTGGCGGTTCTCGACCCTTTCACCCTGGCGGGGCTGTCGACGCTGGTGACGCTGTCCGGCTCGCTCGTCTGCGGTCTGGCGGTGGTGGAGGGGGGCCATGACGCCGACCTGATCTGGACGGCGTCCGAAATCGACGAAGCCTGGGAAGTCGAACAATGGGGTGAGGACAAGGAAGCCGCCGCCCAGTCGGCGCAGCGCAGGAACGAATTTGCCATGGCCCGAGCCTTTTGCGAGATGGTCCGCGCCTGACCGGGTGGGAATGACGCAGCGTCTTCGTTCAATATCGACAGGCGGGCGGCCCCGAAGCCCGCTTTTTTCGCAAGACCGAGGAGTGCTCCATTTTGCCGCCCCGTTTTTCTCTTTTCGTCCTGATCGCCCTGTCCGCGCCGCTGGCGCTGGCGGCCCCGGCGCTTGCCCAGCAGGCGGGGCAGGCGGCTCCCGCCGCCGGTCGGATGAGTTCGGAACAGATCGCGGCCTTCAACCGGGCGGTCACTGATTTCACCGCGGGACAGACCGCGCAGCAGGCCGGCGACAATGCCGGCGCCGCCGCGAAATATGAAGCCGCACTGCCCGCTATCCGCACGGCCGTGGAACTCGACCCCGCCAGGATCGAAAATGTGAATTTCCTCGCCAACGCGCTTTACGCTGATGCGGCGGCGCAGGGCGCGCTGGGCAGGATGGACAGGGTGATCGCGCTCTATACCGAATCCGCGCCCCATTGGCGCAAGCTGGTGGAGGCAAAGCCCGCCGATGCCGCCAGCCGCAATATCTTCGCCGGCATCTTGATCCAGATGGGCAATCAGAAGCTGGCCGGCAATGACAGGACCGGGGCCGATCCCCTCTATCAGGAGGCGCTGACCCTCGCGCGCAGGTCCGTCGCGGAAAAGGCCGGGGACGCGGTGTCCCGCAACATCCTGCTATCCGCACTGATCGGGGTCAGCCAGACCGGCAACGACCCGGCCCTGTCCGCCGAAGCGCTGAAAATGGGCAAGGCGATGCTGAGCGACGGCACCATCGACGCGATGAACAAACCGTCTATCGAGGCGATGACGGGCGCCAAGGCCGGCTGACGCCGCTATTTAGAGCGCGCTGCGTTAAATCGGACGCAGGCCGTGCGCTCCAAGCTTTTGTTGTCGCATGCTTTTAAAACGCAAAACCGGTTCCCACTTTTGCGCACGACGCCCTATTTGTCCAACGGTGAACCTGCCCCCGCGAGGGAGCAGGCCATTTCAACCTGTCCGACCCTGTGCGAACGGGACAGGTAACGCTCTGCGCCTAAGCCGTCAGGCCCATGATCTTGTCGGCATAGAGCAGCCGCCCCGGCCCCATCAGGCCGATGAATTGCGGCAGCATATGGCGGGCAAGCGCGAAACAGCCCTCGCTGCGGCCGATCTTGCCCCAGGTCGCGATATGGTTCTCGCTGACATAGTCCGCGCCATGCACGACGATGGCGCGCATCTCCGCATTGTTGTTCTGTGGATCGAGCCCGGCCAGGCGCATCGCCCGGCCATGCTGGCCCTCATAGATTTCGCCGGTCTTGAAAGCGCCCGAACTGCTCGCCAGTGAATTGGGTTCATTGGAAAAGCTGTGGAGCCATCCCGAATGCTCGGGGTCGGAACCGCGGCCATGGGCAACCAGATAGGAACTTGCCTGCCCGCCGATCAGGTCGACCACATGGAAGCGCAATTCGCGCGACGGCGCATTGAAATCGGCCAGCGCCACCCGGTCCCGCAGGGTGAACATATGCCCATGCTGGTCCAGCGCGGCCTTTGCCCGCTCCAGCAGTTTCGCATAGGGCTGGGTCGCGAGCGGCCCCGGCGAAGCCGGACGCGGTGCGGGAGGAACTGCCGGCTGTGGCTGCGTTTCGCCCAGCGGAGCGGCCCGCCCGGCACTGTCGGCAAGAAACGAAAATGCCAGCCCGCTCAAAGCGAGCTTGGTAAAACTACGACGATCCATGAATCGCAATATAGCAAAGGAGCAGCGCCAGTCCAAGGGCGGCGCAGGATCGCCGCCGCCGTCCCGCCTCCTTTCCGGGGCGGGAAGACTCCGGCCGATGGCGCGGGCCCCTATTCGGTGGCGTTCGCGCCTTCGTCTGCGCCGTCCTGGCCAAGGCGCGCCGTCATGCCTGTCGCGGCGGCGTCGTCCTCGATCTGCTGCTGTTCGGAAATGCTCGGCGGCGGCGCAGGTTCCGGCGCGGCCGCATTGTTGCCCGGCTCGGGAGCGGGGGCCACCGGTTCCTCCTCAATCACATTTTCGACCGGCGGCTCGACCAGATTGTTGGTCGCGGGCGCCTCTTCCTCCTTCTTGCCGCAGGCGGCGAGGGCAAGCGTCCCGGCAAGGGCGATAAGGGCGAATTTGCGCATGAAGATCAGTCCTTGGATGCGATGGAGGTGGCGGGCGCGGCGGTCGGGTCGACCCGGCGGCTGGACGCCTCGATCTTCGCCGCCAGCAGCTTGTCCCAGCCATAGGGATCGGAACGGAAGCTCATCGTCCCGTTATTGCTGGCGAAGGCGGTCCAGTAAAGCAGGTACACCGCCACTTCCTTGGGCAGCGACACCCGCTGGGTCTTGCCCGCGTCGATCAGCGACTGGATCTTGCCGGCAAGGTCGGGATTGCCCGCCACCATCAGCTCCGCCAGCGGGACGGGCTTTTCCAGGCGGATGCAGCCATGGCTGGCCAGCCGGTCATAGCTTGAAAACTTTGCCCGCGACGGCGTGTCGTGCAGGTAGACGGCGAAGGGATTGTTGAAGTCGAACTTCAACCGGCCGAGCGCGCTGTTCGGGCCGGCGGGCTGCACGATCCGCTCTCCGGTTTCCGGCGTGCCGACGATCTTGTACCCCTGCCGGATCAGTGTCGCGCGCCCCTTTGGCCACAATTCGCGCTTCGCGATGGAGGAGGGGACGTTCCACGGCGGGTTGACCACGATCGAATGGATGCTGGACGACAGCATCGGTGTCGCATTGTCCGGCGAGCCCGTCACCGCGCGCATCGACGTCACCGGCTGGTCGCCCTCGAACACCGTCAGCACGGCGGCGGCGATATTCACCTGCACCCGGTTGACCGGCAATTCGCGCGGCATCCAGCGCCAGCGTTCCATATTCGCCATGATCGCGGCGATGCGATCATCCACCGGCACGTTCAGCTCCCTGAGCGTCCGGGCGTCCAGCAGGCCGGTGGGGTTGAGGCCATAGCGCCGCTGCGCCCGTTGCAGCACATCGACCAGCTTTTCGCCGGGCGTGACGCTCTTGTCCTCTATGGCGATGCGCGCCCGCACGGCATCGGGGGAGGATTGCGCGGTGAGGGTGGGCCAGCCGCCCGCATCGCGAATGCGTTCGTAATTGGCGAGCCCCTTGCGCAGCCCGTCATAGCCGGCATAGGGCGGCGTCAGGCTGAGCGCCCATTGCGGCAGCCTGTCCTCGCTGATCGCCTTGGCAAGGCCGGGCCGGGGATCGAACCGCGCCGGGCGCAACGCCCAGATCTCCAGGAAGTCGGCGGTATCCACGCGCCCGGTGCTGAGCGCCTTCGCCCGGTCCAGCACGGCGGACAGAAGCGCCTCTCCCTTCAGTTCTCCGGTCGCTCTGGCGCGCGCCATCAACCCTTGGACCGCGCCGCCCTTCAGCCACTCGTTCAGCCATTTTTCCTGCGCTGCCGAGGGTTGCGGCAGCGGCACGGGCGGTGGCGTCACCATGGCCGGAGGCAGGATGACCTGCGGGGCGGGGGGCTGCGCCGACGGGGCGGGCATGGTCGGTGCGACGGCCGGCGGTTGCGCCACCGCCGGCACCGCGACGGCGCCCAGCAGGGAAATTACGGAAAAACGGATCATTTCAGGACGGTTCATGCTGGACCAGATAGCGCAAAGCCCGCATCGTTCAAACTCGAAGATAGCGGAAAAGATGATGCTGCACGTCGTTCACCATCCGGCCTATGTCTCTCCGGCAACAGCGGGCAGTTCCTTTCGCTTCGACAAATATGGGCTGGTGATGGAGGCGCTGACCATGGCGGCCGCACCCTTTACCGTGCATGAACCCGCCCCCATGCCGCGCGTCTGGATAGAGGCGGTCCACGACCCCGATTATGTCGAGCAGGTCGCGACGCAGACCGTGCCGCGCGAAAAGGAAAGACGGATCGGTTTTCCGGTGACGGAGCGGGTGGCGCGCCGTTCGATGCTGTCGCCCGGCGGCACATGGCTGGCGGCGCGGCTCGCCATGCGCCATGGCTATGCGGCCAATGCTGCGGGCGGCAGCCATCATGCACTGCCCGGCAGCGGCGCGGGATATTGCGTGTTCAACGACCTTGCCATCGCTGCCAACCGGCTGATCGCGGAGGGGGATGCGCACCGGATATTGATCCTCGACCTCGACGTGCATCAGGGCGACGGCACGGCCGTGCTGACCGGCGGGCGAGGGGACATATTCACCCTGTCCATCCATGCGGACCGCAACTTCCCCGTGCGCAAGGCCCGCTCGACACTCGACATCGGCCTGCCCGACGGCACGGGCGATGAGGCTTATATGGAGGCGCTGATAAGGGCCCTCCCGCCCGTGCTCGACGATTTCCGGCCTGATCTGATCCTCTACCAGGCCGGGGTCGACCCGCATGAAGACGATCGCCTCGGCCGCCTGGCGCTGAGCGATGCCGGGCTGGACCGCCGCGACCGCGCCGTGATGCGCGCCGCGCGCCGCCGCGGCATCCCGCTCGCCAGCACCATGGGCGGCGGCTATGGCGAAGACCGCATGGCCATCGCCCGGCGCCACGCCGATTGCATGATCCGCCTGGCGGAAGAGGCGGGTGATGGCCGATAGCTGCCGCTGAGCGCGCCATGTTCCTGCGAAGGCTCTCACGAGCCATTTGCCTGTTCAGCAAGGCAAGCGGAAAGTCGGCAAGCCTCCTTCCGCGCTTAATGCAGCGTTGCCTCCCCCGTGGCGTCGGAACCGGCGGCCTGCCTGCTCTCCATGATTTTTGCCGCGACCAGTCCTGCCGCGACCAGCGCCGCGAAATCGCTGAAGGCCAGATAAAGTATATAGCCCCAGGGCGCATGGTTGAACACCGCTTGCCCGATATGCAGCCACAGCACGGCCGCCAGCGCGAACAGGACCGTCGCTCTCGCCCGTCCAGCCAGATCGCCGCTCACGATCCGCAGCATCAGCGCAATGACGATGCCGACGACCAGCGCCAGGATCAGGCCGCCGATCAGCGCCCCGGCATCGGTCACCGGAAATCCGCTGTTGTTGTAGAAGACCGTGGCGACCGGCCCCTTGCCATAGAGGATGGTGCCCTGCGCGGTCGCCGGGTCGGGAATCACATAGACGCCGGTGCCCGACGGCGTCAGCGCCTGCGCCAGGGCCGCCTGCAAATTGCTGCCGGCGGCGGACTCCGCGCGATGAAAGGCGAGCGCGCTCAGCGGCGTCCCCCAGAAGAGGAAGCCGACGAGATACATGGCGACGCCGCCGATCAGGCCGCCCAACAGGGTCTTGAACATATGCCCTCCTGTCCTCTCAAAGATCGAGAGGCTGACGGACAAACGCCGGAACGGCAATATCTTTCCGGGAAGGGCGCTCAATCGCCCTTGCGCGACGCCTTTTCCGCGATCCCCGACACGCCCTCGCGCCGGTCGAGTTCGTCCAGCACTTCGTCCAGCGCGATGTCGAGGTCGGCCAGCAGCACCAGCAGATGGAACAGCAGGTCTGCGCTTTCGCCGATCGCGCCTTCGCGGTCCGCCGCCATGGCGGCGATCACCGTCTCCACGGCCTCTTCGCCCAGCTTCTGGGCGATCTTGCCGCGCCCCCTGGCGGTCAGCTTGGCCACATAGGACTGATCGGGATCGGCCTGCCGCCGCTGGCGGATGGTCCGTTCAAGATTAAATAGGGTCGCGCGCATGGCGCCATCAAGCGCCACGCGCGCAAACCGTCAAACGAAAACTTACTTGCGCTTGCGGCGGGCGACGAAAACCCGCGCGCCCAGCACCGCGGCGCCAAGGCCGAACAGCGCCATCTGCTCCGGTTCGGGCACCGGCGTCGGCGTGCCGCCGGACGAGGAACCGCCCGAGCTGCTGGAGCCGCCGCACTTCTTGCCCCAGCACCAGGTCGCTTCCGCCGGAGCCGCCGCGCCCATCAGAGCGGCCACGCCAGCGGCCAGAAACAGCTTGTTCACATTCATCATCTTCACCCCGCTGTTGATTGAGTCAGGTGCGGGAAGAGGTGCAGGCACCGTGCCAGTTCCATTAATTGGAGGCGGAACGGGGCTATCATGGTTAACATGGACCTGCCGATCTGGGTTAATGTAAAGGCAACCGACGCTTTTCGGCGGTATCGGGTCGGTCAGGCGGTCCGGACGGCAATGCCGGCGGCCGCCAGCGCCTGATGCGCTTCAGCAATGCTATGTTGACCGAAATGAAATATGGACGCCGCGAGCACCGCGCTGGCATGGCCTTCCACCACGCCTTCGACCAGATGATCGAGCGTCCCGACGCCGCCGCTGGCGATGACCGGAATCGAAACCGCATCGGCAATGGCGCGGGTAAGGGCAAGGTCATAGCCCGCCTTGGTCCCGTCGCCGTCCATGGACGTGACCAGCAGTTCGCCCGCGCCCAGTTGGGCAAGCCGCACCGCATGCTCCAGCGCATCGATGCCGGTCGGCTTGCGGCCGCCATGGGTGAAGATTTCCCAGCGGCCATCGCCCACCCGCCGCGCATCGACCGAGCCGACGACGCACTGGCTGCCGAAGCGGTCGGCGATGTCCGCCACCACCTCGGGCCGGGTGACGGCCGCGCTGTTCACCGCGACCTTGTCCGCACCCGCGAGCAGCAGGGCGCGGGCATCCTCCGGACTGCGCACGCCCCCGCCCACCGTCACCGGCATGAAGCAGACCTCCGCCGTGCGCCGAACCACGTCGATGATCGTGCCGCGCGCCTCATGCGTGGCGGTGATGTCCAGGAAGCAGAGTTCATCCGCGCCCGCCGCGTCGTAAATCTTCGCCTGCTCGACCGGATCGCCCGCGTCGCGCAGATCGATGAAGTTCACGCCCTTGACCACGCGGCCATTGGCGACGTCCAGGCAGGGGATGACGCGGGTGCGGACGGTCATGCGGCCGCCTGCGCCACCGCCAGCGCCGCCTTCAGGTCCAGCCGCCCGTCATAGAGCGCGCGGCCCGTGATCACGCCTTCAATGCCCTCGTCGGCATGCAGGCTCAGCACCCGGATGTCCGCGATCCCCGCGACGCCGCCGCTGGCGATCACCGGAATGTCCGTGGCGCGGGCCAGATCGACGGTCGCATCGATGTTGCAGCCCTTGAGCAGGCCGTCGCGGCCGACATCGGTGAACAGCAGGCTGGCGACGCCCGCATCCTCGAACCGGCGGGCAAGGTCGACCACCGGCATGTCGGACTTCTCCGCCCAGCCGTCCGTCGCGACGAAGCCGTCCCGCGCATCCACCGCCACCACGATCCCGCCGGGGAAGTCCTGTGCCGCCGCCTTGACGAAGCCCGGGTCCTTCAGGGCCGCCGTGCCGATGACGATGCGCGACACGCCCAGGTCGAACCAGCGCTCCACCGCCTCCCGGTTGCGGATGCCCCCGCCCAGCTGCACATGGCCGGGAAAGGCCGCCACGATGGCCTCGACCGCTTCGGCATTGACCGCATGGCCCGCGAAGCTGCCGTCCAGATCGACCACATGCAGATGCTGCGCGCCCGCTTCCGCGAACAATATCGCCTGGGCGGCGGGATTGTCGCCATAGACGGTGGCGCGGTTCATGTCGCCTTCGGCCAGGCGCACGACCTGGCCGCCCTTGAGGTCGATGGCGGGAAAAACGATCAGGCTCATGGACGCCAATCCAGAAAACGGGAGAGGAAGGAAAGGCCGTAGCTCTGGCTCTTTTCCGGGTGAAACTGACAGCCGATGATGGTGTCGCGCGCCACCGCCGCGACCAGCGGCCCGCCATGATCGGTGACGGCGGCGACATGCGCCGGGTCGGCGGCTTCGAAATGATAGCTGTGCAGGAAATAGGCCTCGCCCGCTTCCAGCAGCGGAGGCGTGCCGCGCAGGGCCACGTCGTTCCAGCCCATGTGCGGCACCTTGATCGCCGGATCGCGCGGCTCGATCAGCCGGACGGTGCCGCCTATCCAGCCCAGCCCCTCGTGCCGGCCGAACTCTTCCCCCGCATCGGCCAGCAACTGCATGCCCACGCACACGCCCAGAAAGGGGACGCCGCGCTGGCGGACGGCCTCGTTCATCGCCTCCACCATGCCGGGAATCGCGACCAGCGCATCGCGGCAGGCGCGGAAGGCGCCGACGCCCGGCAGGACGATGCGGTCCGCCCCTGCCACGACATCCGGATCGGCGGTGATGACGGCGTCGTCCGCCCCCGCCTTGCGCAGGGCGTTGTGCACCGAATGAAGGTTGCCCGCGCCATAGTCGATCAGGGCAAGCGCGGTCACAACATTCCCTTGGTCGAAGGAATGGCGTCGGCCTTGCGCGGGTCGATCTCCACCGCCTGCCGCAACGCGCGGGCAAGGCCCTTGAAGCAGCTTTCGACGATATGATGGTTGTTGCTGCCGTAGAGATTTTCGATGTGCAGCGTGATCCCGGCGGCCTGGGCGAAGCTGTGGAAGAAATGCTCCACCATCTCGCTGTCCCATTCCCCGATGCGCTGCACGGTGAAGTCCACCTTGAACACCAGCCAGGGGCGTCCCGAAATGTCCAGCGACACGCGGGTCAGCGTCTCGTCCATCGGGGAATAGACGCTGCCGTAGCGGGAAATGCCGCGCTTGTCGCCCAGCGCCTTCGCCACCGCCTCGCCAATGGCGATGGCCGTGTCCTCGGTCGTGTGATGCTGGTCCACATGCAGGTCGCCGACGGTCTTCACGTCCATGTCGATCAGCGAGTGACGCGACAGTTGCTCGATCATGTGATCCAGGAAACCGATGCCCGTCGAAACGGTGTAGATGCCGGTGCCGTCCAGGTTGACGGTCACGTCGATCTGCGTTTCCGCAGTGTTGCGGTGAATGTCGGCCGTGCGCATGGCAGCGCCCTATAACGAAGTGGACGGCCGTTGCAATGTGGCGTTGCACCTATAGCGCGCACTTGACCCGCGCCGCCGCGCCGTTAGGACATTGGCGCATGAGCGACGACCTGCCCGACAGCCTGATTCCCTATGACGAAATCGTGCAGGAGGCCCTGCGCGCCGTCGTCGGCCGCGTGCTGGGGGAAATCGAACGGACGGGCGGCCTTCCCGGCGCGCATCATTTCTACATCACGTTCAAGACGCAGGCGGCCGGGGTCGATATTCCGCGCCATCTGGTCGAACGCTTCCCCGACGAAATGACCATCGTTCTCCAGAACAAATTCTGGGACCTGAAGGTCAGCGACGACGCCTTCGGGGTCAGCCTGACCTTCAACCAGGTGGCGGCGCATCTGCATATTCCCTTCGCCGCGATCACGGCCTTCGTCGATCCGGCGGTGAATTTCGCGCTCCAGTTCCAGGCGCAGGCCGACATTGCGCCCGAACCGCATGAAGAGGCGGAAAATGACGCGCCGCAGGTGACGACGGAGGACGGCTCCAATGTCGTGACCGTGGACTTCGGCAAGAAGAAATAAGGCTGGAAACAGGGGCGGGGGCTCCCCAGATTGACGGCACTCCGGCGACATCATGGGAGTGCCCGACTTGAACGACAGCCGCACCGAAACCGACAGCATCGGCGCCATCGAAGTACCCGCCAGCGCCTATTGGGGCGCGCAGACCCAGCGGAGCATCGAGAATTTCCCCTTCGGCCCCGGAGAACGCATGCCGATCGGCATCGTCCACGCGCTGGCCATCGTGAAACAGGCAGCGGCGCGGGTCAATCGAGGACACGGACTCGATTCGGACCTGGCGGATGCAATCGAGGCGGCGGCGGCGCAGGTCGTCGCGGGCAACCATGACGACCAGTTCCCGCTCGTCATCTGGCAGACCGGCAGCGGCACCCAATCCAACATGAACGTCAATGAGGTGATCGCGGGCATCGCCAATGAGGCCCTGACCGGCAAGCGCGGCGGCAAGAGCCCGGTCCACCCCAACGACCATGTGAATATGGGCCAGTCGTCCAATGACAGCTTCCCGACCGCCCTGCACATTGCGGCGGCGCGGGCCGCCACGGCGGCCCTGTTCCCGGCGCTCGACCGGCTCCACGCCGCCCTAGACGCCAGGGCGAAGGCGTGGGAGGGCATCGTGAAGATCGGCCGCACCCATCTGCAGGACGCGACGCCGCTGACGCTGGGCCAGGAATTTTCCGGCTATGCCCATCAACTCTACCGCAGCCGCAAGCGGATCGAGCCGGCGGTCATGCACGGCATGATGGCGCTGGCGCAGGGCGGCACGGCGGTCGGCACCGGCCTCAACGCGCCCGCGGGCTTCGACGTGGCGGTGGCGAAGGAAATCGCGGCCCTGACCGGCCTGCCGTTCCGGACCGCCGACAACAAGTTCGAGGCGCTCGCCTCCAACGATCCGCTGGTGCACCTGTCCTCCACCCTGGCGACGCTGGCAGTGGCGCTGACCAAGATCGCCAACGACATCCGCCTGCTGGGCAGCGGCCCGCGCTCGGGCCTTGGCGAACTCGACCTGCCGGCCAATGAACCGGGCAGTTCGATCATGCCCGGCAAGGTCAATCCCACCCAGTGCGAGATGCTGACCATGGTCGCCGCGCAGGTCATCGGCAATCATCAGGCGGCGACGGTCGGCGGCCTTCAGGGGCATCTGGAACTCAATGTCTTCAAGCCGATGATCGGCGCGGCGGTGCTGCGGTCTATCCATCTGCTCAGCGTCGGCATGGACAGTTTCGCAGAACGCTGCGTCGACGGGCTGGAGGCGAATGAGAGGCGGATTGCCGAGCTGGTCGACCGGTCGCTGATGCTGGTCACCGCGCTCGCGCCCGAAATCGGCTATGACAATGCCGCCAGGATCGCGAAACACGCCCATGCCGAAGGGCTGACGCTGAAGGAGGCGGGCCTGCAATTGGGGTTGGTCGATGGGGAAAGCTTCGACCGGCTTGTCCGGCCCGAAAATATGGTCTGATCCACATCGGCATGGTGGAACCGGTCGCGCTGCGGTACATTGATGTCCCATGAGGAAAAAATCGCCCGACCAGCCGCTGATCGCCGTCCGCCCGCCCCGCAAGGACGGGCTGCTCCGAAAGGCGGCCCGCGTCGGTGCGACCGTCGTCGCGGCGCGGGTGGCCGCCGATACCGGCAAGAAGGGCGTGATCGGCCTGCTGGCCGGCATGGGGGCCAAGCGGCTCATCATGCGTCATCCCATGGGCACGCTGTTCGTGACGGGCGCCTATATGGCCGGAAAGGTCTATGAGGCGAAGCGCGAGGCGGATCGCAAGCGCAAGGTCAAGGCCCTGCCGGACGGCAGTCCGCCGCCGATCCTGATCGAGGAAGCGCGCAAGGCCCGCAAGGGCTGACGGCGCGACAGTCCCCCTTGCCAAATCCCGTCCATGACGCCAAGAGCGGCCATGGCCGACAGCATCTCCATAGAGACGCCCGATTTCAAGCGCCGCGGCGTCCTGTTCGTTCTTTCCTCGCCCTCTGGCGCCGGTAAATCCACCATCGCGCGCAAGCTGCTGGCTGCGGAGCCGGATCTTGCCATGTCGGTTTCCGCGACCACGCGGCCGATGCGGCCGGGGGAGGTCGACGGCAAGGATTATCATTTCGTCGATCTGGAGGAATTCCGGCGGATGACCGCCGATCACGAATTCCTGGAATGGGCGCATGTCTTCGGGCAGCGCTACGGCACGCCCCGCGCTCCGGTGGAGGCGATGCTGAAGTCCGGCCGCGACGTTCTGTTCGACATCGATTGGCAGGGCGCGCAGCAACTCCACCAGATTGCGGGCGGTGACGTGGTGCGGGTGTTCATCCTGCCGCCGTCGATGGAGGAGCTGGAGCGTCGCCTGCGCGGACGGGCGACGGACAGCAATGAGGTGATCGAAGGCCGCATGGCCCGCGCGGCGGGAGAGATCGCGCACTGGGACGGCTATGATTATGTCCTGTGCAATGTCGATGCGGAGGATTGCTTCCGGCGCGTCCAGACGATCCTGCACGCCGAACGCATGAAGCGCAGCCGCCAGACGGGTCTGATCGGCTTCATCCGCAGGCTCAGCCGCTATCATCAGGAAGATTGAGGGATTTGGACGTACCATGCGCCTGCGAAGGCAGGAACATGGCAGGTTTCAATACTGCCGGGTCATGCCCGGGGATGATCGCCAGAGCATCGTGCGCAAAAGTGGGAACCGGTTTTGCGTTTAAAACGATGCGACGACAAAAGCTTAGGAGCGCGCGGCCTGCGTACGATTTAACGCAGCGGGCTCTAGGCCGTAGTGACATTTTAGGGATTCACGACGGTTTGGATTTGTGMTTCAAGGCTGGCTTTTGGAGGCTGGCGTGGAAGGCGAAGTGCTGCGGGATGATCAGTGGGAGCGGCTGCGGGAGTTCGTTCCGGGAGGGCGCAAGGGCAAGCGYGGTCCYCGCAGTGACGGACGGTTGTTTCTYGACGCCTTGCTCTGGCTGGCGCGTTCAGGGGGACGCTGGCGCGATCTACCSGAGAAGTTCGGTCCCTATCAGACCGCCAAGCGGCGTTATTATCGCTG